>CAMAGI010000012.1 GCA_945833775.1 uncultured Lachnospiraceae bacterium
CTCCGGCGGAGCAAAACCGCCTCGCCAATCTCGAAAAAAGATACCGCACGCGCGCCAAAGAAGTCTTCTGCGCACGTGCGGCATACTGGGTTCAATTTACCGGAGGAAATTACACCTCCATTACGGTGCGGGATCAGAAAACCCGCTGGGGAAGCTGTTCCTCAAGAGGCACACTCTCCTTTAACTACCGTTTGATCTTTGCTCCATTACCGATTCTGGATTACGTAGTCGTCCATGAGCTCTGTCATCTGTGCCACATGGATCACTCCAAAGCATTCTGGGCTGCCGTAGCGTCCGTCATGCCGGACTACAAACAGCGCAGGCAATGGCTTAAGGATCACGGACAGGAACTAAATCTCGTTACTTATCTCGAAGAACATGACATTCCTGTAAAGCTGTGAGCAGATCGCGCCTATCGGTTCTCGTTCACGTAAATCTGTACGCGGCTCTGAATAATGCCTGCCACATCCTGGGCACTCTTCTGTCCGCTGAAGAACGCGCCGCACTCCTCCGTGATGATATTGAGTATCGCCTCATTATTGTACTCTTTCTTGGAAACCGTATACAGGAAATTCTTAATTGCATCTACCTGACTCTGGTTTAACGGTTCCAGTGGAATGGATTCCTCGTTGATCCAGTACGTTTCGTCGTACTCCACCTTTTCTCCGTTTTCATCAATATAGTAAGGCTTTTCCGTAGCATGAGAGGCGAAGTCCTCGAACACATCCTTTCGGGTGGGCAGCATATAGGAATGCTCACTCTGATACTCTTCCGACAGATAATAGCGGACAAACTCCCACGCGCCTTCGGGACAGGCGGTCTTTGAGGAGATCAGGAAGGAGGAAGCAGGAGAAATCACGGATCCCTGCTCGCTCTCGGTGGGGAAGCCGACGAAGCTTACGTCCTCACCGAAATCTCCGTTGATCGTATAGTTCAGTTCCCGGATGGAATAAATATAGCACTGCTTCAGGATCGTTCGATTCTCGCGATACTGTGTATAGTAATGCGCATTATACTCTTCCCAGTACGACTCGTCGTTGTAATCCACGTCAAGGGATTCGGGAAGCTCCCTTGCAAGCTCCAAGAGCTTTATGAAGTTCTCAGAATCAAAGCTGCACTTTCCTGTCTCCACATCCACGAAGTCACTGCCGCAGTACTGCATCATATAACTGAGGAAAGTCTCCCGGGTCCATTCGCTCACCAGACTGCTCTCCGGCCCCAGAGATTTTACCATATTCATGGCATCATCCACAGTCCAGGCAACACGGTCCCCCACCAGAGATTTCTTGGCAGCCATGGTGCGCACGCTGTAACCGGGAATAACCTGGTACAGCTTTCCTCCAATACGAAATGCGTCAAAGACATTCTGCAGAAACTCAACCTTCGAAAGCTCCTCATCCTGTGCAATCAGCGCATCGATATCCATAAGCAGCCCCTTGGAAACATAGTTCTCGATGGGAAGGAAATTGGAATCTATCAGGATATCCGGCATACCTCCCGTTATGATATCATTGTTTAACTGTGTCTGTCCTGCTGTCCAGTCCTCTGAAGTATTGTAGGAGGAATAATCCTTTGTCACAATCCGGTACTTATCGCTCTCTTTATTAAATTTTACCACGCGGGTTTGAACTTCAAAGTCCACAAAGCTGCTTGCAAGAACGAGGACTTCCTTGTCCGGAATCTGCTCGGGCGGAATATATGTAAAGATTGCTCCCACCTGCGAATTCTGTGACTCGTCGTAGAAAAATCCGATAAAGTGCTCCTCGTCTATGAACTGAATGGAATTGACACCGTAGGAACTTAGATCCGAATTCACATAGTTCATGATCATCTTCGGTTCCGCATCCCCGAGGTTATAGGTCAGGATACCGGAGCTGTTGGTGATAATAAGATCCGTGGTGACTCCGCTCTGGATGGAGTTGTAGTTATACATGATGGAAGCGGGAACATCAGCACTCTCTTCCATGGTTCCGGTCGCAGGGTCAAATTTAGCAAAGCATTCCTTGTAGTTACCGGAGGTATCATCATAGTATTGGATCAGGATTTTTCCGTCCTTGAGCACAAAACAATTGCTGAGATTCGTAAACGGCTTCATGGAATCGTCCACCTTCTTGAGCGTTCCCAGTTTTCCGTCCCCGGTTACCTCCATAAAACCGGGCTGATCGCCGCCAAAGAGCAGAGTGAGCTTACCGTCCGGAGTGAAATACATGGTCTGTACATAGGACCAGTGCTCTGTGTCATTTAACAGATCCAATTCACTCTGCCACAGCATATTGCCTTCCGCATCCCAGCGACACAGATAATTGGTGTTCTCATAGATCGGGTTTTCGGAATCGGTATAGTCCTCATAGTAGTAATTCTTGATTCCGTATACGCCGTCCTCCCGAATGAGGAAATTGCTAAAACTGGTGCCCTCATAGGGCTGGACATATCCCGGGTCGATCACCGCTCCTTCGTCTGCTGAGGATTCCTGTGCGGTTTCCTCCTCGCTGCCCGGAGTTGTCTTACCTTCGCTGCTTGAAGTCGTCTCCTCTTCCTGCTCCGATGCAGGTGCCTTCTGCATTTCATAAACCTTCGAATTGGAGCCGTCCTGATCCATGGCGACCAGTCGGTACATCACATCATTGCTCTTCTCCCAGTCATAAACACTGACAAGCAGATAGATCTTCTGATCGATTATGGCAGAACAGGTAATCCCCCAGTCCTGTCCCTCGATCGGGAGCTCAATCTGTTCATAGTGGAATACCCCTTCCTTGGCAAGCGCATTGTTCGCACTCTGCTCTTTCTTGCTGCCGCTTCCGCCGCCCATCACTCCGGTTCCCTCACCCGAAGAACCTCCGCAGGCACACAGTCCCACGCTCATCACGAAGGCAAGACCGAAACCGACTAACCTTTTAAACATACTCTTTTTCATAGCTTCTCCTCCTCATCCTGCGCCAACGCCTGTCTCTGGCGCTGCAGCCTTTTGTACTCAATGAACCGTTCTGTCCGATCCTTTCCCATATTCCAGATATCCTTTGCGGTGAAGCGGCGATTTTTCCACCACTTGATCAGACAAATCAGGATTCCGATTCCCGCATAAGCGAAGAAAATCAGGGAAAGAACCGTGTATACCGCTATGATGTCCTCATAGCCTCTTGCCAAATTTTCCCAATAGGGATAAATGATTGCTTTTCCGTTCATGGATCTGGTCGGAAACTGGCGTATCAGTTTGAATCTGGAAAGGAGAGAGAAACGGGATGTATTCTCCACAACCTCCATCTCTTTTTCGTCCACGCCGATATTTTCCTGCACCTGCTTTACCGCAAATCCGCTGACCGGATTGGGCATGACAATCTCATAGTGGTTGAGACCGTAACTGCGACCCAGTTCCTGTAAAGTCTGATAGGAGACATAGACCACGGTCGCATCCAGACCAGCAGCCTCCTCCAGTCTACCCTGGGGCCGTTCCACCACGCCGGAGACGATATGCGGAACATTTCCCACCATCACGATCTGACCGGCCACATCCGTCGATCCGAACAGCTGCCAGGCGGCATCCTCGTCAATCACCACGTGATCCTGCATCAGGTCATTGCCGGAAAAATACGATCCGCAGATCAGTTTCAGCGGGTGGAACAGGAAAAAGTCACCGCCCACGCCAAGCGCTTCGGTATCCAGTGTTCCCCTCTCCGTGGACAATGTGATGCGTCCGTCCGCACTGTAGGCATCCACCCAGAGTCTTGCAGAGGATCCCTCCTCGACCTCAATGGAAGCTCCCACCAGGGCACTGTCCAGCGAATGCTCGAAGCTTTGAATCTGTCCCTCCGTCATCTGTGCATCCGTGGCAAAAAAGCAACTCACCTGTGACACACCGCCATCGCTGCTCCAACGCTCCGCCATCATCTGATGATCCAGCTGCTTTGCCAGGTTGTTACAGATCACCGTCAAACCTGTGGCAAGAACAAGTGCCGTCACTATCGTACTCCAATATATTATTTTTTTTCGGATTCCAGGTTCCCGCAATCTCGTCATATTAATCTCCATTCCGCAGACGCTTATGTGTCGGAGGAATCGCGAGACGAATTCTCGATTCGTCTCTGCGATAAGGGCTTTCCACCGTCATCACGAATTATTGTCGGAGAGTCGCACCTGCTTGCCTGCCTCCACCGGTTTTGTGGACGTTGTGATCACGAACTCGTATCCGTTCAACGCTGCGTTGATTGCAGACTGTGTATCGTCGCTGGCAAGCACCTCCACATCGACTCGGGTTGCGATGTAGCGCGTGTTGAGCGGGCTGCTCTTGGCCTCCACGATCAGAATAAACTTGCCGTTGTTGTCCTCACGGATTGCACTGTTGGGTACGATATAATCATAATTGGCGCTCTTCTGTCCAACGGAGACATTCAGTGTCTGACCCGCGATCACATCTCCGGTAACGTCAAATGTCAGCTTCTTATTCTGTCCGGGATTGGTGGGATCCGGTTTGATACTTGCCAGGGTCACGTCAATGTCGTTGTAATACCATGCATTGACAAGATCCGCCCGATCCCCAACGCTCAGACGCTTCGCCTGCTCATTGGTGACCGAAAAGCTCATGGTATACCCCTTGCCCTCGGGCTGAATCACCGCCACTGCATCCAGTGCGGAAACCTCCCGGCCCGCTGTCGCGTTGATGCTCGTAACGGTACCGGCAATCTCGGCAACAATCGTACTGGCACCGCTTTGCTCCCATGCCTTATCCAGGGCCGCCTGCGCCTTGTCAACCAGCTTCTGGGCATCGGCGATATTGTCCCGATTTCCGGAAATTCCCAGCACCTGAGCAATCTTATCCATCAGATCATCCAGGGCTGCCTGCTTGTCGGCCAGGTCATTTTCAGCTGCCACCCTCGCCTTTGTCGCCTCATTTAACTGAAGCTTCAGATTGTTCTCCTGGGCGGTAAGGTTCTCGACGATCCAGGTCACATCCTTCTTTGCGGTAAGTGCGGCATCCGCCTTCTCCAAAGCGGTCTTTGCCGCTTTGTACTCTCCTTCTCTCGTGTTATAGTCCTGCTGCACCGTGTTGCGATTGACCTGAAGCTGAGCAAGCTCATTTTGCAAAGTATCCAGTCTGCCTGCATCACCGGAGCTGATGGTCTGCTCGGATTCGATCTGCAGCTTTTTATTGGCAATCTGAATGTCGATCAGATCCAGTTCGTTCTGCTTGGCAGTTAACGCTGCCTCTTTATTCTCAAAATTCTTCCTGGCCTCGTTGTACGCCTTTTCCTCCGCCTGTGTATCCACACCGGAGCTGTTGGTCACACTGATCTGCAGTTCAACCGCGCTGATTTGCTCCTGAATGGCCTTCTCATTCTGTGTTTTGTCCTTCACAAGAGTCTTGCTCTTCTCCAACTCCTGCTGGGCTGCAGTGATCTGCTGGCGATAGGTTGTGGTGGATACTCCGCTGTTTGCCTCCTGAATGATTTCCGCATCAATATTGGCACTTAACAGCGCTTCGTTGAATGCCTTTCTGGAATCCTCCAGCGCCTCCTGGGCAGCCTCCAATGTCTCCTTTGCCGCTTCTACCTCCGTGCTGTCACCCTCCTCGAGATACACCAGTACATCGCCCTTTTGCACCGTATCCCCCTGGCGCACGGCAACGCTGGCAACCTTTCTGGTCTCCTTGATTCGGATCTCATAAGGATCACTGGACTCCACGGCTCCCGAACCCCTGATCTTGGCTGTGATAGTACCGGATTGAACATACTGTGCAGCAACCTCCGGGAGTGAGTAATTCATAATTGTATTTGAGAAAAAAGTCAACACCAGCATCACTGTCAGAAAGACGATTGCCGCTGTTTTAACCCATTCTTTTCTGCTCTTTTTGTTGTTCTCGTTCATCTTGTTCTCCTCGCACCGTTATCCTTTTATTCCGCCCTGATAGGTAATACCGTCCACCAGATATTCTTCTCCGTACAAAAAAATCAACAGACTCGGCACCATGTAAATTGTTGCCACCGCAAACGCAAGCCCGATCTCCGCACTGTTAATCTTACTCAAGAATACCGACAGCGGATGCTTTTCCGTATCGGACAGCAGGATAAGAGGCTGCTCAACCATATTCCAGTAATCAATGAAAATCAAAATTGCAGCGGAACAGATCGCTCCCTTACACAATGGCAGACAGATACGCCGAAAGATCTGCCATTCACCGGCTCCGTCAATCTGTGCCGCCTCAATTACCGAGACCGGAATACGTTTCATAAACTTCGTCAGCAAAAACACCGCAAAGGGTGAGAAAATACCGGGAAGCCAGATTGCCCAATTGGTATCCAGAATATTCAGCCAGTCTGCTACCAGATAATTGGGAACCAGGGTTACCTGATACGGCATCAGCATCAGAATAATATAGGAAAAAAACAGGATTGCCCGTATCTTTCCCTCATACCGTGCAAAGCCATAGGACGCCAGCGAAGCCACAATCAGCTGAAACACCAATATGGGAACCACCAAAATGACGGAATTCCAAAATTTAAACAAATACTCCGGGCTTTTAATCAGCACGGTGATGTACTGCGAAAAGGATACCATATCCGGGATAAACTTCAGATTCACGGTTTTGGATATGTACACTTTACCGCCGGTTGAAGTGGTTGCAAACACCGCGCCATAGTTGGCCGCTATCTCCGATGATGCCATAAAGGAATTGGTAATGGTCAGAACGATTGGCATCAGAAAGAGAACCGCAAAGCACGCTGCTATTGTTGTGGCTATCGCGATCTTTATCACTTCCGCTATTTTTTTCCTGCGCGCAGAAGGCCTTCTTGCGTGCAAAGCCTTCCGATTTTTCTCTGTCATAGTAATCCTCATATCTGAGCAACTTTGTTGCGAAGATGCGACGAGAAATCTGCGAATGCAGTTTCTCGTCTGCAATCACACTATGCTCCCAAAAGATTAGCCTTCAATATCCTTGCCGAAACGATTCTCCACGACAAAGAGTATGCCGATAATCACAATCATCACCAGGGACATCAAAATAGCCGCTGCAGACAGCGTCTGGTAGTCCAGATTTTTAAATTTATTGTTCATGTAATGCTGCAGCATATACAGTGTGTCATACGGATAATCCGTCGTCAGAAGATATATCTCGCGGAATATCTTAAACGAATTGATGAGGGACATAATCGTCACAAACAAGATCGTCGATGACAGATAACGGATCTTGATGTAGAAAAAGGTCTGCAGCGGTGTGGCGCTCTCCAGTCTCGCAACCTCCAGAATCTCCCTCGGCACACTGGCAAGTGCCGCCATAAACAGAATCATATTGTATCCCAGATTCTTCCATAGAAATAATATGACAATCATTATTGTGGAATACGCAGATTTGAACCAGTCAATTTTCGGCCCGCCGAACAGTGCAAGAAACTCATTGACCGCACCGTTGTAATTGAACAAAACCTGCCAGATCAAAACAATGGATGCCACCGGCACCATCATGGGACTTAAGAAAAAGGTTCGAAACTGGCTCCGAAAAGGAAGCTTTGCCTCCAGCACAATCGCCAGAAGCAGTGACAGAACAACCGCCAGAGGAACCGCTATCGCCGAAAATGTTATGGTATTCTTGACTGCAATTTTAAAAGCCCCGTTCTGAACAACCATGGAAAAATTGTCCAGGAAAACAAAATTTCTGCTGATGGGATTATCCACCATGGAATAGTATATCACAACCAGAAAGGGAAGGAAGAAAAAGAGCATGACACCAAGGAAGCTGGGGGCTATAAACAGCCCCGAGCTTGCTTTTCTCTTTCTCATGCTTTTGCTTTGATGTCCCCTTCCGGGCTTTCTTTTCAACACGTTCTCTCTCCTTGTACTTGACCGCTGTTACCGGTTCTCACTCACATAGAGTTTGACACGGCTCTGGATTGCGCCGCACACCTCGTCTACCGACTTCTGGCCCGCAAAATATCCGGCAGCCTCCTCCATAATAATCCGGATGACCTGCCCGTCAGCCTCGGAAGAAACACCTGCGTTCTCCACCAGTCGAAGAAGGGTGTCGACCTCCTCCTGGGTCGTGTGGTGATACTCGTAGGTAAATCCATCCTCATACGCCACACTGCTTCCGCCGCCTTCGACGATAGGCTCACCGTTTTCATCCAGATAGGGATTGCCGTTTTCGTCCAGTACATATTGAATCTCGGCTGCCTCCGCGGCCTCTTTTTCAAAGATCTCCTTGTCGGCAGAGAATCCGAACCGATACCAGGAGCTCTCCTCCTGAGTCAGATAATACTCCAGGAACTTCCATGCGCCCTCTTTGTCCCTGCATTTTGTCGTCATTGCAACCGCGCCGTTGGCAACCAGATAGCTTCCGAAGCTTCCGGAGTCATTGGGATAACCGATGAAGGTCACCGGCTCGCCGAACATACCCGCCGCCTCCTGAATGGATTCAAAGGAGTAAATCGTCGCCGGGTACAAAAGTACCGCTCCGTCCGCAAGCTTACTGGGTGTGGAATAGTCGGAATCGTATTCATACTCATCCGGGAAGGCACCTACAAACTCCAGTACCCTCTGAAAGGCATCGGATTCAAAGGAACACTCTCCTGTCTCCCAGTTTATGAAGGAATCCTGATTGTAAGAGATCAGCGTCTGCATGACTGCTTCCTTCGTGTATCCGTCGAAAATCTCCGCGCCGCTGTGTGCCTGAGAATAGGCCATCAGATCCTCCAGAGTCCATCCCTCCTTCTGTCCGACCTGGGATGTCTTACCTGCAATTGTCTGGACATAGAAGTTTTTGGGAATTCCCACCAACACACCATCGTAGGAGAAGCCGTTCAGCACGCTCTCCATATATCTGTCCCGGGAAAGTGCCGGGCTTTCATCCAGATACTTCCCGATATCCTCAAATACGCCCTTCGCAGCAAGCTGAGGGGTGTTCACCGAGTCGAGGATCAGTAGATCCGGGCAATTGTTCTTTGAGGTAATATCATTGTTCAAACGGCTGACAGCATCGTTCATGACATCCTGATAATTATCGCCGGTTACATCGCTGTAATCGTAATAGGATTTCATGGTGATACGGTATTGATCATTTGTCTTATTAAACTTTATAGCTGCAGCCTTGATGTTATCGTCCTCATACAGACAGCCCAGAGTCAGAACCGTCTTCTGCTGCACATCCGATGCCTTTGTCCTGGTGAGTAACGCAAGCTCCGTCGATTGGTTTTCATAATCCTCAATGAGCGCAAAAACACGTCCGTCCTCCAACATGCCGAACTGATTTACATTGCCCCCGTTGATGTCGCAGTCCATCCAGCTGAACAGTTCTTCCTTCTGTCTGCTCTGAAAATCATATTCATACAGCTTACTGCCGTCATTGAGTAAGAGCTTCCCCTTCTCTCCCGCTCTGATACCGGAAGTGTTCGGGAAATCCTCGTAGGTATCGCCAAATGCCCTGGCATCAAAATCAATTCTGTAAAGACGTCTTATATTGGCGTTGGATGTATATTCGCTGTAGTTTACATATACATTTCCGTCGCTGTCGGTACACATTCCCTGAACCCAGCCATTGTCGTTTCCGAGTTCAATCTTACCTAACGCCGAGCCATCCGCATCCAGAAGGAGAATTGCACCGTTCGTAGCCAGCGCAACGCGTCCGTCCGGATCCGTCTCAGCGTACTGAACATAATTCTCATCGCCCATCGCCGCACTGATATCGGCTTCGCTCTGCAGCTTGCCCTGTGCGTCATAGACACATAAAAACCAGGAGGAATCACTTTCTCCCGTGGTCTCATCCCACTCCCAGATCGTTTCGACTGTCCGGATTACGCCCTCCGTTCCCACAAGAATACGCTCGATATTGCGATTGATGTTCTCCTCGCCGGTCTGCTTCATCTCCAATTTGACCGGTTCTCCCTGAGAGCCGTCCAAAACGGAACAGGATCCTACCGAGACACTGCTCTGATAGGTCTCCTCATCCCATTCGTTTATCATGTAGTACAACTTCCCGTTTGACACAGCGGCATCGTAGAAATTACCCCTCTCTGTCTTCAGTTCCGTGAATGTGGGAACATAGACATACGCCTTACCGGCATCAGATCCGTCTGTTTCCCCTTTCCCGCACGCTGCGCAGGAAACGGCAAGCGCCCCTGCAAGCAGTGCAGCCGTAAGTTTCCTGCCAATCCATTCATACTTATGAAATCTCATTCTTCACATCCTCCCGCCCCGACCTTCCGTCTGAGCCACTATTAGTATAGCATACTCCCCCTGTAAACACATCTTAAGATTGTATAAAGATTTGTTACAGGATCTTTAAAGATATGACAAAACAGCACAATTATTCCGGAATTAAGCATCCTTTGCCCCGGGACGATTTTCCTTTACTAATCCTGTGTTCTATGGTACAATGCTCTTTGGTTTTTAACAAAAAGGAGGAGAAAATATGAAAAACCGTATTTTGATTTTGTCTCTCAGCCTGATCACCGCCTTCAGCATTACCGCATGCGGTTCCGGCAAGGATAGCGCTTCGCAGAGCGCCGGTGACGTTTCCGTTGAGACAAGTTCTGAAGCAGAGAAGGCTTCCGATGAAGCACCCGCTTCCAGTGAAGTAGCAACCGAGAGTTCCGAAGAAGCTTCATCCGAAGAAGCTGAAGCCGCAATGACACTGGAGGATTGGATCAACACCGATGAGGCAGCCGCTACGGCCGATGCAGTCAATGCGCAGCTGGAGTCTTCCGGCTTAAAAGTTGCTTTCACTGCAAGCGGAGATGAGCTTTGCATGGAATACACCTTCCTGGAGCAGGTTGATTTCGGCAATGCCTCCGCGGAAGAGATTTCCGCCAGCTTTGAGGAGAATATTGCTCCCGTTCTCGCCACCAGCGCAGAGACCATGGCAGAGGCATTCTCCGAGCAGTATGGCATCATCATCGAGGATGTTCGCGTTAGGATCTTCAACGCAGACGAAACAGAACTGTTTAACAAGACCCTCAACGAAATGCAGTAATCGCTAAAGCAGGTTCTGCTCTTCGACAACAAAGCCCTCCGAATCGGTTAAACCGATTCGGAGGGCTCTTTTCATTCCTTAATTACCGAAATACCCGTTTGTTCTTGCACTATGCCTTGATCTGTGCGGCAACCTCTGCTGCAAAGTCTTCGTTCTTCTTCTCGAGTCCTTCACCGGTCTCAAAACGGACAAACTTCTTAATGGTGATCTCAGCACCATTCTCCTTGCCTACCTGAGCGAGATACTGTGCAACGGTCTGCTTTCCATCCTCTGCCTTGACATATACCTGCTCCAGAAGGCAAACCTCCTTGAGCTCTTTGTTGAGTCTTCCCATAACAGCACCCTCGATTACCTTCTCAGGCTTACCTGCCATCTTAGGATCCTGTGCAATCTGATCTGCGATAATCTCTCTCTCGTGTGCCTTAAACTCCTCAGATACATCGCCGGTAGCAACGTACTTGGGATTCAGTGCTGCAACCTGCATTGCAACATTGGTCAGAGCCTCTTTCACTGCATCGTTAACCACAGCAGTCTGCGCCTCAACAATAACACCGATTCTTCCGCCGCCGTGCACATAGGACACAACACAACCGTTCTGAGCTGCTACTTTCTCGAAGCGTCTGATGGAAAGCTTCTCACCGATAACGGCGATCTTCTCGATCAATGCCTCGGATACCGTCTTGGAGCCATCCTCAATCCACTTCTCAGCCAGGAAAGCATCCATATCTGCAGCATCGGAAGCCACAGCCTGCTTTGCAACAGCCTCAACAAAATTCTGGAACTGCTCGTTCTTTGCAACGAAATCTGTCTCAGAGTTCACTTCTACGACTGCACATACCTGATCATCGCCTGCAATACGGCAAATACCCTCTGCTGCGATACGGCTCTCCTTCTTAACAGCCTTTGCTGCGCCGCTCTTTCTCAGGAAATCAACAGCCTCTTCCATATTTCCGCCACACTCATTCAGTGCTTTCTTACAATCCATCATACCTGCGCCGGTCATCTCGCGCAGTTCTTTTACCATAGATGCGGTAATCTCTGCCATGTCTCTATCTTCCTTTCTTTTCTGTATCCCGATACGACTTTTGTCGTATCGGGACCCAATCTACCGAAATATACGAATTACTCCTCGCTCTGAGCAACCTCTTCAATATCCTCAGCTTCCACAGCAACATCCTCTGCAGAATAAACAGCCTCACCCTGATTTGCCTCAATCACAGCGTCTGCCATCTTGGAAACGATCAGCTTAACGGCTCTGATGGCATCATCGTTGCCGGGAATGATATAGTCAAGCTCTTCGGGATCGCAGTTGGTATCGCCGATACCGATCAATGTAATGCCGAGGGAGTGTGCCTCCTGTACGCAGATTCTTTCCTTCTTGGGATCTACCACGAAAATTGCATCGGGAATTCTGGACATGTTCTTGATACCGCCAAGATTCTTCTCCAGCTTATCCCACTCTTTTCTAAGCTCAATAACTTCCTTCTTGGGAAGGACATCGAAAGTTCCGTCCTGGGACATGGTCTCGATCGCGTGAAGTCTTGCGATACGGGACTGGATGGTCTTAAAGTTGGTCAGCATTCCGCCCAGCCATCTCTCGTTTACATAGTACATACCGCAGCGCTCAGCCTCAACCTTAACAGCATCCTGTGCCTGCTTCTTGGTACCTACGAAGAGAATGGTACCGCCCTGTGCAGCGATCTCCGATACTGCCTTGTAAGCCTCGTCAACTTTAACAACGGACTTCTGAAGGTCGATGATGTGGATACCGTTTCTCTCGGTGAAGATGTAGGGAGCCATCTTAGGGTTCCATCTTCTGGTCTGGTGTCCAAAGTGAACACCTGCTTCAAGTAACTGCTTCATAGAAATAACGCTCATTTTTCTTACCTCCGTTTGGTTAAACTCTTCCGCAGATCCTTTCTCGCCGCATCGCGTTAAAATGCGGTTCGCTCCGAAAACGATCCACACCGGAAAGGGGCGGACACCATTATCGAATCGGACTGCGTGCTTTTTATCACAGCATCTGGTATTATAACACAGGAAAACCCCTGTTGCAAGGGGTTTTCAACGTTTTCCTGTTATTATTTTCGCGATTTCTTCTTCTGTAGATCCCGGCGTTATCGAATAGGATCCCACCCGGATCGACTTGCTGTATCCGCTGTCGCACAGATAATTATCAAACTCCCGGGCATCTTCGATCAATCCCGCCTCCGCCAAAAGCTTCGCAACACTGTAAGAGCCTGCACCACTCTTAATATTAATCGTAACCGGCGTGCTCTCTGTCGTCTCCTGTTCCGTGGAAGCCACCGATTCCTCCGATTCGGAAGAACTGCCCTCCACACTTTCCGATTCCGCAGGGATGCTCTCCGGGCTCTCCGATTCCGCGGCACTGCTCTCCGGGCTTTCCGATTCTGCGGCACTGCTCTCCGGGCTTTCCGATTCTGCGGCACTGCTCTCCGGGCTTTCCGATTCTGCGTTATTGTTACCGACACTCTCCGATGCCGAAGCATTCTCTTCATCCACGGAAACGGTATTTCCTGCATCATCGGCGGAAGGCTTCAAATTGGAAAGGACCTGATCCCCGGCATCGATCATACCCAGCTGCTTGGCTCGCGTCCGAATCTGGTCATCACTGAGCGTCTCCGGCTTTGCGGTAATTGCCAGTATCAGAGCCGTCACCGCCATACCGATTCCAAGGCCCCTTAAATAGTACTTTAATTTCATATTCTGATTTCCTGTCTTTTACATATTCCTGAAAAGGTCGATCACAAGCTTTACTTCTCCAACCCCGAGGCCCAGTTCCTTTGCAATCGCAACATTGGATTTGCCTGCCTTGTGAAGTTCCAAAATACGCTCGTTATTGTTACGGCCGTCTTCCTCTCCGCCGCCAAACCGGATATCCGGCTGTTCCTCCGTCGTTCTTGCGGTCTCAGATGTCTGCTCTTTGCGTGTCTTCGTCACAGACGATGTAGTTGTTCCACCCGTTTTACGCTTTTTGGTGCCTGCCGCCGTTTCATCCTGCTGTTCTTTTGGCGTATCCGCAACGGTTCGTATGGTGCCGGCGGTATCGGAAGATACCACCTCCGGTGTCAGCTTCTGGAACGAACTGACAACAGCTTCCGCCTTGCTGGTACTTTCACTCACCTCTTTTGCCGTTTTGGCCGCCTCGGAGACGGTGCTCTTCAGATTTGTATGCTTGTCATTGAGCATGTCATACAGAAACATCACTTCCTCGTGGTTTCTGTGAATCTCCTGAAGAACCGTATCGGAGTATTCATTGACAGCCATAATTTTCTCGTTGGTGAGGCGTTCCAGCGAACGTTCGGTTTTTTCCACAGCATAGCCGACTGCCTCGTCCACCACATCATCCACATGGCTCCGTATTTCTTCCATTTGCTCGGAAACCATAGATTTTATCTCTTCCTTTGCAATCTTTTTGGTCTCCGCTCCACTCTCCGCCCTTGCGGCAGGTATCAGAAAACTGAGTGTAAAAATCACCATACCCGCCAGCAGGAGCACTACTTCCAACACATTCATAACTTCACCCTATCAGATTTTGATATCAAAACCGCTTCCACGGCCTTTCACCACTACTTGCTCAACCGGTTTCTTCTTCCGGCGCTGTCCGCCATCGCCGGAATATTCACCGTTTCCCTTTTCGCGGGCGTCCGGCTGTCTGCTGTGCCACTTCGCGTCGTCACTCTGCTGCACCTCATGGGCCTTCCGATCCTCTGCCCTTTGCTGTTGTTGAACGAGCGACGTCTGCATCGCATGACCTCTCCCGTCCTCATTATGTTTGATTGCCGCCAGATCCTGAGATCTGGTTATGGCTGCAATTTCAATCGCTCCAATTGCCATCTTTTCTTACAGCGGCGCCATCTTTACATCGCCGTTTCGCCTTTCGAATTTACAATATTTATAGCTGCTGTTGATCACCGTGGAGACATCTCCGATCACAATCGTTGTGCCGGGATAAACCACTCCGTTTACGACGACCTCTGCCCGCTTGTCCGGATCAAATCGTTCCTGCAGCTCCTGAAGCTCGGTATTCTTCTTAAGGAGTTCCTGCTTCTTTTCCTCTACCGACTTGGCAATTTCCTTGATATAAGCCATTTGGCTGGGACTGATCGTTGCCCCTCTCTTGCGTTTCTCTGCAAAACCGACAAGAGTTGGCTGTGCCGCCTTAATATCTCTCACAAGTTCCGCAACTTCCTTCTGAAGGGTTAAAAACCGGGCCTTCACTTTCGGATTGACACCAACTTCAACAATTGTGGATGCACCCATCTCCGCACCCAGCGTCTTAACGGTAATGCGGTTATCCGCCTGCACCCGTCCGCCGGTGATGAATCCTTTCTTGCCGGAGACCGTTATCTCGGTTCCTGCCCGCAGCACGCTGTGAAGAACTGCTTCCGTGCTGATATACCCTTCTGCCTCCACCGTTGTATTCTCGATGAATTTGGCAATTACGTTTCCCCCGGCCTGCAACACACCCTTGCCCATTCCGTTCACGCCGCAGGCAATGATGATGTTGCCGCCGGCGATTATTTTAGCGCCCTCCACAACCCCGTTTACAACGACATTGCCCCGGGCATTTATCTCAAAATTGGAGGCCACATTTCCATTGACCTGTACACTTCCCTGAAAGTCGATATTTCCGGTGGCGTTGTCGACATTTTCAACCTCGTAGACATCCGAGACGAATACCGTATCGTCCACCAGTACGACATGACCGTCAACTGCCGATGTGATGGACTGTCGATCCTCGGAAATGTTGATGTTGTTGCCGTGCTTTAAGTTGACTCTCTTCACTTCCCTGGGTTTGATCTTGGTCCCCGAAATGGTCCAGCCGTACTCACCGGGATCGGCGGGAATGATTTTCGCCAGAAGCTGTCCTGCCAGGCAATGGTTGATCACATTCAGATGAAAGAAATCGACACTGCCGTCCTCGTTCATGGTGGGCTGAATATGTACATCGGTATTGAAATAGTACTCGATTCGGGCATCCGTTCCATGACGGGGCTCTTTTCCCTGAGCGACGATAAGATCCGTGCAATATACACCATCGGACATAAAGTGATCCTGCAATACCTGCATCTGAATCCCCATCGTTATATTCCGGCCCCGCAGATCCGAAAGAAACTCATCCATCGTAAGTCTCTTCCCCGTTTCCGAGGGAGGGAAAAATCTTGCGACAGCACGCATACCGCCCTCTTCCAGATTCAGCTGGTAGTCCTCATTGACAACCGGACAATCCGTGCCGCTGATAACAATATATTGCTCAACGCCGCTTTTAACCGCAGCATCCAGTTCTTTCTGATCGCACAGCAGGTGCTCTCTCTCCAGATAGGCAATGAGTTCCCTGATATCCACCGGGTCACCACCGTCCACAGCCGGAAAGATTCGAAGACCGAACCCACCGTCACAGTTTGTCAGTTTAAAATATCCGTTCTTCATGTTTTCCCTTTCCGTCACGCAGATTAATCCCTGAAAATACCCATATAGCTTCCCATTTTTGTCTTCATTTTCTGGAGAGCCCTGGTGTGAAGCTGTGAAATTCTCGACTCGGAAACCTCCAGAATACTGGCAATTTCCTTCAGTGTCAGTTCCTCATAATAGTAGAGTGTGATAACCTTTTGTTCCTTCTCGGTGAGAAGCTCCATAGCCTCCCCCAATACCTTTGTCAGTTCCTGCTTCTCAATATTCTCCTCAGGGCTTTCAAATCTCGCTGTCGTACGCTGACTGTAATCCTGTGCCACATCACTTCCCGTCTCCATATACTCGTTTAAGGAGACAACCCCGGTGATCTTCATCTGAGACTGCCAGTCCAAATATTCCTCATCAGAAATACCGAGTTTGGCGGCAACTTCCTCTTCCGTTGCCCCTCGCCCGGTCTCCTGCTCAATTTCTCTTATTACACTTTCAATCTGCTTCTGACGCTGTCTGATCGTTCGCGGAATCCAGTCCATCTTGCGAATCTGATCCAGTATGGAGCCTCGAATTCTCAAACTGGCGTAGGTTTCGAATTTGACATCCTTCAGGCAATCAAACTTATCAATGGCATCGATCAACCCGAAAATACCATAACTTACCAAATCCTCATATTCCACATTATATCCGAGATACATACTGAGTCTGCCTGCCACCACCTTCACAAGCGGTGCATACTCCAGAATGATCTTCTCACGGATTTCCGCGGAGCGGGTCTTAGCGTATTCTTCTAATAATTTTCTTCTGCCGCTTTCGTCCATGAAATGTACCTGCTTTCACTTACGTTTCGGATTCCTTCTGCTCGAGCTCTTCATGGGCTTCCTTCTCGATCACTTCGCCCTCTTCTTTGCTTTTTGCTTCATTCTGTTTTTCAAACCGATCCAGGGTATTGCGCAATATAACCCCAAGGATATAAAAGACAACCAGCGAAATCAGCAGCGCAAAAAGCTTTCCCGGTATGGAATAGTCCATGATCCAGGTAATGATGCAGGTGGCAGCACCTGCCACCAGCATCATGATCAATGGTGCATACTTTCTGTTCATAGTATCCTTCTCATCAAATGATTTCTTCCGGCTTTCCTACCGCCCGGATATGGAATTCCCCCGTCTCCGGGAAAAAGGTTACGGTGCGACCGTAATTTGCGCCCGTATCTTCGGCAAGAATCGGAATACTCAATTCCTTCAGCTTTTTCTTAACCGCTTCCACATTGCGTTCGCCTACCTGAACAATGTCAGAGCGCCCCTGAAAATTAAACATCGTGGCTCCGCCTGCGATCTTCGCAACAATCCTGCTTCTCTTGGCTCCCAGCTTTTCCATCTGATTGACAAGCTCCACAATTCCGGTATCCGCGAATTTGGCGACGTTCTGATAACTGTTCTTAATTGCCGTACTGTCCGGCAACATGACATGCGCCAACCCGCCCACCTTATTCGTGGGATCTCTAAGCGCCACTCCGACACAGGAGCCCAGTCCCAAAGTAATCACACCATCCGGGCTTACGCAGGTTTTGAGGTCAGCCATCCCTACTTTAATAATTTCACTCATCGCTGCATTTCTTCCTTCTTGTTTGATCAGACCGGAAGGCCCAGGGCAGACAGTATCTTCGCGTACGATTCCAGATCGGGAATCAGGATAAAGAAACCGTCCATTTCCACTTCATCAAAAAACTGAGACTGAATCAGAAGGATATTGTCACCGAGAATTCCGAACTGGATCGCAGGAACACTCAGGATTGCGCCCGCCATATCAACGGTAAGCTCCGGAGGAGACGGATAGATCTTCAGATTCGTCAGCGTGGAGAGCGAGTTCAGATATGCTCCCGTAATGATGTTGCCCACTTCCTTTAATGCTGACAATTCCATTTCGGAGAACCCTTCTCCTTCCGGAGCCATGCCCATCATCAGCTTATTAATCAGATGCTTGGCACTATCCTGCTCAATCAGGAACATCATGCTTCCGGTAATGTCTCCCTCTACACCGAGGAAAACACCTACCATAATCTGTTCCTCTCCGCCCATAATCTGTCCGACATCGCTAAACTCCAGCAGTTTTACCTGCGGGACCTTCATGTCTACCTTACACTGCAGCATCTGAGAGAGAGCCGTCATCGCATTACCGGCTCCGATGTTTCCGATTTCTTTCAGAACATCAAGATAATTCTCGGATACTGTTTCCAGGCTCATATCACTCATACGATACCTATTTCTCCTTCCTATGCATTCTCCTCAAGCGAGATCGAACTGAGATCCAAAAGGGAAATCAATTCGCCGTTGTGTCTGCCGACGCCACTGATAAAGCTTTGCTTTCCGCCTTTGTCGTAGGCAACTTTCTCAATTTCTTCGGTGTTGAGTTCCACAACTTCCTTGACCTCATCCACGAGCACTCCCACATTGCCTTCCTCCTCTAAGTGAAGAATGATAATACGGGTCGATCTCGTGTTTTCCTCCGCTTCAAGTCCCATTCTGAGACGAAGGCTCATCACCGGGATTACTTCTCCTCTTAAATTGATTACTCCTTTGAGATATGCCGGCACATGAGGCACTCTGGTAATCTGCTGCATTCTGACAATATTCTCAATGTAACGAATATCGATTCCGTACTGCTCCACACCGAGACGGATCACAATGTACTGGACATACTCTGCCACGGATTTATTCTCGCCGGCTACAGCCGTTGTGGTATTTCCTGTCATTAATTCCATACTCATACTTGTCATCTCCTCCTTAAATCAAAGCATTCGCATCCAGGATCAACGCAACTTCACCGTCTCCGAGAATGGTAGCACCGCTGATAAATTTGCACTGTCTGATATATTTTCCGAGGGACTTGATAACGATCTCCTGCTGTCCGATCAGCTCATCAATCACAAGGCCCGCCTGCATATCACCCTTCTTGACGATTACCACATTCAAGTTGTCTTCCGGAGATTTGCTGCTCTCGGAATTCAGCACCTGATTCAGTCGAATCAGAGGAATTACACAGCCGCGAAGACTGATTACTTCCTTATTCTCAACAAGCTTTACCTCATCGGGACGGACATCCTCGATGGACTGAATGGAGCCGAGGGCAATCGCGTACTTCTCATGACCTACCACAACCATCAGAGCCTGAATAATTGCAAGGGTAAGGGGAAGACGTATGGTCCAGGTGCTTCCCACACCGAGCTGACTCTTTACATCCACTTCACCGCTCAGCGATTCAATCTTGGACTTTACGACATCCAGGCCAACACCACGTCCGGATACATCGGTAACCTGCTTTGCCGTTGAGAAGCTGGGCAGGAACAGCAAATTGATGATCTCCTTGTCGGTCATGGTCTCCGCCTGCTCGGGAGTGATGGTTCCCCGCTCGATTGCTTTGGCTCTTACGGCCTTCACATCGATACCGTTACCATCGTCACGCACCTCAATGATAACGTTATTGCCATCCTGGTAAGCATCCAGAAAAATCGACCCTGTCGCAGGCTTTCCGCGCTGTGCACGCACCTCTGCGGACTCAATGCCGTGATCGGCGGAATTGCGCAGCAAGTGCATCAGAGGATCGCCGATTTCATCCACCACGGTACGATCCAGTTCGGTCTCTTCACCGGTCATATACAATTCCAGCTTCTTGTCCAGCTTTTTGGAAAGGTCACGGATCATGCGGGGGAACTTGCTGACAACACTCTCAATGGGCACCATTCGAACCTTCATAACGGACTCATGGAGGCTGGTGGTCACACT
The DNA here is from genome assembly GCA_945833775.1 of uncultured Lachnospiraceae bacterium. Taxonomy (GTDB): domain Bacteria; phylum Bacillota; class Clostridia; order Lachnospirales; family Lachnospiraceae; genus Acetatifactor. Next base: position 20,165 of record CAMAGI010000012.1, read on the forward strand.
CTCAAGGTACTCGATCTGCTCGTTAAATCCGGAGTTGTTCTGCTCCTGTCCCGCAGCCGATACCAGAGAGTTTTTCGCGATGATTAACTCACTCACCAGGTTCATGAGAACATCCAGTTTTTCAATATCCACACGAACGGTGCGGTTTACCACGGGCTTTCCTGCAGCCGGCTTCTTGTCTGTTCCGGTCTTGGCTGCGGGAGCCGCCTTTGCTGCCTCGGGCGCTTTTACGGAGACAGCGTCTTCTTCCTGCTTCTGCATCTCCTTGGATTCGACAGGTGCTTCGGGAAGCTTCACATCGCCACCGGTTACCTTCTCAATCTCGGATACATTCTCAGCTGCTTTGATAATATCTTCCAGATTTGCATCGGAAAGAACGATCAGGGTGAAGTCTCTGTCAAACTTCTCGTCCTCCACATCCTGAGCGCTGGGCTGGGATACAACAATTTCACCATGCTCCTCCACTGCCTTGAACACCAGGAACGCTCTGGCTGCCTTCAAAAGACAGGTCTCCTGCACCCGAACATTTAAGCCATACACTTTCTTGCCCTGTTTCCTGGCCTCCAAAAGTACGGTAACCTGACTCTCATCCAGAGCAATCTCGTTCCACTTCTCCTCGGATCCACTCTCTGTCGCATTAGCGGCAGGTGCTTCCGCTGCCGGTTTCTCCCCTGCTTCGGATGCTTCCTTTTCCCCGTTTAAAACGCCTTGTAACAGCTTAATCAGGGGTTCATTGTCATTGGTTCCCTCATCGGCGGAATTCTGAATATTGTTCGTATATTCCTCAAGCGCATCCAGACACTGGAACAGAATATCGATCATCTCGGGCTGTACCTTGATGGTACCGTTTCTCACTTCCGAGAAGACATTCTCCATGTCGTGGGTGAGTGTCTGCATTCTCTTATAACCCATGGTTCCCGCCATTCCTTTTAAGGAGTGAGCAGCACGGAAAATCTCATTGATCGTATCCATGTTCTCTGAATCCGATTCCAGATTCAAAATCTGGGTATTAAGATTCTGCAAATGTTCTTTGGTTTCGTCCAGGAAAATCTCAAGATACTGGCTTACGTCCATCTTGTCCTCCATTCCGCCCTTCGGGGCTCTTAGCTTAGTTGGTCACTCCGACCTGCAAAATAACTTCCTGTGCTATCTGATCCAGGGGAACCTTTTGGTTGGAAAGCTGTGCCCTGTCAATGCTCTTCGGCATTCCGTAGACCGTACAGGTATCCTCCGTCTGGGAGATCACATGCACATTTTTTTTCGTTTTAAGATTTCGGATTCCCTCCGTTGCGTCAGCTCCCATACCGGTCATAACGACACATACAATGCTGTCAAAACGGCTGTCGATAAGTGATTCGTACATATAATTGGCGCAGGGCTTAACACCTTCGCGGTTTGGCTCGTCCGTATAATGAATGGAATATCTGCCGGAGGAATTCCTGACAACATTCATGTGCATACCGCCCATTGCAATGTAGACAACGCCCTTCTCAAGTTCGTCCCCCTCCGCAGCCTCCTTCACGGAGATGTCACTGATACTGTCAAGTCTCTCTGCCAGCGACGCGGTAAAGCCCTTCGGCATGTGCTGAACCACCAGCACCGGGGCATTTAACTCTGCGGGAAATTTCGGAATAACCTGCTGCAGAGCCTTGGGACCTCCCGTAGAACTTGCAATGGCAACCAGTTTATTACCGGCCACACGGACAGGGTGCTTTTTGACGATCTCCACCATCTTTTCCGTGGTGGCGCGATCCTGTTCAATCTTCTCCCGGGACTCAAATACGGGCGGGTTACTGTTCGTAACCGCATCCAGCACATCCAAAAAATGGTCCCGGAATTCTGCCACGCGGCATTCCACCGCATTATCCGGCTTATGTACGAAATCAAGTGCCCCGAGTTCCAGCGCGTCAAGGGTTGTACGAGCGCCTTCCTTCGTCATCGTGCTGGCCATCATCACCCGTGCGGAAATCTTAAATTTGCGGAGCTCCTCCAGAAGTTGAAGACCGTTCATCTTCGGCATGTTCACGTCCAGAACAACCGCATCGTATTGATTTCTGCTCAACAGATCAAATGCTTCCAGCCCGTTGATTGCCTTATCGGCCACCTGAAATCTTATGTCACTATCGATTATATCACAAAGCACTCTTCTCATGAGTGCAGAGTCATCAACTATTAAAATTTTTTTTGCCATTCTTCTCTTTTCCCGTTATGTAATATTCTGCTACGACATTCTCTCTTTTCGGCGGCTCTTACGCTCCTCCTCAAAGATAAATCGTATAATCTCTTCCCGTACATCCACATCCAGATTGTAATACTGCACACGATGCTCATAGTTGCCCGGACGATTTTCCAGTTCTCTGACTGCCAGAACCTTACCGATCACCTCATACTTTTTGCGTTCCCCGTCCTTTAGCAGGTGGTAGCTGCAATATAGCAGGCTGTCCGGTTCATAGCGCTGGGTGGAAATAAAACGCAATCCGCCTCCGCTGATGTCCACGATCACACTCCTGTGCAGCGGAAGCCCCGGCTGCAGACTGTACGGACTGTTTTCCTCCACCGCCTGGATCTCCCGCTCCTCCAGATTGCGTGCACACAGCTCCAGTGCACAGCTGAAACGATAGTATTCCCGTCGCTGATACTTTCGGAGGTTGCTGGTAAGCTCCACCACCAGTATATAGACATTATTGCTCTTGTAGCGGTCGATTACCCGCGCAAAGCACTGATACAACCCCGTTTCGCCATAGAACACCAGATCGTACTCGCTGTCCACCGGCAATAAAATCAGCTTCGTCTGTTCCATGGGCATCGTGATCTCCAGACGATCCTCCGACATGATTTCATGCACGGTACTGCTGTAAATACGATTCTTAGCGGCCGGATTATCCGTCCTCTTTTCAACTCCCTGTAATTCGACTTTGTTGCCCGGCTTTATAAAATTTGAAAGCATATATTTTCCACCCTCTTTTCCATTGATCTTACTGGTTGTTTCTCGTCACGATATGGGAGAAAAAGGCTGCCATGCCGCGCTTCGGTTGACGCTCCGTCTCCTCCTTGTCCAAAAGTCTCGCCGCGATCCGCTCATAGGCAAGGCTTGATTTTGCCCCGGGATTCTGCATGGAAACCGGCGTCTGCTGCATGACTGCCTTTTGCAGCTGCGGATCCTGCGGAACACTCCCCAGGTAAGTCATGGGAATTTTTAAGTAGCGCATGACAACCGCATTCAGCTTATTGTAGAGAACCTGACCCTCCGATTCCTTTTCCACGCGGTTTGCAATCATTTTGACCTTGGTTGTATCCGCGCGAAACCTCGGATGTCTGTAGAGTGCTTTTAACAGGGAATAGGAATCCGTGATGGAGGTAGGCTCCGGCGTCGTCACCAGAAGAATTTCTCCGCTGGCCACCAGGAACTCCAGGACGGCATCCGCAATTCCCGCTCCCGTATCCACTATGATGATATCCGCAATCGCATCCAGCTCTGCCAGATTCTGGATAATATAGCTTAAGTAATCGCGGCTTAGATTGGACATTCCCGCGATGCCGCTACCTCCCGATATGAAACCGACCTCCATCGGTCCCCAGGTAATGATATCGCGAATACTCTTTCCTTGATAAATCAAATCGCAAAGGTTATGTTTCGGAACTGCTCCGAACATAATTTCAATATTTGCAAGGCCGAAATCCGCATCCAGAATGATCACGCGCTTTCCCATTTTACGAAACTGTATCGCGAGATTTATGGACGTATTGGATTTGCCGACGCCGCCTTTTCCGCTGGTCACCGTGATCACCCGCGCCAGAGGTCTGGACTGCATGTTTGCCTTAATAATTCGTAACTGTTCTGCCTGATCCATGATTCCTCCTTGAAAACCGGACCCCATTCACACCTGATTAAGCTTTACCGCCCAACAATTGTTTGACCGTTTTCTGGGGATTAAAACGCTCAATATCGTCCGGTACGTTCTGACCATATGTCACATATGCAATCGGAGCATCTGTGTAGAGTTTCAGATTCAAGAGATTACCCAATGTGGTCGTCTCATCCAGCTTCGTAAAGATCAGCTGATAATCCGCAACCGTTTTGTAGTTCTCCGCAATTTTCAAAAGATCCCGGTATTTGGTCGTCGCAGAAAGCACCAGAAAGACCTGACGATTGGCATTCCCGGTGACTGATTGTAGAAGCTCCTTCATCTTGCCCAGCTGCTCTGCATTCTGGTGAGAATGTCCGGCGGTATCAACAAAGATATAGTCATACTCCGCAAAATCCGCAATGGCCTCTTTCAGTTCCTCCTCCGTATAGATGACCCGGAAAGGAACCTCTAAGATATTGGCATAGGTGCGTAACTGTTCGGCCGCCGCTATACGATAGGTATCCAGAGTAAGCAGCGCCACCTTTTTCTTTTCGTCCACCGAGTAGCTGCTGGCAATCTTTGCGATCGTTGTCGTCTTGCCGACTCCGGTGGGGCCGATGAAGAACACAACTCTGGGATTCTTCTCCGCTGCGGTGATCCCGTCCGATTTGCCGAATTTCAATATCATCTTCTGGTACACATTCGCGAGAATGTAGTCGATGGGAACATTGGGCTTCTTTGTGTGCTCCGTCTCCTCCAGAATCTGATTGGCATACTTTTCATCCACCTCATTGTCTATCATGGCGTTGTAGAGAAGCTTCAGAAACTTCTCCTGTTCGGTATTCCTGCCCTCTTCATTCTCCTTGGACGGCTTCTCGGCAGCCTCATCCGCAGGCCGCTGTGTCTCCGCTGATGCTGCTTCCCTTGCCAATTCCTCTTCTTTGCGCCGGGAATCCTCCTGCTTCATGCGATCCTCCAACAGGGTTTGAAGACTGTCCAGCTTCTTCTCAATGTTCTGGGAGCTGGCAACCGACATCCCGGCACCGGTCTGGGTACGGGCTGCCTCCATCTTCTCTGTACGGGCGGCTTCCCTGCGCACTGTGCGCATCGCCTCGCGCTCGTCCTCCAAAGCCACCGTCATCTCTATCATCTTCGGTTTCAGGAAGGCAAACGGGCCTTTTCCCTTGACGCTCTTCACATTCATGACGACAACACCGTCGCCCAATTCCTTCTGGGCTGCCGCGAGTGCTTCCTCTTCTGTTTTTTCCGTAAATTTCTTGATTATCATTACGCTGTCACCATCCCAACTGACTGTAACTCAACGTTTGATTCCACTTCGTTGTAGGAAACCACTACGAGATCACTGTAGTAATCCTCCGTAAGCCGTTTAAAATACATCCGCACGATCGGCGATGTGATGATAATCGGGTTCTTGCCGAGGTTTTCCAGTTTCTGTACTTCCCTGCCCACCGAATCGATTATCGCTCTCGCCCTTGCCGGATCCAGGTTGATAAATGCACCCGTCTCTGTCTGTTTTACACTGCCCATAATCTCCTGTTCCACCTTGGGATCCAGGGTCACCACACTGGTTGTCTCATGGGGTGGAAAGAACTTGGTGGAGATTGCACGCTTTAAGCTTTGCCTTACATATTCGGTCAAGATATCGGTATCCCTGGTGCTGGGCGCATAATCCGCAAGTGTCTCCAGGATCGTCAGGAGGTCGCGGATGGAAATACCCTCCTTCAACAGATTCTGCAAGACCTTCTGAAGTTCGCCCAGACCCAACAGCTTGGGAATCAACTCCTCCACAAGGGAAGGATTGGTCTCCTTGATGTTGTTGACCAGATTCTGGACATCCTGTCGGGTAAGTAGCTCGGCAATGTGATGTCGTATGATCTCTGTCAGATGCGTCGCAATGATGGAGGGTGGATCTACGACGGTATAGCCCAGGCTCTCCGCACGTTCCCTCTGCCCCTCCGTAATCCAGATAGCCGGCAGATGGAAGGATGGTTCAAAGGTAGGAATTCCCGTGATTTCCTCCTCCACATAACCGGGGTTCATTGCCATGTAGTGATCAAACAAAATCTCACCTTCACTGACCTGTATGCCCTTGATCTTGATAATATACTGATTGGGATTGAGCTGGATATTATCACGCAGTCGGATAATCGGCACCACGGTACCCAGTTCCAGCGCGATCTGCCTTCGGATCATCACCACACGATCCAGCAGATCACCACCCTGATTGACGTCCGCAAGAGGGATGATACCATAACCGAATTCCAACTCGATGGGATCCACCTGCAACAGGCTGTTGACATTCTCCGGCTGTCGGATCTCCTCGGCCGCAGCCTCCTCACTGTCCACCTCATTCTCAATGGCGGCTGTCTCCAGATTGCCTGCGATCAGCCTTCCTCCGAAGACAAACAAAAGTCCCATCCCGACAAACAGAATCGTATTCAATTCCGTGACAAGTCCCAGAAACGACAGCGTAGCACCCACCAGATACATCACCTTCGGAACGCCGAAGAGCTGTCGGATAATGGTCGGTCCAAACTCTGCTTCCTTGCCTCCCTTTGTCACCAGGATACCGGTTGACAAAGAGATCAAGAGGGACGGAATCTGGCTAACCAGGCCGTCACCGATGGTCAGAATACCGTAGTTGTTCAGGGCGGTTCCGATATCCGCCCCGTTTCGCAACATCCCCATTGCAATACCGCCGATCAGATTGATGGCTGTGAGCAGAAGGCCTGCCACCGCATCTCCCTTTACATACTTCACGGCACCGTCCATGGAACCGAAGAAACTGGATTCCTGCTGAATCTTGTCTCTTCGAAGCTTCGCTTCCTTGTCGTCAATTGCTCCCGTGTTCAAATCGGCATCGATGGCCATCTGCTTTCCGGGCATGGCATCCAATGTAAATCTTGCCGTTACCTCAGCGACACGCTCGGATCCCTTGTTGATGACCAAAAACTGAATCATGATCAGGATGACGAAGACGATGGCACCGACAATCAAGTCACCTCCGCCTACGAACTGTCCGAATGTCTTAACGACATTGCCGCTGGTACCGGTGGTGAGAATCAGTCTCGTGGACGAAACGTTCATGGCGATTCGAAAGATCGTCGTAAACAGAAGGATCGTCGGGAAATACGAGACATCCAGCACCTCCTTGGTAAACATACAAACAAACAAAATGGTAAATGCTATGGCGATATTAAACGCCATGAAAATATCCAGAAGAAATGCGGGAAGAGGCACAATTAACATAACGAACGCAACCAGAATATAGATTGCAATCATGGCATCCGTACTCTGCATTCTCTTTAAGTTCACGGCCTCTCACCTCCTTCTTTGGTCTTCTATAATTTTCCCTGCAAGTGATATACAAACGCCAGCACTTCCGCCACCGCCTGATAGAGCTCCGGCGGCACCGTCTGCCCCACATCCACATTGGCGTAAAGCATACGCGCAAGGGGCTTATTCTCCACAATTTCCACTCCGTTTTCGCGGGCCACCTCCCGGATGCGTTTTGCCAGATAATCCTCACCTTTCGCAATGACCATCGGCGCATCCATCACTTCGGAATCGTACTGCACCGCAACCGCATAATGGGTAGGGTTGGTGATGACAACGTCCGCTTTTGGGAGATCCTGCATCATACGGCGTCTGGATGCTTCCTGCATGCGCTGGCGAATTTTTCCCTTGATCTGGGGATCTCCTTCCATCTGCTTGAATTCCTCTTTGATTTCCTGTTTGGTCATTCTCATATCACGGCTGAACTTAAACCGTTGATACAAAAGATCCGCAAAGGCGAGGATCATATAAACCGCTGCCACCCGGATCCCCAGATCCGTCACCAGCTCAGCCGTCAATTTAACCGCCTGCATCAGCGGCATATCGTACAGCGCAAAGAGCAGCATGTTTTTGTCTTTCAGATACCCATAACAAATGTACGCGATCAAACCGATCTTCAAAATCGCCTTCACCAGTTCCACCAGGGAATTGGGAGAAAAAATCCTCTTAAAGCCGGAAATCGGATTCAGCTTGCTGAATTTCGGCCGCATGGTCTTGCCGGTGGGCTTCCACCCCACCTGGGCGACATCGCTGACGAATGCGACCAAAAATCCGATCAACAGAATCGGAGCCATGACTGTGATGATCTCCATGACCATATAGCGAAAAATCACACCGGTATCCCACTGCGGCATGAATCCGTGCCAGAAAGTGGTAACCTCCGGAATACGGGAATACACAACCGAAAAAACCTGCAGAAACTGATTGCCCATGTTGCCGACCCAGAGCTTCAGCACAAGAAAAAGGGCCAGTAGGCTGAGGCCGTTCGCAATTTCACGGCTCTTCGCAACCTGACCTTCTTTTCGTGCATCGTCTAACTTTTTCTGGGTAGCGGGCTCGGTCTTCTCACCGCCCATTCCCTCTTGTGCAAAGAATTGCAGATTATATTCCAACAGCATTACATCATCGTCTCCACAAAGGCTTCCACCATGTTTTTCATCTCCTGCATAATAAAGTCCGCGGCATCCGGAAGCATTCCCACTGTCAGAAAAAGTGAAGTAAGTCCCGTGAGCACCTTGAGCTGGATTCCCACCGAGAACATATTCATCTGCGGGGAAACCTTCGCCATTACACCAAGAATGGCATTTAGCAGTAAAATGATACAGAAGATCGGCAGTACAATTCGAAATCCGATCAAAATATAGTCACTCATAAAGGTGATGATTTTGCCAAGCAGTCTGTCCGTGTGAATCACAGCACCGTTGATCGGTATCAGAACAAAAGTATCCGCCAGGGCTCCCAGCAGATACCGGTGCATACCGGTCACAAGAAACAGCATCATAAATACATACTGGTACAAGACACCGGTGATACTGGTACTCTCTTTTGTCGTGGGATCCATCAGGGTGGCCATGCTCATACCGGTCTCCATGTCAGCGATGGTTCCGGCAAAACTCACAATCGATGTGCAGATATTGGCGGAAAATCCGATTAACAGACCTGTGACAGCCTCCTTCATCACAACCACCGCGTACTCCATGAGGGATTCGCATATCACCGCCTGGGAGGGTGTGATCGCCTCATACAAAAGCACGGAGATCGCAACACTCAACCCAATACGAACACGTGCGGGGGTGTTCGTCATGCTGAAAAAAGGGGCAATGTAAACAAAACAGGATACTCTGGTGAGTATCAGCAAAAAGTATTCAAGATCATGGATGGAAAAGGAAAGTTCAATCATACGCCTGCCCCGTCATCGATGCGCATATACGCTGAAACTTCCCCACAATTCCTGTGTGTATTCCACCATTTCATTCATCATCCATCCGCCGAGGAACATGATCGCCAGAAAGATTGCAATCACCTTCGGCACAAAGGTAAGTGTCTGTTCCTGTATGGAGGTTACCGTCTGGAAAATGCTGACAATAAGCCCAACCGCCAGGGACACAAGCAATATCGGCAACGACACTTCCAGCACGAGATAAAGCCCCTGTGCCACCATATCCGTAACCGCTTCCGTTGTCATTCTACCTCACACTCCTTACCATTGGCAGTACTACACTGTTTGTTAATAAAACGTCTCAACAAGCTCTCCGATCACCAATGCCCAGCCATCCGCCAACACAAAGAGCAGGATTTTAAAAGGCATGGAAATCGTTGTAGGCGGCAGCATCATCATACCCATACTCATAAGTGTCGACGCTACTACCATGTCGATGACAATAAAGGGAATATAGATCATGAAGCCGATCCAGAATGCAAGTCGCAGTTCACTGATCATAAAGCTGGGAATCAGCACGGAATTCGGTATCTCTTCCAGCGTCTGCCCATCCCAGGTTTTTCCGGCAATATCCATAAACAGTTCCACATCCTTTACCTGGGTCTGCGGATACATAAATTCGCGCAACGGTTTGATCGCCGCATCCAGAAATTCTTCCTGCTCGAGTTGTCCTTCCTGATACGGAACATATGCCGTCTCGTAGATTTCATTGATGGTCGGCTCCATGATGAAAAATGTTAATATCAAAGCGAGGCCGATCAGGATCTGATTTGGTGGCGCAGTCTGTGTATTCAGTGCGCTCCGCGTAAAATGCAAAACAATGATGATACGGGTGAATGATGTCATCATGATGATGATCATCGGGGCCAGCATGATCAGCGTCAGCGTCAGTAAAATCTGAAGTGCACCGTTTAACTGCCCGTTGTCATCATTGACAGTGAGTGTTATGGAGTTGACCGAATTAATATCGTCCAGCTCATCCGGGGTCTGTGCCGTTCCTGCCGGGTGAAACACGGTGGACGTCTCCGTCTGCCCCGTCTCCGCAGCTTTTACCGGCACTGTCTCGTGAATGCACAATATGCCTACCGTAACCAGCAGGCATATTATCCTCATCATCAAATTTATAGTTGGTCTATATCTTCTCATGGTTCTTCATTCCTTCGGTCTGTCCGTCTCGCACACTTCGGTCTCACCGGACGCATTCTGCGCGGAAGTCTTCTTCAAAGCTTTTTCGAATAGCTCCCGAAAACCACTTCCTCCGGAAGAACTGTGGCACAGATTCATCTGCTCCGCCGGAATTTCTCCCAGCATGGTCACCGTATCTTTGCATACGGCAATTGCCATGTAGGTTTGCCCTACCCTCACAATCTGAATATATTTATTGGTGCTTATCCGGGTAGTCTCAATGATTTCGATATTGGTGCCCATGCCGGTCTGTTTCTGGTAATTGGCAATCCACCTTGTCGTAAACGCCGTGATTGCCAATACTGCCACAAAAATTACCAGAATTGCGATAAATTGCACATAACTGTTGGTGCGGCCGGCAATCAGAGCAGGGCTCACCCCATTACCTTCTTTACTGCATCGATTACACGCTCAGCCTGGAAAGGCTTTACAATGAAATCTTTGGCACCGGCTTGAATGGACTCGATAACCATCGCCTGCTGTCCCATTGCGGAGCACATGATAACCTTTGCGCTGGCATCAATCTTTCGAATCTCCTTAAGTGCCTGAATACCATCCATCTCGGGCATCGTAATATCCATAAGCACCAGATCGGGACTGCATTCCTTATACTTCTCCACGGCCTTAAGACCGTTCTCAGCCTCACCCACAACGTTGTAACCGTTCTTACCGAGAATGTCCTTGATCATCATTCTCATAAACGCTGCATCGTCACAAATCAGAATATTTTTTGCCATGAATTCATCCTCCATTTTTTACTTGGCTCATTTTCTTGTAATTTGTCGGATCCGCAGATCACTTAATAATCTCGGTCACACGCACGCCGAAGCTTTCTTCGATGACCACAACTTCACCCTTTGCCACAAATTTACCGTTTACCAGCACATCTATCGGCTCACCTGCAATACGATCCAGCTCGATAATCGTACCGGGTGCAAAGTTCAAAATTTCCGAGATGGATTTGGCCGTTCGGCCCAATTCCACGGTCACCTCCAGGGGCACGTCCATGATCAGACCGATATTCTCCTGTCCGGGCATTACCGACATGTCATTGGAAAAGCTCTGGAATTGTGCAGGCTGAACATTCACGTTCTGCATGCTCCCCATCTGAGGCATTCCCATACCGGGCATTCCACCCATCTGGGGCATTCCCATACCGGGCATTCCACCCATCATCGGATTCATGCCCATACCGGGCATTCCACCCATCTGAGGCATTCCCATACCGGGCATCCCGCCCATCTGTCCGCCCGGTGCCATACCGGGCATTCCGGCCATCTGAGGCATCCCCATATCGGGCTGTCCCGTCGGCATGGATGCCGCGCTGCCCGTCGAAGCCGCCGGAGCCGCCGGTTCTTCAGCAGGGGGATCGCCGCCCATTTGGGTACTAATAAAGGTATTGACGAGTTTCTTGGCAAACTCGATGGGGTACAGCTGCATGATCGTGCTGTCTACCAAATCGTCAATCTGCATGCGGAAACAGATCTTGACAAATGTTCCGCCAAGGAATGGCGATATGTCCGATCCGGTTTTCAATTTCGTCAGATCAAGCAGAGATGACTCCGGCGGGCTGATGTCGATAACCGCCTTCAGCATCGTCGATAGAGAAGTCGCTGCAGAACCCATCATCTGGTTCATCGCTTCCGAGATTGCGCTCAGATGCAGTTCTCCCAGTTCCCCCTCCGTATTGGTTCCGTCACCGCCCATCATCAGGTCGGTGATGACCTTCACGTCATGTTCCTTCAGTACCAGAATGTTGGTTCCGTCCAGACCCATCGTATATTTGATCTGAATGAAAACACAGGGTCGTTCGTAATCCACCAGAAGCTCATCCCAGGTTGAGAGCGAGACAACCGGTGTCGTGATATTTACTTTGCGATTTACTAATGAGTAGAGCGTTGTAGCGGATGATCCCATACTGATGTTGGCAACTTCACCGATGGCATCCTTCTCCACATCGGTTAAAACATCATCCCCGACACCCGTTACAGCCTCGGTTCCGGTAAGATAAGCCGGTTTGTCAACGGAAGGGGCTTCCTCCTTGGTTAGAAGCTCGTCCGGTATCACCGCCTCGTCTCCCGACAGATCCATACCGCTTAACAGGGCATTGATCTCGTCCTGAGACAGCATTCCATCCATAGCTTACTCCTCCTCTCTTATCACCGAGGTAACCCGTACTGCATAGGAGTCTCTCTCCGCACCGGGCAACGCGGTAAATTTCTTGATATTTCCAACATAAACATCCATGTCACTGTCTATCTTTGTGTCAAGGCGGATGCAGTCACCAACCTGCAGATTCATGAAATCCGCGACGGAGATGCGGCTCTTTCCGAGTACCGCCTTGATCGGAATATCAACTTTCCGAATCAGGGATTCTATGTAGTCTTCGTAATTCTCGTCATGATTCTCCTGCATGGTGGAGAACCAGTATTTGGTATTCAGCTTATCCATTACATCTTCCAGCGTGAAGAAAGGAAGACAAATATTGATAAACCCTTCCACGTCGCCGATCTTCATATTCAAGGTGATGATGGCGATCATGTCATTGGGTGCAATGACCTGTGCAAACTGTGAATTTGTCTCAATTCTGCCGAGTACCGGAGAAATATCAATTACATTTCTCCAGGGTTCCCGCATCAATTGTGTCAGCATAACCATAATTTTCTGCAGGATAATCAATTCGATTTCCGAAAAATCACGGTTCTTTTCAAGCGGGACTCCGCTTCCTCCAAGCATGCGGTCCAGCATCGCATAGCCCAGAGAGGTTGCAAGATCGATTATAATGGTTCCGTTTAAGGGATTAAAGTTCACAATTCCGAGGATGACCGGGTTGGACAAGGCGTTCGTAAACTCACTGAAGGTAACCGTCTCGGAACTCGCCACCGCAACCTGAACGTTCTTTCTAAGGTAGACCGGAAGATTCGTGGAGACCAGTCTTCCATAGTGCTCAAAGATGATCTCAAGGGTTCTCAAGTGCTCTTTGGAGAATTTTGTGGGGCGGCTGAAGTCGTAGTTCTTAACCTGCTTCTCGTCGTTTCCCTGCATCTGCTCAACGTCCAGTTCTCCGGAAGATAACTGGTTGAGCAGCGCATCTATTTCGCTTTGTGACAGGACCTCGCCCACAAAATCTCACCTCGCTTTCGCGCTCCGTCATAAATCGGCTGTCCGCCACCTCAGTCTTTGCGGGCAGCTCTCTTTAGCCGAATTTCACTTCATTGATGGATACCTTGTATATAAAATCGGAACCGAACAGGTTCTGCACTTCCTTCAAGATGGCAGCCTTCAAAGCATCAAAATCACGACACTCTGTCTCGGTTCTGGAGGACACCACCGTAGTCACCACATCCTTGATGAGGGTTTCCTTCTCCGCAAGCTTTTCACCGCCGTACTTGGAATAATCCTTGTGCTTCGTGTTCTGTGAAAATGCGATTTCAAACATGATGTATCCCTGTCTGGTCTTCTGACTGCCGTCGGAATCGGTAATTACCTCCGCCTTTAAAGGCACAGTCATGGCCCCGGCAATGCTGTAGACCTCCGTGTCCGCCAGAGAGACCTCCTGTTTCTGCGCCTCTTCCCCGGGCACCGTCAATTCCAGATTCATAACGGTTGCAATGTTTTTCACCAGAGCAGCCGTCTGTTTGTTGGTCCCCATAACGCTCACCATCATGACAACATTGAGGACAATATTGACGATCAAAAGTGCAAGGATCAGCACTGTCAACAAGTTTTTCTTCATATCTATCGACTCCGTTTCCGCCGTTTACCGCCAGGGATAACCGGCTCAAATTAGGAAGGATTGTAGATGCGAATCTCAACTCTTCTGTTGCGACTGCGCCCCTCTGCCGTCGAATTGTCGGCAACCGGCATCCGCTCACCCATACCTGCATGTTTCAAGCTGGTGGGATTTAAGTTGCTGTTCTCCACCAGATAATAAAATACAGAAAGCGCACGTGCGCTGGACAATTCTTCGTTGTCCGCAAAACGGGAACTGTGGATGGGAACATTGTCGGTATGGCCTTCAATCTCGATGATTCCCTGAGAGTAGCGCTCCAGAATTGTCGCCACCTTATCCAGCACCGGTTTCGCATTTTCCTTCAGTTCGTCACTTCCGGAATCGTACAACAGGGCTCCGTTCATGGAGAGCTGAATATACTGTGAAGTGAAGCTCACCTCGATCTGGTCAGACATCGCGCTCTCCGAAACGGCTTCCTCAATCAATTCCACCGTCTCTTCATTCTGTGCCAGATTCATCTCCTCCAAGGTTTCCGTCAATTCCTGCAAACTCTGCCCATTCTGTTCGTATTGTTCAAAATTCTCGGAATCATTCTCGCTGTCCGCTGTCTTTCCGGTGCTGTTGATGTATTGATCCAATTCGTTCAGCTGGCTTACACCGTTGCTGATCAGTATTCCTTCTCCGATGGAGGTCGAGCCGGACTGCCAGATGCTGAAAGTATTGTTCATGGCAGCCACCAGTTCGTTGAACTTCGCCTCATCGATGGTGGACATGGAAAACAAAAGCACGAAAAAGCACAACAGCAGGTTCATCAGGTCACTGAATGTGGCCATCCAGGGCGGTGAACCCGCAGGCGGCGCATCTTCTTTACGCTTCGCCATTACTCTTCACCCCCCGCACCGTCGGCATCGGAGGTTTCCCGTTCCTTAGGAGCCAGGAAGGACTTGAGCTTCTCCTCAATAACACGGGGATTCTCGCCCGCCTGAATGGACAAAAGACCTTCGATCATAACTTCCTTCATCAGCATCTCCGCATCGTTGTTGGCCTTCAGTTTACCGGAGACCGGGCTGCAGATCCAGTTGGCCAGCAGGGAACCGTACAGGGTCGTGATCAGTGCCACTGCCATTGCAGGACCGATACTGGCGGCATCTCCCATGTTATTCAACATGTTGACCAAACCGACCAGGGTACCGATCATACCCCAGGCAGGGCCCATGGTACCCAGTGTGTCCCAGAAACCGATCAGACGCTTGTGACGTCCCTCAATACTCACGAGTTCCGTCTCCATAATTGCACGCACAAGATCGGGATCCGTACCGTCCACAACGAGCAAAATGCCCTTCTTCAGAAACGGCTCGTCCAGCTCGGCAGCCGCTTCCTCCAACGACAAAAGACCCTCTTTACGTGCCACGTTGGACAGATCAATAATTCGTTTGATCATCTCCGCGGTATTCAGGGTCGGAACCTTAAAAATCAATGTGAAGCTTTTCAATCCCGCTATGTATTCGGACAGGGAAAACTGTGTCAGTGTCGACGCAAATGCGCCTCCGAAGGTAATGATTGCGGAACCCGGATCCAAATAGTCCGGGATACACCCAATACCACCTGCAGAAATGATACCGAATACCAGCATTCCGAAGCACACTAAAACGCCCAGTAATGATGCTATATCCACTGCAATCACCTAACATTCTGCATCTTATTGATAATATTTTTGGAATTATTCTGCAAAAATATCCTTTCTATACAATTTTACAAGATTTTTTATCTCTTGTCTACTTTCTTTTACAA
>CAMAGI010000013.1 GCA_945833775.1 uncultured Lachnospiraceae bacterium
GCGTCGACCGCTTCGGTAATCTCGGTTGCGGGTATTTCCGAAAACTCCTTTATGAGCGCATCGGCAATACACTCGGGGCTGCCAAAGGACAGGAATGGATTGCGGAAAAGAATATCCTCGGAGGCCAGTTCCTCCACATTGTTTTTGATATTTTCGGAATAGGAGGTTACGATGGGGCAATTGTAGTGGTTGTTGGCATCCTCAAACTCCTGACGCTCATAGAAGAGCGCGGGATAGAAGATAAACTTAATGCCCTGGCGAATCAACCAGGTCACATGCCCGTGTGCCAGCTTCGCGGGATAACACTCCGACTCACTGGGGATCGACTCGATGCCGAGCTCATAGATCTGGCGGGTGGAATTGGGCGAAAGCACTACCCGATAGCCCAGTTTCGTAAAGAAAGTGTGCCAGAAGGGGTAGTTTTCATACATGTTAAGTACACGAGGAATCCCGACTACACCTCTGGGCGCACAGTCGGCCTCAAGAGAGGCATAGTCAAAGATACGATGCAGTTTGTATTCGAAGAGATTCGGTACACCACTCGCATTTTTCTGACCGCCGATACCGCGTTCACAGCGGTTTCCGGAGATAAACTGGCGACCGCCTGAGAATTTGTTGATCGTGAGGCGGCAGCTGTTGGTACAACCGCGACATTTTGCCATGCTGGTCTCAAATTGCAGGGCACAGATTTTTTCATAGGAAAGCATGGAGGTTTCATATCCCTCCTCATACTTCTCCCGGGCGATCAGCGCGGCCCCGAAGGCTCCCATAATGCCGGCGATGTCGGGACGGACCGCATTGCAGTTGGCAATCTTTTCAAAGCTGCGCAGAACGGCATCGTTGTAGAAGGTTCCGCCCTGTACAACAATATTTTTGCCGAGCTCCGACGCATCGGAGACCTTGATAACCTTGAACAGTGCATTCTTTATGACGGAGTATGCAAGACCTGCGGAGATATCCGCCACGCTTGCGCCCTCCTTCTGAGCCTGCTTTACTTTTGAATTCATAAACACGGTACAACGGGTTCCCAGATCGATGGGGTGCTCTGCGAAGAGCGCGGCCTTGGCAAAATCCTGTACGCTGTAGTTGAGGGATTTGGCAAAGGTTTCAATGAAGGATCCGCACCCGGAGGAGCATGCCTCGTTGAGCTGAACGCTGTCGACGGTCTGATTTTTGATTTTGATGCATTTCATGTCCTGGCCGCCGATGTCAAGGATACAATCCACATTGGGGTCAAAGAAAGCAGCGGCGTAGTAATGGGCCACAGTCTCAACCTCACCGTCATCTAAGAGGAAAGCGGCTTTCATCAGTGCCTCGCCGTAACCTGTGGAGCAGGCTCTGACGATCTCCACATCCTCGGGCATCTGCTCATAGATTTCTTTCAGGGAACCGATGGCGGTGGTGAGGGGACTTCCGCCGTTGCCCGCATAAAATGAGTAGAGGAGGGAGCCGTCTTCTCCGACCAGAGCAATCTTTGTGGTGGTGGAGCCGGAGTCGATTCCCAGAAATGCTTTGCCATGGTACTGGGACAGGTTGCCGGTCTTTACATGGTGTCCGGCGTGGCGCGCCTTGAATGCATCGTAGGAAGCCTCATCCGCAAAGAGGGGCTCCATACGCTCGACTTCAAACTCCATCCGGATTTCGCCGGAAAGCTTATCCACCATAGCCTGCAGGGACATCTCAGGGGCATTCTGGGCATTCAGCGCAGAGCCGATGGCTGCAAAAAGGTGTGAATTCTCGGTATCAATGATATGCTCCTCGTCCAATTTCAGGGTCCGAATAAAGGCGGCTCTCAGTTGATCCAGAAAGTGGAGAGGACCGCCCAGGAATGCAACATGTCCGCGAATCGGTTTGCCGCATGCCAGACCGGAGATTGTCTGATTGACAACCGCCTGAAAGATGGAGGCGGCGAGATCCTCCTTGGTTGCCCCCTCGTTGATGAGAGGTTGAATGTCGGTTTTTGCAAACACACCGCAGCGGGCTGCTATGGTGTAGAGGGACTGATAGTTTTTGGCGTATTCATTCAGCCCGGGAGCATCTGTCTGTATCAGGGATGCCATCTGATCGATGAAGGAGCCGGTACCACCTGCACAGATTCCGTTCATACGCTGTTCGACGTTTCCACCCTCAAAATAGATGATTTTGGCGTCCTCACCGCCCAGCTCAATAGCAACATCCGTCCGGGGAGCAAGCTCCTTCAGGGAGGTTGCTACCGCAATGACCTCCTGGGTGAAGGGAACACCGAGATGGTTTGCGAGGGTAAGTCCTCCGGATCCGGTGATCATCGGCTGTACTGTCATGTTTCCGAGCTTATCATAGGCTCTATGTAAAAGAGAGGAGAGGGTTTCGCGGATGTTTGCATAATGACGCTCATAATCGGAAAACAGTATCCTGTGGGAGTCGTCCAGTATTGCAATCTTGACCGTGGTGGAACCGATATCAATGCCGAGAGTTCCGTGCATTTCCTGTGAATTCATAAACTAACCAAACCTTTCTAAAATAAAAAAGACAAAACAAGACATACTATCGTATTATACGTCACGAATCCGTAAATTGCAATCTTCTTATTATAAAGAAAATGGAAAGATTTTGTAAATTTACCAGATATAAAATTTTCCGAAAAAGGGAAATGTTCGGTTTACGAAAGCGGGTCATGGTGGTACAATATTACAATAGCTGTAAAAAATACTTACGAGTATGCAGGACTGCAAAAGGAGATGTACCATGAGTAATTTTGAAAGAAAATTCGGGAAGTATGCGATACCGAATCTGTCGCTTATTTTGATTTTGTGTTATGTGTTGGGATATATTATCATGAAGATCAATCCCTATTTCATGTTTTATCTGACACTGGATCCCTACCAGATTCTGCATGGTCAGATCTGGCGTATTTTTACCTGGATCATTCAGCCGCCTTCCGAGTTGAATGTTTTTACGATTATTATGCTGATTTTTTATTACAGCCTCGGCACCAGCCTGGAACGAACGCTTGGAACCTACCGCTACAATGTATTCCTGATCGGCGGTATTCTGATCACTGTGGCGGCAAGCTTTGTTGGGTTGCTTTTCGGTTATGTACTCTACGGGGGCAGTATGTCTGCCGAGTTTGCGGCAAGCTACTTCGGAAACGGTGCACTTTATTTCAGCACCTATTACATCAATATGTCCATCTTTCTGGCTTATGCAATCACATTTCCAGAAATGCAGGTTCTCTTGATGTTTGTGATTCCGATTAAGGTGAAATGGCTCGGAATCCTGTACGGGGTGATGCTGGTTCTCGATTTTGTGCAGATTCCTTCGATGTTTGTTAAACTTGCCATCGGCGCATCCCTACTGAATGTTGCCATATTTTATGTAAGAAGACGCAATCTGTCCTATCTGAAACCGAAGGAAATCAAAAGACGTACGGAATTTAAAGCAAAAGTCAACCAGATGCCGAAAATGACCGTACACAAATGTGCGGTCTGCGGGAGAACCCAGGAGGATGATCCGACTCTGGAGTTTCGGTTCTGTTCAAAATGCTCCGGCGCGAGAGAGTATTGCCAGGATCACCTGTTTACCCATAAACATATCATGTAGACGAAAAGTGAGATTGCCATGAACAAAGAAGTGTTGTTTGCAAAAACCCTGGAGGATGTTCGCAAACTGGCGAAGGAGCAGGGGAATTGCGTCAGTGAAGAGCAGGTGCGGGAGGCTTTTGCCAAACTAAATCTGGACAATGACCAGTTGCAGATGGTCTTTGACTATCTGGTCAAGCATAAAGTCGGAATCGGTCAACCTGTGGATCCGGACGAGTACCTGTCCGATGAGGAGCGTAATTATCTTCAGGATTATCTGGATGAGATCGAGGCTCTCAGAAGCTATTCGGACGGCGAAGTAAAAGCTTATACGATTTCTGCTATGGCAGGAGTGACGGATGCCCAGGCAAAGCTGGTCGAAGTCTATCTGAGGGATGTAGTGGATATTGCCAGACTTTATGTCGGACAGGGAGTTCTTTTGGAGGATTTGATCGGCGAGGGTAATCTGGCATTGTCCTTCGGTGTCGGAATGCTGGGAAGTCTGGAAAACCCGGATGAAGCTCAGGGACTCCTGATCAAAATGGTGATGGATGCCATGGAGGACGCAATTTCTGAGAATTCCGCCAACGAGAAGGCGGACCAAAAGGTTGCCGACAAGGTGAACAAGGTGACCGACAGGGCACGGGAATTGTCCGAGGAATTGCGGCGCAAGGTGACGGTTTCTGAACTTGCACAGGAGACCGGAATGAGCGAGAAGGCGATTCGCGAGGCAATTCGCATGAGCGGTAATCAGATAGAATATATCGAGGCATCTGCCAATGAATAAAACGGTGTATGAAGACTATAAATACGTTATACAGGATGTGAGTAGCGTTTATCTCGGCGCTAAATATACACTCGGTGAAATCGTTGAGAACGAAGAGCTGCTGTTTAAGGTGCGGCTGATCGTGGAACGCTACATTCTGCCGGATGCGGACCCGGAGGATTCGCTGGAGACACATCTGTATTATCTTCCCCCCGACAGCAGACTGCTCAAGATTTACCGGCAGATGAAGGCAAAGGTGAAGATCAATATCCTGGAGGATAAAAAGTCGCTCACGGGAAAAGTGAAGAGGAAATACACAACCAGGGTTTTGCCCGTCGCGGAACTGGCGCTTATGCCGGTGGAAGAGAAGGAGCGAAGGGGTGTTGTGATTCAGGAGCTTTCCGTCAATAAATTAGCGCTTCTGGCGTTTTGAGGAGATTCGTATATGCGTATTGATGAACTGACAAGTTATGAGATTCTGGAGAAGAGAGAGATTGCAGATTTAAAGAGCATCGGGTATCTGGTCCGTCACAAAAAGACCGGGGCGCGGATCGCACTCCTGGAAAACGATGACGAGAATAAGGTGTTCTATATCGGCTTTCGCACGCCACCCTCGGATTCCACAGGTGTGGCTCACATTCTGGAGCATTCCGTGTTGTGCGGTTCGAAAAATTTCCCGGTGAAGGATCCCTTTGTGGAGCTGGTGAAGGGTTCGCTCAATACATTTTTGAATGCCATGACCTATTCGGATAAGACACTCTATCCGGTTGCCAGCTGTAATGACAAGGATTTTCAGAATCTGATGCATGTGTATCTGGATGCGGTGTTCTACCCGAATATCTATGCCAATGAGTCCATTTTCCGACAGGAGGGCTGGCACTATGAGCTGGCTGAAGAAAGCGGCGAATTGTCCGTAAATGGCGTGGTTTACAATGAGATGAAGGGGGCCTTTTCATCACCCGATGAAGTCCTCGAACGGGAGATTATGAATTCTCTCTATCCCGACGTGTGCTACGGCTTTGAATCCGGTGGCGATCCGGACGTGATTCCCGAGCTTTCCTATGAGGAATTTCTGGATTTTCACAGAAGATATTATCATCCTTCCAACAGTTATATCTATCTGTACGGTAACATGGATATGGCGGAGAAGCTTCGCTATCTGGACGAGGAGTATCTCTCGGCCTTTGATGCTCTTGCCATTGATTCTGTCGTGCGGGAACAGCCTGCCTTTGCGGCACAACGGAAGGTCGAGAGAGAATACCCGATCAGTGAGGAAGAGGATGAGGAGGAGAATACGTACCTTTCCGTTAATTTCAGTGTCGGAAATACGCTGGATAAGGAATTGTACATTGCATTCCAGATCCTGGATTATGCACTTTGTTCTGCTCCCGGAGCACCGCTCAAAAAGGCGCTTGTGGAAGCCGGTATCGGAAAAGACATTTACAGCATCTATGATAACGGAATCCGCCAGCCCTATTTCAGTGTGATTGCGAAGGACACTTCACCGGACAAAGAGGAGCAGTTTCTGGCACTTACCGAAGAAATACTTACCCGGATTGCCGAACAGGGATTTGATAAGAAGGCATTGCTTGCGGGTATCAATTATTATGAATTCAAATATCGGGAAGCGGATTTCGGTTCCTACCCGAAGGGACTGATGTATGGCCTTCAGATGATGGACAGCTGGCTTTACGACGACACAAAGCCGTTTCTCCATATCGAGGCAAATGACACCTTTTCTGCACTTCGCCGCAAGGTTCATTCCGGCTATTTTGAAGGATTGATCCGTAAATACTTGTTGGAGAATCCCCATAGCAGCGTGGTTGTCTTAAGACCGAAAAAGGGTCTTGCCTCCCGGCTGGAAGCTGCACAGAGGGAGCGCATGGCTGCGTACAAGGCATCCCTGAGCACAGAAGAACTGGAACAGGTATGCAGTACCTATGAACGGCTTTTAGCGTTCCAGGAGAGTGAGGATTCAGCCGAGAGTCTTGCAAAGCTTCCGCTTTTGACAAGACAGGATCTGAAAAAGGAAATCGAGCCCCTTGTGCTCACCGAGAGAAAACTAGGCGACATACCGCTGTTACACCACGATCTGTTTACCAACGGCATCGGGTATCTCAGACTGATTTTTAAGCTGGATCAGATCCCCGGGGAGTTTTATCCTTATATCGGGGTTTTGAAGGGCTGTCTGGGACTTTTGGACACCGCCAATTACCAATACGGCGATCTTTTTAATGAACTGAATCTGGTAACCGGCGGCATCGCGGTTGTAAACAATGTATACGGGGACATTCACGATATCAATGGGTACACTGCCACGATGGAGGTAAAAGCCAAGGCTCTTTACGAGAATCTGGGGAAAGCGGTCGAAATGATCGGGGAGATTTTGCTGACCAGCGATTTTCATGACACCAAGCGCCTTTACGAGATTCTGGCAGAGGGTAAATCCCGTATGCAGGCACAGATGATCTCGTCAGGACACAATGTGGCAAGCGGATGTGCTTTGGGAGGAAGTACCGTTCCTGCAAGAATTTCGGAGGAAATTTCCGGTATACCCTTTTACCGCCTGATTGCTCATTTGGAGGAGCATTTCGAAGAAGAGAAGGAGAAACTTTCCGAGAGATTGTGCAAGCTTGCTGAAATGATCTTCCGACCGGAGAATCTGATGCTTGATTTTGTCGGGGAGGAAGCCCACCTTGAAAAGCTTGAAAACCCTGTGAAAGAGCTTGTGGGCAAGCTGTATACAACACCCGTTCCAAAGGAGAACTATGTGCCGGTACTCCGCAGAGAAAAGCTCGGTCTTAAGACCTCCGGGCAGGTACAGTATGTGTGCTGTGCCGGGAACTATCGCAAGAAGGGGCTTCCTTACAAGGGTACACTCAAAGTCCTGAAGGTGTTGATGGGGTATGAGTATCTCTGGGTGAATGTCCGCGTTAAGGGCGGGGCCTACGGCTGTATGTGCAGCTTCGGAAAATCCGGTGAGAGCTGCTTCGTATCCTACCGGGATCCGAATCTGGAGAAGACCATAGCCATTTATGAACATGCAGCGGAGGCAATCGAGCAGTTTCAGGCGGATGAGCGCACAATGACTCAATATGTGATCGGCGCCGTCAGTGAGATGGATACCCCCATGAATCCGGCCGCCAGGGGACTGCGTGCGCTGAGCGCTTATATGACCGGAATTACCGAAGAATTCCTGCAGAAAGAACGGGACGAAGTGATCGGCGCTTCACCGGAGGATATCCGCAGTCTGGCAGAATATATCCGGGCATTTCTGGAGGAAGATCTGCTCTGTGTTGTGGGAAGCGCGGGAAAGATCGATGCGGCGGAAAATCTGTTTACCCGGACGGAGAACCTTTTCTAGAAAAAAACGTCTTTTGAGGTGAGGGGATCAGAGCCGGAGCAGTTCGAAGCGATGCAATCCGGCGAATACTCCCCCAAAGGAGGATCGGGAGAATGAAAAAGAAGGCAATTATGAAACAGAGAAAGTTATTTGTAATCGGGACGGTAATATTTAGTATTGTACTGTCCCTGGCGGGGTGTGGAAGCAGCGGCAGTTCTGCCCAATATGATACTGCCATGGGAACAATGATGTCGGAGAGCTATGCTCCGGCGGAGTATGCGGAATATGAAGAAGGCTCCTACGGCATGGCAAACTCGGATGGTTATGAGAGCGAAGGACTGCAGAGTGCCGCCGCGGAAGTTTCCTCAAGCCGCAAGCTGATTCGTACGGTGAATCTCGATGTGGAGACCAGAGAGTATGATCTTGTGATGGAGTCCATTGAAGAGCGGGTGGAACAGCTTGGCGGATACATAGAGAATATGGAGAACTACAACGGAAGCAGTTATTCCTATTCCCGTCCCACGCGCTATGCCAATCTGACGCTGCGTATACCTGAGAGCAATCTGGATACTTTTCTTAATGACGTATCCCAAATCAGCAATGTGGTTCGTCGCACGGAGAGTGTCGAAGACATTACACTTTCCTATGTGGATCTGGAGAGCCACCGGGATTCTCTCAAGGTGGAGCAGGAGCGTCTTTTGGAGCTATTAAAACAGGCGGAGAGTGTGGAGGAGATCCTGACCATCGAGGAACGGCTTTCCGAGGTGCGGTATCGTCTGGAAAGCATGGAATCCCAGCTTCGGACCTATGATAATAAAATTCATTACAGCACGATCTATCTGAATGTGGATGAGGTGGAGACGCTTACGCCGGTGGAGGAGGAAACCATATGGCAGCGGATCAGCGGTGGATTTTTGGAAGATCTGAGTGATGTTGCGGAAGGCCTTTTGAACTTTGTAATCTGGTTTATTACCCACATTCCGAGTCTGGTTGTTTGGGCAGCTATCATCACCGGAATTGTCTTCGCAATACGTGCATGCCGCAAAGCCGGAAAGAAGAGAAAGCTGAAAAAGGCCATGAAGATGACGGCAACGCAGATGCCGCAGACACTGCAGAACGCCGAGGCACCGGCACAGAACACACAGAATCCCTCCGATCGAATCCGGTAAAAACGGACGTAAGACGGATTCTCATCAGAAAGGAAAGAAAATGAGTACTCCTGCTTTTAAATCAGGTTTTGTGACCCTGATCGGCAGACCCAATGTGGGCAAGTCGACCTTGATGAATAAATTGATCGGTCAAAAAATTGCGATTACTTCCAGCAAACCGCAGACAACCCGCAATCGCATACAGACTGTTTTGACCCTGGAAGAGGGACAGATCGTGTTCCTGGATACCCCCGGGATTCATAAATCCAGAAACAAACTGGGGGAATACATGGTAAATGTTGCGGAGCGCACCTTGAATGAGGTGGATGTGATCCTGTGGCTGGTGGAGCCGACAAACTTTATCGGAGCAGGAGAACAGCATATCCTGGAACAGCTCCGCAAAACGAAAACACCGGTCATACTCGTCATCAACAAGACGGATACCATCAAGCGCGACGAAGTGCTGCCGTTTATTGACACCTACAGCAGGGAGTATGATTTTGCAGAGATCGTACCGGTCTCCGCACTCAAGGGAAACAATACCGATGAACTTGTGAAGTGTATTTTGAAATACCTTCCCTACGGAGAACCTTTCTACGATGAAGATACCATCACGGATCAGCCCATGCGCCAGATTGTGGCGGAGCTGATCCGTGAGAAGGCACTGCGGCTTTTGTCCGATGAAATCCCGCACGGGGTGGCAGTCAGCATCGAGAAGATGAAGGAGAGAGGAAACATCTGCGATATTGAGGCAACGATTGTCTGCGAACGGGATTCCCACAAGGGTATTATCATCGGAAAAGGCGGGAGTATGCTGAAAAAGATCGGTTCCCAGGCCCGCCCCGAGATGGAGGAATTGTTGGAAATGAAGGTGAATCTCCAACTTTGGGTGAAGGTGAAAAAGGACTGGCGGGACAGCGATTTCCTCTTGAAGAATTTTGGATATAATCCAAAAGATTTGGAACCCGGCGAATAGAAAAGAACAAAAACGCAGACCCTAATGACAGGTACCACAGAGAAAAAATCTTTCATTGGGGGGACGAACGGATGCAATCTTTGAATTACTGGAAGCGGTTTGAGCAGAGCGGTCGGATTACGGATTATCTGTCCTATGTACAGCAGAATGCCCCGGGCCCTGAACGAGAACGAAAAGGCTGCTCAGGGGAATGTGGAGGCCTTTCCGATATTCCACACAATGGAGTCGGAAAACAGAACGGAGAGTATCCTTATGCAGGATTATATATGGGTAACGGGAATGATTTTAAAGCAGACGCCTGTCGGTGAGTATGACAGGCGTCTGCTTCTGTTGACAAAGGAGCGCGGAAAAATAACGGTTTTTGCCAGAGGATCAAGAAAGCCGTCCAACCGTCTGGCAGCCGCAACCAATCCGTTTTCCTTCGGGAAATTCAAACTCTATCCCGGAAAGGAAGCTTATAATCTCTCGGAGGCGGAGATTCAGAATTATTTTGAGGAATTGCGGACCGATTTTGAGGGAGCCTATTACGGAATGTATTTTTCGGAGGTGGCGGATTACTATACGCGGGAAAACAACGACGAGCGGGAAATGTTAAAACTCCTGTACCAGTCCCTGCGGGCTCTGTGTGCACCGTCATTGCCCAATCCGTTGGTAAAATGCATTTTTGAGTTAAAGGCAATCGCAGTGAACGGAGAGTTTCCCGGTGTTCCGACAGATCGCAAATACGAGGAATCCACCGTGTACGCTCTGCATTACATAGTTGCCAGTTCCATTGAAAAATTGTACACCTTTCAGGTGACGGATACAGTGTTTGAAGAGCTTAAAGGGATTGCCGAACAGTATTGCAAGCGCTTTATGAATCACAATTTTAAAAGCCTTGAAATACTCACAACTTTGTGTTAAAATAACCTGAATTATTGTGTGCGTATTGTGCGTAGAGAGGACGTTTCTCATGGGTAAAAAAGGTAAGCTCGGCGGGTTGGCTCTGATTGCTTCGCTTTTGTTGGCGGGATGCGGACAGGTCAAGATGCCGGATGTGATCGAGAACACCTCGGTTATGGTGAGCGAGAGAGGAGAGATTACCTCCTGTCTGGTCGGATTTTTCGATCGGGATTATTACAGCGTGGCAGAACTCAGGGATTTTGTCATGACGGAGGCATCCCGGTATAATACCGAAAAGAAAGCCTCCGAGGGCGAAAAAGTCCCGGTTGAAGTCCTGGGAGTGGAAAATGAGGAAGACGGGAGAGTTGTTGTCACCAGGGCCTACAGCAGTGCCGCCGCCTATGAGGATATGGAGGATTGCATGTTCTGGTTTGGAAAGGTATCCGAGGCAGGGCAGTATCTGAAAAATGTAGGGGACGGAGTCATCCTGCAGGGTACTAAGGATGGCAAATTTCTCGACTCATCGGAACTCGTAAACGGTTCTATGGGAGATAAGCATATCATTATCACCGATACAAAGGCGCGGATTTATTGTCCGTATCGTGTCGAGTACTATGTCGGGTGCGTCAGGAATGATGACGGAAGCCTGGACAGTTCGGAACTTGCCGAGGGTGCCCACGCGGTGATCGTTATGAAATAAATGTACAGGAAAAAGGAGCAGTCGGTTATGGAAAAGACAATGGAGAAAATCGTTACACTTGCAAAGGCGAGAGGTTTTGTATATCCCGGATCCGAGATTTACGGCGGATTGGCAAACACATGGGATTACGGTAATCTGGGCGTTGAACTCAAAAATAATGTGAAGCGTGCCTGGTGGCAAAAATTTATTCAGGAGAATCCCTACAATGTCGGTGTTGACTGTGCGATTCTGATGAATCCTCAGACCTGGGTAGCCAGCGGGCATCTCGGCGGTTTCTCCGATCCTCTGATGGATTGTAAGGAATGTCACGAGAGATTTCGCGCGGATAAGCTGATCGAGGATTTCTGTGCAGAAAACGGAATTACTCTGGAGGAGAGCGTGGATGCGTGGAGCCAGGAGCAGATGAAAAATTTTGTGGAGGAACACCAGATTCCCTGCCCCGGCTGCGGCAAACACAACTTTACCGATATCCGTCAGTTTAACCTCATGTTCAAGACGTTTCAGGGCGTAACGGAGGATGCGAAAAGCACTGTCTATTTGCGGCCCGAGACCGCACAGGGTATCTTTGTCAATTTTAAAAATGTACAGAGAACCTCCAGAAAGAAAATTCCCTTCGGAATTGGTCAGATCGGTAAGTCCTTCCGCAACGAGATTACACCCGGCAACTTCACTTTCCGAACCAGAGAGTTTGAACAGATGGAGTTAGAGTTTTTCTGCGAACCCGGAACGGATTTGGAATGGTTCCAGTATTGGAGAGGGTTCTGCCGTGACTGGCTGCTCTCTCTGGGAATCCGGGAGGACGAGATGAGACTTCGGGATCACTCCCCCGAGGAACTGTGTTTCTACAGTAAGGGTACCACCGATATTGAGTTTTTGTTCCCCTTCGGCTGGGGCGAGCTCTGGGGCATTGCGGACAGAACCGATTACGATCTGACACAGCATGCGAATACTTCCGGTGAGGATATGAAGTATTTTGACGATGAAAAGAATGAGAAGTATGTACCCTATGTCATTGAGCCTTCCCTGGGGGCGGATCGTGTGGTACTTGCTTTCCTGTGCGCAGCATACGATGAGGAGGAGCTGGAAGGCGGGGATGTGAGAACCGTTCTGCATTTCCATCCGGCACTTGCTCCCGTAAAGATCGGTGTGCTCCCTCTCTCCAAAAAACTGAATGAGGGTGCGGAAAAGATTTATGTGCAGTTGTCCAAAAAGTACAATTGTGAATTTGACGACAGAGGCAATATCGGTAAGCGGTATCGTCGTCAGGATGAGATCGGAACACCGTTCTGCATCACCTATGATTTTGATTCCGAGACCGATCAGTGCGTAACCGTACGGTTCCGTGATTCCATGGAGCAGGAGCGCGTTAAGATTGAAGATTTGGATGCATATTTTGCAGATAAATTTACGTTTTAACAAGTTGTCGCGAATGCGGTATGGAGACTGGTGTGAAATCACAGTGATGTGCTGATTAGATGGACTCTGAACGAAAACGTTATCGGAATGGAGATTAGAAAGAATGAGACAATTCACTTCAGATGAACTTAGAAAAGCCTGGAAACAATTTTATATCGACCGGGGGCATGTGGATGTGGGAGCAGTTTCTCTGGTATCCGACGGCTCCACGGGTGTCATGTTTAACGTCGCGGGAATGCAGCCTTTGATGCCTTATCTGCTGGGACAAAGGCATCCGCTGGGGACCAGACTCTGCAATGTGCAGGGCTGTGTTCGGACCAACGACATTGATTCCGTGGGCGATAAGAGCCATGTGACCTTCTTCGAGATGATGGGAAGCTGGAGCCTTGGCGATTATTTCAAGAAGGAGCGGTGTCAGTGGAGTTTTGAACTGTTGACCGAGGTGTTCGGTTTTGATGCAGATCATCTTGCTGCTACGGTTTTTGCGGGAGACGAAAATGCGCCGAGAGACGAAGAGGGAGCTGCGTTCCGTATTGCCTCCGGTTTTAAAAAGGAGAATATCTACTATCTTCCCGCAGAAGACAACTGGTGGGGATTGGAGTATGGTCCCTGTGGACCCGACAGTGAGATGTTCTATATTGCGGACAAGCCGGATTGCGGTCCGGATTGTGGACCCGGCTGCCACTGCGGAAAGTACACGGAACTGGGAAATGACGTGTTCATGCAGTATGAGAAGCACCAGGACGGACATCTGACGCCCCTAAAACAGAAAAATGTTGATACCGGATGGGGTCTGGAACGGATTCTTGCTTTCCTCAACGGAAGCAAGGATGTCTATCGGATTGATCTCTTTGCCCCGGTTATTGCCTATATTGAGAAGGCTTCCGGCGTGCAGTACGAGCAGGACGAAAAGCTGACAAAGTCCATGAGAATTCTGGCTGATCATATCCGTACCAGTGTCATGCTGATCGGCGATGAGGCAAAGCTTCTTCCCTCCAATGCGGGTGCGGGATATGTTCTCCGCCGTCTGATCCGCCGTGCGGTAAGACACGGAAGAGCTTTGAATATGACCACCGAAGATCTTCTGAACATTGCAGGAATGTATATTGACGATATTTACGCTCAGTCCTATCCTCTGCTGGTTCAAAATCGCGCGTTTATTCTTGACGAGCTTCAGAAGGAGATCGCACGTTTCGAGAGTACACTGGAAAACGGCATGAAGGAATTCCGTAAGATTCTGGATCAGAAGAGAGAACGGAAACAGAGCGAAATCGATGGGAAATCCGCATTCTATCTGTATGATACTTTCGGGTTCCCCATTGAACTTACGGTGGAACTGGCAGGTGAGGAAGGCCTTGGGGTTGATGAGGCCGGATTTGCACAGGCTATGGAGGAACAGAAGCAGAAGGCACGGGATAATCAGAATTTCTCCGCAAAGCTGGCTGTCGGAGCAGGGATCTTTGATCATCTTGACGAGAGTGTTACCAGTGAGTTTGTGGGATACGATAAGCTGGTCTGCGAGAGCACGATTGCTGTGCTGGCTTCTGAGACAGAGGTTGTGGATGCTCTCGGCGAAGGAGTCCGGGGAACCGTGATTGTTCCGGAGACTACATTCTATGCAACCATGGGCGGGCAAAAGGGCGATAACGGTGTCATTCGCACTGCAAACGGCACCTTTATGGTAGAAGAAACCATCAAGCTTCCCGACAATCGTATCGGTCATGTGGGAAGCGTCACTCGGGGCACCGTAAGAGTGGGCGAGAAGGCAACCCTTGAGGTTGACAGCGCAAACCGCGGTAATACCTGCAGAAATCATTCCGCTACACATTTGCTTCAGAAGGCACTCCGGGTAGTTCTGGGGGATCATGTGGAACAGCAGGGCTCCTATCAGGACGGCGCAAGAACACGCTTTGACTTTAGTCATCCTCAGGCGCTTACTGCTGAGGAGATTCGGAAGGTTGAGGATATCGTCAATGAGATGATTGGACGGGATATCCCGGTAACAACGGATGTGATGGGCATCGAGGAAGCAAAGAAGAGCGGTGCCATGGCGCTGTTCGGTGAAAAATACGGAAATACCGTTCGCGTCGTTTCCATGGGGGATTTCTCCAAGGAGCTGTGCGGAGGTACCCATGTCCGTCATACGGGGGATATTGCTTCCTTTAAGATTCTGTCAGAGAGCGGTGTCGCTGCGGGTGTCAGAAGAATCGAGGCGCTCACCGGATCCAATGTGCTTGACTATTACAAGGCCATGGAGGAAAATCTGGTCAAAGCTGCAGCTGCTGCAAAGGCGACTCCTGCGACACTTCTTGACAAGATTCAGCATATGCAGGCTGAGCTTAAGACATTAGCTTCCGAGAATGAGGCATTGAAGGCGAAGGCTGCCAAGAGCGCACTCGGCGATGTGATGAATCAGGTAATCGAGGTTAAGGGTGTGAAACTGCTGGCAACCAATGTTGACGGTGTTGACATGAACGGACTTCGCGATCTGGGAGACCAGCTTAAGTCGAAACTGGAGGAAGGTGTTGTCGTTCTGCTTTCCAATCAGGACGGCAAGGTTAATATGATTGCCATGGCAACCGATGGTGCGGTTTCCAAGGGCGCTCATGCCGGTAATCTGATCAAGGGCATTGCTGCACTGGTAGGCGGTGGCGGCGGCGGACGTCCCAACATGGCGCAGGCCGGCGGTAAGAATCCTGCGGGAATTCCCGATGCGATCCGGGAAGCTGCCAAGGTTTTGGAAGTACAGATTTCCTAAGCGGAAGAGCGCAAAGACAAAAAAGAAATAGAAAAAATGGTTGACGTAGCAAAATTATATGCTATAATGTTTAATGTGTGTGAGTTGAAACGCTTTCACATAGAACAAATAACCCAATCAGTCGTGTTACTAGAGGGACTGAAGGGAGGTCAGGGTAGAGATGTCAAACGTTA
Organism: uncultured Lachnospiraceae bacterium; assembly: GCA_945833775.1. Lineage (GTDB taxonomy): Bacteria > Bacillota > Clostridia > Lachnospirales > Lachnospiraceae > Acetatifactor. The sequence goes on from CAMAGI010000013.1 coordinate 15,720, forward strand.
TCGTAAAAGAGAACGAAACTTTGGACAGCGCATTACGTCGTTTTAAGAGAAGCTGTGCTAAGGCCGGTATCCAGCAGGAGATCCGCAAGCGCGAGCATTACGAGAAACCCAGCGTAAAGCGTAAGAAGAAGTCTGAAGCAGCCAGAAAGCGCAAATACAACTAATGCAAGATGTTAGTCCTCGGCCGGTGACGACCGGGGACTTTCTGATTTATGACAAATGAGGGGATTTAGTATGTGGAGTAAGGAATTGCTGGGAACGGATGTATATCATCTGGTAGCAGCTTTTGTTTTGTACAGTATGCTTGGCTGGCTGGTCGAGTCGATTTATATGTCATTCTGTAACAGAAAGCTTACAAATCGTGGATTTGGAAAAGGGCCTTTCTGTCCGATCTATGGCTTCGGCGCAGTTGCCTGCTATCTGATTTTTGCGCCCCTTCGCGGACATCATTTTATTATTTACCTCGCAGGAGCGATACTTGCAACAATTTTTGAGTTTGTTGTCGGAAAGGGAATGATTAAGTTCCTCGGGGAGCTTTGGTGGGACTACAATGAGAAACCCTTTAATTATCAGGGGATTATCTGTTTGGAAAGCACGATCGCCTGGGGATTCTATGCTTTGGGAATTGTATACTATGTACATGGTTGGGTCATGAGTGCCATCGATCGTTTTGATGTGAATATTGGCATTCGGATTGTGGAATTCATCCTGTTGATTGTTACCATCGACTATATCATTCAATTGGTGCATGTATTTCATGTGGACGTGCGAGAGAAGGGCCACCGGATTCGGGAGAAATGCCAATCCATTGTAGCACGCTGGATTTAGGAATAGAACGAGCCATGCTTCCATATTTTTTAGTAGAGAAAGAATGGGAGCGTGGCTTTTTTATGTTTATCAGAAAAAGACTGCTGGTAACGTGGATTGGAATCTTTCTGTTTTGGAACTTTGCAATTCCTGTAAGAGCGGAGGTTCATGTCTCTGCACCGTCCGTTATTCTGGTGGAAGCATCGACCGGACAGATCATCTACCAGGAAAATGCTACGGATCGGAGGAGCCCTGCCAGTATTACCAAGATTATGACGCTGTTAATCACCTTTGAACAATTGGAGAGTGGGAAGATTTCATTGACCGATGAGGTTTGTGTCAGTGAATATGCAAGCTCCATGGGGGGATCCCAGGTTTATCTTGCACAGGGAGAGGTACAGACGCTGGACACCATGCTGAAATGCATTACGATATCCTCTGCCAATGACGCCAGTGTGGCGGTTGCGGAGCACATCGCCGGAAGCGAAGAAGCATTTGTCGATAAGATGAATGAGAAGGCCGAACAGCTTGGCATGAAGGATACACATTTTGAAGATTGCTGTGGATTGACGGAGTCAGATAATCATTTTACCTCGGCAAGAGATGTGGCGGTAATGTCCAGAGAACTGATTACGAAATATCCGAAAGTGTTTGATTATACGCAGATCTGGATGGAGGATATCACCCATGTGACGAAGCAGGGGAGCAGTACCTTTACGTTGAGCAGCACCAACAAACTGTTGAAGCAGTATCCCTATACCACGGGTCTGAAGACGGGATCCATGAGCAAGGCAAAGTTCTGCGTTTCTGCCACTGCCAGTAAGGATGGAATTGACCTCATTGCAGTCGTAATGGGAGCACCGGATGGAAAGACCAGGTTTGCGGATGCCAAAAATCTTCTGGTCTATGGCTATAGTGTCTGTCACCTGTATGTGGATGAGGAGCCGGAAGCTCTGGCACCGCTATTGCTGAGAGGTGGAATCGAGGAAACGGTGCCGATCCGTTACGAAGAACAATTCCGCTATCTGGATATTTCCGGTAATTCTCTGGAGCAGGTACAAAAGGAGTTCGATTTGCCGGAATTTGTTCAGGCGCCTGTTGAGGAGGGAGCAACAGCGGGAGTGGTCCATTATATCTTAAGCGGTAAAGAACTGGGATCTGTCAATATTGTGTATGACGCTACCATTCCGAAGGCAGGCTACATTGATTACCTGAAAAAAGTTGTTCGTTCCTTCTGGTTATGATATAATACGCGCAAAGAAAAACAAGCGGCGCCGCAGGCGACATTTGTTTTTCATGCGCGTATTACCGAGAAAAAGAGCAGCGCGACAGCGCGACTTTGCGGAGCAAAGACTTTTTCGAGGGAATATCATGGACGAAAGAGCAGCGCTGGAAGGAGGTAGAACATGACGGATATTTTGATTGCAGTCTTTTTTCTTTTGATTTTAATTCTGGTGTGGGTCATCCTGTATGACAGCAATCGATTTGTCATCCGCGATTATGAGATTTCTGACCCTCGCATCCGCAAACCTTTTCAAGCCGTTGTTCTGGCGGATCTGCACAATAAACAATATGGCTGTCGAAATGAGAAACTGCTCACAAAGATTGATACAATCAGCCCCGATATAATCCTGATCGCCGGCGATATTTTGACAGCGCGACCGGGGGAGTCTCTTTCGACTGCAGTTGATCTGATACAAAGTCTGGCCGGGAAATACGCCGTCTATTACGGTAACGGCAATCACGAACATCGTCTGAAACTGTACCCGGAGACCTACGGAAGCATGGGAGAGTGTTTTTCGGAAAGTCTGGACAAAGCGGGGGTAACGCTTCTTGTGAATCGGGGAATCTCATTGCCGGAGTATGGTGTCTGCATCACCGGTTCACAAATCGACAGACAGTTCTACAAGCGCTTCCGTGTACAACCGATGGCGGAAGACTACCTGAACCGTCTTCTTGGGTCGGTGGACAAGTCTCTGTATACGATCCTGATTGCCCATAACCCGGATTATTTTCCGCAGTATGCCTCATGGGGAGCGGATCTGGTTCTCTCCGGACATGTGCACGGAGGAATCGTTCGAATTCCGTTTCTGGGAAAGGGGATTGCCTCTCCGTCGATTCGTCTCTTCCCGAAGTATGACGGGGGCGAATTCCGGATTCAGCCCGATTCGGGGAGTGAGATACCGGAGGAAAAGAATGCTTGCAGCCGTATGATTGTGAGCAGGGGCCTGGGGATGCATACGATACCGATTCGTATGTTTAATCCGGGGGAACTGATTGTATTGCATTTCAAGGGATGATTTTGTGCTTGAAAAGAAAGTCATTTATCGGTAAAATAGTTGCGTATGTGTGTACGGAAAGATCAATCGGTACCATACGAAGGAGAGCACTGTGCAGTTAAGAAGATTTCTGAAATTTGCGGTTATTATCATCTGTGTGGGTCTTATGCTGTGTGTCTGGCCCTTGGGCTTTGCACGTCAGACTGTGCAGTATTATCCGGCGCTCGGCATTGCCTATGAAAAAACGGAACAGAGGATTGCACATGACGCGCCCCTGGATCAATATTTTGTGGCCCAGTCTTCACGCCTTGACAATCTGGCATTTGCAGTTGGTTTTGAGGGAGAGCTGCCGCAGACCGGTGCGCTGTACGTTGAATTGTCGGATGCGGACGGGCATGTGCTTGCACGAAATGCGATTCCCTTCTCAGAACTTACGGACTGTTATTTCATGGCTGCTGATCTGTCTGCATCGCTGCATAAGGGTAAAACATATCGAATCCGGTTTTCGACGGATTCACAACACGATGGTTTGTTCTGGGCGTATTACACCAGAGATCCGGGGCAGAGTGCCCCCGGAAGCTTATATTTTTACATGGGGGATAATCCGATCGAAGGAGCATCTCTGCTTCGCTATGACTACGGCGAGATTTTGGGCAAAAAGAGCATTCTCGGAATATGGGCGTTCCTTTTGACCATAGGTTTTACGGTGCTTAGATTGATTACGGAGGACGAAAAGACCAATGCGTAAGCTCTTGAAAAGAGGAGAGGAGCTCCTTGAAAAATATCAGTTGTGTCTCTTGGTGGCACAGATCCTGGTACTGACCGGGGCGATGATTTTCCTGGCACGCAATCGCGCTATGGATTGGGATGAAGCGTATACCTTCAACATGGTGTCACGGCATGGTTTTGCGGATATGCTCCGTGCGACGGCGGAGGACATCCATCCCCCGCTGTACTATATTGTACTGTGGCTTGTGGGGAAAATGTTCGGCTATAAGCTGTTTGTCATGAAGCTCTGTACGATTCTGTTTACCGTACTTACCATGTTGTTGGGGATTACACTGGTGCGCAAAAACTGGGGGTGGAAGGCCGCTGCTTTCTGGAATCTGGCCATTGGAATGGGCCCCTTTTTACTGTTTTACTCCCTGTATATACGGATGTATTCCCTGTCTCTTTTTTGTGTAACCTTCAGTGCGCTCCTTGCGTATGAGATTCTTAAGTACAACCGCCGCCGGGACTGGGTGCTGTTTGTGATCAGCTCCCTGGCGGGAGTCTATACCCATTATTTTACGGCGATTCCGCTTGCCGTAATCTATGCGTATCTTCTCATCGGAATACTGGTGTCGGACCGGAAGAGATGGCAAGACTTTTTGTGGTGTTGTGTGGCTACCATCGTCGGATATCTTCCGTGGATTTCCGTCGTGATCAGTACATTTACGAGCAGCGGAGTCACGAAGTCGGGGGAGAATTTCGCACTGGACTTTCGCGGGATGCTGGGAAGCTTCTTCGGTACGGGTATCGAGTTTTCTGCCTATATGCCGGCAGTGCTTATGGCGCTGGGTGTCATCATTTTGTTTGTGGATCGAAACCGCTATACCCTTTCGGAGAAAATGTTTTTGGGAATGTGTGTTAGCAATCTCTGGATATCGTATCTTTTGTGCAGGGTCGTTTCCTCCTTCAGCCAGCATTTTTGGGCAGACCGATATATTCTCGCAGCTGCCGGTGTGACATGGCTCTTTCTTGCAATCATTTTTTCAAGGCAGGGCTGGAAGACCTATCTTGCCTGCGGCGTCTGGCTGGCATGTATGTGTTGGTCTTCCTTCGGCGGTGTCCGTCACATCGAATTGGGGACGGTCGATTATCTCAATGATACTTATCGCATACTGGAGCAGGTGCGCGGTGAAAAACAGATGATCTATAACTATGAGACTTATGATACGCTGTACAGTGCCCATCTGCCGGATCAGGAATTTCTCTGGTATTCGCAGGTGGATTTTGACAGCCTTGAGGGCGATTCTATCTATATGATCAGTTGGGGCGGGGAATGGTTTGATCCCGATACCATTGAAAAGTACAACATCCGGGTGGAGGAATGCGGAACCATGCGCTTTGAGGAGGGCATGGGGGGCATCAAGCTGTTGAAACTATATTTTGATAATTAATCCGGTGATTTGAGAGGGGAAAGCATATGGCAATACCCGTAAGGCTTGAGGCATTTGAAGGTCCTTTGGATCTTCTGCTTCATTTGATCGAAAAGAACAAAATAGACATCTATGACATTCCGATTGTAGAGATCACAGAACAGTATCTCGATTATATCAAACAGATGGAACGGCGGGATATGAATGTGATGAGCGAGTTTTTGGTGATGGCTGCCACGCTCATTGACATCAAATGCCGGATGCTTCTTCCAAAGGAGATTGATGAGGACGGCGAAGAGGAAGATCCGCGTGCCGAACTGGTACAAAAATTGCTGGAATATAAGATGTACAAATACATGTCCTTCGAACTGAGGGATCGCCAGGTGGATGCGGCGAAAACACTTTACAGGGACAAGAAGCTCCCCGCGGAGGTGGAAGCCTATAGACAGCCCGTTAATTACGAGGAATTGCTGGAGGACATGACGCTTAACAGACTGCATGAGATCTTTAAGTCTGTGGTCCGCAGACAGGAGGATAAAATTGATCCGATTCGGAGCCAATACGGAAATATCGAAAAAGAAGAAATCGATATGGATGTCAAAACGCTTTACGTTGAGGCGTATGCAAGAGAGCATAAAAGCTTCAGCTTCCGCAAACTCTTGGAGAAACAAAAAAGCCGCGCGGAGATTATCGTAACATTTCTGATCATTTTGGAACTGATGAAGACCGGTAAGATCAGTATCAGCCAGGAGGAGCTCTTTGATGATATCATAATCAACTCCAATGTGGCGGAAGGAGAGTAGACAGGGCATGGAACGAACAAAGGCATATGCAGTGATCGAAGCAATCTTGTTTACCATGGGAGAATCTGTGGAAATCAGTAAGCTTGCTGAACTGATTGAAGAGGATGTCAAGACCACAAAAGCGATCCTTAAGGAAATGGAAGAGCGGTATGAACAGGAGGACAGGGGAATTATGCTGACCTATCTGGACTCGGCCGTTCAGCTGTGCACCAAGGCACAGATGTATGAGTATCTTATTAAAATTGCGAAATCCCCCCGCAAAATGACGCTTACCGACACGGTACTGGAAACTCTTTCTATTATCGCCTATAAACAGCCGGTTACCAGAATTGAGATTGAACGTGTACGCGGCGTCAGTTGTGACCATGCCATCAATAAATTGCTGGAATATGATCTGATCACGGAGCTGGGAAGGCTGGATGCTCCGGGACGCCCTCTTTTGTTCGGCACGACCGAACAGTTTTTGCGTTGCTTCGGTGTAAAGAGCCTGGAGGAACTCCCGGAGATGAATCCGGTACAGATGGAGGAATTTAAGGCCCAGGCAGAGGAAGAAATACAACTTCGGTTGGATATTTGATCCGGATTGCATTCTCAAAAGTTCATAAAAGACGGAAAGAGCCTCATATATTGTTTACAAATTCGTTGGAATCGGGTTTCAATGAAGAAAACAATCTGGGGCTTTTTTTGTGTGCTTTTGTGTCTCTTTACAGTTCCCGTGAATGTCTGCGCGAAAACCTTCGACGAAACGCTCTACGCGGGTGCGGCAGTGCTTATGGATGCGGATTCAGGAAGGGTGTTGTATGCGAAGAACGGAGAAGAATTTCTGGCAAATGCCAGTACCACTAAGATCTTAACCTGTATCGTTGTTCTGGAAAACATGGATTTGAATGAGACGGTGACCGTGTCAGCCTATGCTGCGGGGATGCCGAAGGTACATCTGGGTATGCGCAAGGGAGAGTCCTATCGGGCGCTTGATCTGGTGTACTCCATGATGCTGGAATCCCATAATGACTCTGCGGCAGCACTGGCGGAGCATCTCGGCAAAAAGTATCTGTCGCAGCAGCTTAAGACGAAGGATCCTGCGGAATATACGACAGAGGAAAGTAAACTGGCAATCGGAGCGTTCTGCAGACTTATGAATGCCAAGGCCTCGGAAATCGGCTGTAAAAATACCTGTTTTCTGACACCAAACGGTCTGGATGCGAGCTGTCAGTCCGTGTTGGAGGACGGAACGGTGGAAACCAGGGAACATGGGACAACGGCGGAGGACCTGGCCCGCATTTTATCCTACTGTGTGCGCAGATCACCGATGCGGGAAATGTTTTTACAGATTACGGGGACACCGTCATACAGCTTCGGTGCCGGTAACCGAAGCTTCTTCTGCAGCAATCACAATGCTTTTTTGAATATGATGAGTGGCGCGATTTCGGGAAAGACAGGATTTACCAACAAAGCCGGCTATTGTTATGCCGGAGCGCTGGAGAGCGATGGCCGCTTTTTTGTGGTCGCACTGTTAGCATGCGGATGGCCCAACCACAAAACATACAAGTGGAAGGACACGGAGAAACTGATGCGGTTTGGAATGGCCAATTATGCGTACCGGTCCTTCCTGGATCCGACTGTGGCACTGGATCCGGATCAGTTAAAGCCCATCGAAGTCAAAGATGGCCGCAGCAACGTATTCGGGGAAACAGCCTATTGCTGTGTGAGAATTGCAGGAAGAGACGGAGAGGAATATGCAGACGGGGAGGAATATACAGACGGAGAGACCGGAGAAGGGACGGACGGACTTTTGATGCAGCCCGAGGAAAAGATTTTTGTCCGGGTAACACTGCAGAAGGAACAGAAAGCGCCGGTCTATGCGGGTGAAAAAGTCGGTACGATTCTCTATTGTGTGGACGGAACCGTATATCGGACGGAGAACATTGTGGCGTCACAGACGGTGGAAAGGGTGGACTATAAATGGTGCATTTCGGAAATCATTAAGCGATTTGTACTGTTTTGATGTGTTCGGAATGGGAAAAATAATCATTTTGACAAAATTGCAATTCGTTCTTTTCGAGTTGCAATTTTTATGTTATACTGAACAAGAATGTAATCATGGGGGCATTTGCGAATAATGAAATAAAATCGCTCCCTGAAGTTATGTTATCTATATTTTTTTATATTATAAATGGAGGGCAGAGAGTATGAGTACTACTTCAAAAGCGAGTCAAAGAATAGCAGCTTTACTCGACGACAACAGTTTCGTTGAAATCGGCGGACTTGTGACGGCAAGAACCACAGATTTTAATTTGAAACCCACTGAGACTCCTTCCGACGGAGTTGTCACCGGCTATGGTGTGATCGACGGAAATCTTGTGTATGTGTATAGCCAGGATGTGACCGTTATGAATGGAACCATCGGTGAGATGCATGCCAAAAAGATTGCAAATCTGTATGATCTTGCAATGAAAACCGGCGCACCTGTGATCGGACTGATCGATTGCGCGGGACTTAGGCTTCAGGAGGCAACCGATGCACTGGCTGCATTCGGTACGGTTTATTTCAAGCAGACAATGGCCTCTGGAGTGATCCCTCAGATTACTGCGGTTCTGGGCAGCTGCGGCGGTGGACTTGCACTGTTCCCCACGCTGACGGACTTTACCTTTATGGAGGAGAAAAATGCAAAATTGTTTGTCAATGCGCCCAATGCACTTGACGGCAATGTGATTACCAAGTGCGATACTTCCTCCGCGCAGTTCCAGTCCGAAGAGAGCGGCATCGTGGATGTTGTTGCCGACGAGGCAACCATTCTTATGAAGATTCGCGAATTGATCGGATTCCTGCCTGCAAACAATGAGGACGGAGATGCCTGCGGGGAGTGCAGTGATGACCTGAACCGTGTCAATGCGGAGCTTGCAAATTGTGTGGGTGATACAGCCGTTGCGCTCTCCATTCTGGCAGATGATAACAACTTCTTTGAAGTAAAGGCAAACTATGGTAAGAATATGGTAGTCGGTTTCCTGCGCTTAAACGGCGCGACCGTAGGAGCGGTTGCAAATCGTTCCGAAATCCTGGATGAGGAAGGAAAGGTTTCCGAGAAACTGGATGAAGTACTTACAAAGCAGGGCTGTGAGAAGGCTGCAGATTTTGTGAATTTCTGCGATGCTTTCGGAATTCCTGTTCTTACGCTTACCAATGTAAAGGGCTATGAGGCTACCAAATGCTCCGAGAAGGGAATTGCAAAGGCTGCCGCAAAGCTGACCTATGCGTTTGCGAATGCAACCGTTCCCAAGGTGAATGTGATTATCGGAAAGGCTTACGGAACCGCGTACAGCGTTATGAATTCCAAGGCGATCGGCGCGGATCTTACGATTGCATGGCCCACCGCCGAAATCGGCACTATGGACAGCAAGCTTGCCGCCAAGATTATGTACGACGGACAAGGTGCAGACGTGATCAACGAAAAGGCTGCTGCATACGCCGAGCAGACGATGAATGTTGCCAATGCAGCACGGAGAGGATATGTGGATCAGATCGTGGAAGCTGCCGATACCAGAAAGTATGTGATCGGTGCCTTTGAGATGCTGTATACAAAGAGCGAAGACCGTCCTGCCAAGAAGCATGGCACAGTCTAGAAAGGGTGATGGAAGAATGAAGAGATTTCGCGCGTTTGCTTGTATGCTCCTCTGCACCCTGAGCCTTGCGGCCTGCGGAAGTGCGGAGACCTACACTACATATGAGCAGCAGAAGCTGGACTACGCACAGATGGTTGCGGCTGAGAGCATTATTCCTGTGCTGGGCGGTTTCACAAACGGCTCACTGGTGACTTCGGATTATGAAGAATACACCCGCGATGAAGTGGAGGCTATTTTCTACAATCAGTACTCAATCAACACACAGGACGGACAGGTAATCCTTTCCGGCATGAATTCCTTCGCAAAAGCAGCTGCCGAGATCGGCAGAATCGAAAACGTAGGTGACACCGAAGCCAGAATCGATGGAAAGCAGATCATTGTATCCGTGTTGATTCACGGTACGACCCGGGATGCGGAGGCGGAGATTATTTTCTCCAATGACGGTTTCTTAAATCTGGAATCCGCAGCGCTCAATCCCAGCTATACGAAGACGGAGCTGCTCGGCAAAGCCGGACTGAATACGCTGCTTGGCATGGGAACCGTGTTTGTGGTACTGATTTTGATCTGTCTGATCATTTCCTGTTTCGGAGTGATTCCCAAGCTTCAGAAAATGGCAGCGGATAAGAAGGCAGCAAAGGAGAAAAAGAATACATCCGGTATCGATAATGCGGTGGCACAGATCACCGAGCAGGAGGAGAGCACGGATGTATCCGATGATCTGGAACTTGTGGCAGTAATTGCTGCGGCAATCGCAGCTAGTGAGGGAGCAGCGTCCACTGACGGGTTTGTGGTGCGCTCCATCCGTAGAAGAAATGCGTAAGGCAGAATAGTAAAGTGATTAACAGGAGGAAATCAAAATGAAAAATTATACCATTACCGTAAATGGCAACGTATACGATGTAACCGTTGAAGAGGGCGCTTCCACCGGCGCTGTTGCAGCAAAGGCTCCCGCAGCTCCCAAGGCCGCACCGAAGGCAGCTCCCGCGGCAGCTCCCAAGGCGGCTGCAGGTGCAGGCAGTGTGAAGGTTGAGGCCGGTGCAGCAGGTAAGATCTTTAAGATTGAGGCTTCCGTAGGACAGGCTGTTAAGGCAGGCGACGCAATCGTAATCCTTGAGGCTATGAAGATGGAGATTCCCGTTGTTGCTCCCTCAGACGGCACTGTTGCAAGCATTGATGTAGCAGTTGGCGATGCTGTAGAAGCAGGCGCTGTTCTTGCTACTCTGAACTAATCGGGTTCAGAGATCTGTACGTAACGGTACAGGCAATGTATTGATGAGACAACAGGAGGTCAACAAATGGAATATATAGGTACTACGCTCAGCAACCTGCTCCATCAGACGGCGTTTTTTAACCTGACTTGGGGAAACTACGTCATGATCGCAGTTGCGTGCTTTTTCCTTTATTTAGCGATCCGCCACGGTTTTGAGCCTCTGCTTTTAACCCCCATTGCATTTGGTATGCTGTTAGTCAATATCTATCCGGAGATTATGGTAACTCCGGAGGATGCGGCAAACGGTGTTGGCGGTCTTTTACATTATTTTTACATTCTGGACGAGTGGGCAATCCTTCCTTCCCTGATATTCCTGGGAGTCGGAGCATCCACAGACTTTGGTCCGTTGATTTCGAACCCCAAGAGCTTTCTTCTGGGAGCGGCAGCCCAGTTCGGTATTTTTACCGCATACTTCGGAGCAATCCTTATGGGCTTTAACGATAAAGCGGCGGCAGCCATCTCCATCATCGGCGGTGCGGACGGCCCGACCTCCATCTTCCTTGCAAGTAAGCTGGGGCAGACGGCGATTCTGGGACCGATTGCGGTGGCAGCGTATTCTTATATGTCATTGGTGCCCATTATCCAGCCCCCCATCATGAAACTTTTGACCAAGGAATCCTGGAGAAAAATCAAGATGACACAGCTTCGTCCGGTTTCCAAACTGGAGAAGATTCTGTTCCCCGTTATTGTAACGATCGTTGTCGGTATGATTCTTCCCACCACGGTACCCCTTGTTGGTATGCTGATGCTGGGTAACCTCTTCAGAGAGTCCGGTGTGGTGAGACAGTTGACGGATACCGCTTCCAATGCGCTTATGTACATCGTAGTTATCCTGCTGGGTACCTCCGTTGGAGCTACCACCAGTGCGGAAGCATTTTTGAATGTACAGACTCTGGGAATTGTGGTTCTGGGACTGATTGCATTCATGTTCGGTACAGCGGCAGGTGTGCTGTTCGGTGATCTGATGATGGTGCTTACCAAGGGCAAGATCAATCCGTTGATCGGTTCCGCTGGTGTATCGGCAGTTCCTATGGCGGCACGTGTGTCCCAGAAGGTCGGTGCAGAGGCAGATCCCACCAACTTCCTGCTGATGCATGCCATGGGTCCTAACGTAGCCGGTGTTATCGGAACGGCAGTAGCAGCCGGAACCTTTATGGCCATATTCGGTGTATTCTAAAGCTGTGCACCGCAAAATCAAGTGACCATTGCCGTGCTTGCACGGGCATATGGACAGCTTGATTTTGCGGTATAGAGCGCGGAGCGCGACGAAGCAAATCCGAAGGATTTGCGAGTGCACAGCGAAGTACCGTGCAAGAGTGCACAGCGAGGTGAACGAGTGCACAGCGAAGTACCGTGCAAGAGTGCACAGCGAGGTGAACGAGTGCACAGCGAAGTACCGTGCAAGAGTGCACAGCGAGGTGAACGAGTGCATAGCGAAGTACTGTGCAAGAGTGCACAGCGAAGTGAACGAGTGCACAGCGAAAGGAATTCATTACAACAAAAAATAAGGAGGAATTCGTAATGTCAGAAATAGAAAAGAAACCGATTAAGATTACGGAGACGATTCTGCGTGACGCTCATCAGTCCCTGATCGCAACCCGTATGCCCACCGAATTCATGCTTCCCATTGTAGAAAAGATGGATCAGGTAGGATATCATTCCGTTGAGTGCTGGGGCGGTGCTACTTTTGATGCTTCCCTTCGTTTCTTAAAGGAAGATCCCTGGGACAGACTCAGAAAGCTGCGTGACGGTTTTAAGAATACCAAGCTGCAGATGCTGTTCCGCGGACAGAACATTCTGGGTTACAGACCCTATGCGGATGATGTAGTAGATGCCTTCGTTCAGAAATCGATCGCAAACGGTATTGATATTATTCGTATCTTTGACTGCCTCAATGACCTGCGCAATCTGCAGGAGGCTGTAAATGCCACCAACAGAATGAAACAGCAGGAAGGAAGAGGACACGCACAGATCGCTCTGTCCTACACCCTGGGTGATGCATACACCCTTGAGTATTGGGCTGATATGGCAAAGAAGATCGAGGAAATGGGTGCAGATTCCATCTGTATCAAAGATATGGCAGGACTTCTCGTTCCCTACAAGGCTTCCGAGCTTATCTCCGCAATGAAAGAGAATACCAAGCTTCCGATTCAGCTGCATACACATTACACCTCCGGTGTTGCCAGCATGACTTATTTGAAGGCAGTAGAGGCCGGTGTCGATGTGATTGATACGGCAATGAGTCCTTTTGCTATGGGAACTTCACAGCCTGCAACCGAGGTTATGGTTGAGACCTTTAAGGGAACTCCCTATGATACCGGATTTGATCAGAATCTTCTGGCTGAGATTGCAGATTACTTCCGTCCCTACAGAGACGAGTGCCTTGCAAACGGTCTGCTGAATCCCAAGGTTATGGGCGTTGATATCAAGACATTGCTTTATCAGGTGCCCGGCGGTATGCTTTCCAACATGGTGAGCCAGCTGAAGGAGCAGAACGCAGAGGATAAATATTATGATGTTCTTAAGGAGATTCCTCAGGTTCGCAAGGATCTTGGTGAGCCCCCTCTGGTAACACCTTCCTCCCAGATTGTAGGTACGCAGGCTGTATTCAACGTACTTATGGGTGAGAGATATAAGATGGCTACCAAGGAGACCAAGGCAGTTCTGCGCGGTGAGTACGGTCAGACTGTTAAGCCCATGAGTCAGGAGATTATCGATAAGGTTATCCCCGGAGAGGAGAGAATCACCTGCCGTTTTGCAGATACACTTCCCAGCGAGATGGATAAGCTGGAAACCGAGATGGCTGAGTGGAAGCAGCAGGATGAAGATGTCCTGTCCTACGCATTGTTCCCTCAGGTTGCCACCGACTTCTTCAAGTATCGTCAGGCACAGCAGGAGAAGGTTGATATGACTCAGGCAGATACCAAGAACGGAGCGTATCCCGTTTAATCTCTTTGAATTTTTAGCAAGACCATGAATGCACAGCAGCGAGCTTTCGCTGCTGTGCATTTTCGAAAAGAGGGACAAACATGTCAAAGGCTCGGATGGCTATTCAGAACAGCATCGGAATTGTTACGGTAACCGCTTTTATTCTTTGGGGCGGAGACATGGATCTGTGGAAGAGGGTTCTCCTTCTCTGCATTGCCTATGTCGTTCTTCTGGCATGCTTTTATAGAGACTGCGAGAGAGAACAGAGGGAGGGCAGATGGATCAGGGCGTTTTGTCTTCTGCTGGCGTTTGACTGTGTGCTCGGAAAGAGCCTTTCGGATACACAGTCCTGGAGCCAGATTTTCGGCGGAGTGTGGCAGTTGCTGCGCTCGTGCCTGTTCATTGTCGGATGGTATCGCATTTTTCGATGCGCTGTACGTATGATACGACAGATGTTGCAGCTTCCTCTCTTTCAGAATCGGGAACCGCGCAGTAAAATTGCAAAGTTCCTATTTGAGAAAAATGCGTTCTGGCGCTATTTTGCGGTGATTCTGATATTAGAGCTTACCTGGTTCCTGGCATATAGACCGGGCACAATCGAGCCGGATGCCTATCGACAACTGATGGAAGGTCTGGGGGTGAGGGAATTGTCAACCCATCACCCGGTGCTGATATCCAAAGGAATGGCAGGGTGTGTCGTGCTGGCACGGTATGCGGGCCTGGGAGATAATTTTGGTATTTTTCTCTACACGTCTGTGCAGTTTTGTATACAGGCAATTGCTTTTTCCTATCTGCAACAGGTCCTGGGAAAGCTTGGAACGCCCATTTTTTTGCGCTTTGCAACGCTCTTGTTTCAGGCAGTTTTGCCCCTTTTCCCCATGTGGGGATTCACCTTTGTAAAAGATACCGGATATTGTATTTTTGTAACCATTCTCACAACCTTGCTTGCAGATTTGGCGGGATGTAAAGAGAGCAAAACGGTGCGTCGGATGATTGTGATGGCAGTTGCCTGCGCAGGCTGTGTGTTGTTTCGAAACGACGGCCGGTATGTGGTTGTCATCACGATGCTCTTCGGAATCCTTTTTGGAAAGAAGTTGAGAAGATATTTTGTAGTAGGCTTATTGACTGCGGCAGTGGCGATCGGGATCGTGGATGGTGTATACGTACCATCTCTGCAGGCTGCGCCGGGGTCCGTTCGTGAGATGCTTTCCATTCCGCTGCAACAGACGGCACGCTATGTAAAGCTGCACGGAGACGATATCACGGTCGAGGAGAAGGCTGTCCTTGAGGAAGTGTTCGGCGGGGACTACACAATCATCGCGCAGACGTATGATGTCAATATTTCCGACCCTGTCAAAACGTATTTTGTTGAATATCCCTCGAAGGAATTGTTGAATCAATATTTTAAGGTGTGGGCAGCACAGTTTTTGCGACATCCCGATACCTATGTACAGGCTTTTCTCAACCATGCTTACGGCTATACGTATCCCTGGAAGAAATTCACGTATCCGACCACCGATCATTTCGGCTTTCTGGAGGGAATTGCCTGGTTCAGACAGGTTAGCGGTGACGGGATAGTGAATGACGATCTGAATACTTCCTTTTGGATGCACAATCCGGCCTTGCGAAATGTCCTGGAAAGCGGAACAAAGCTTCTTGCGAGAATGCCGGTTACAAGACTGCTTTTTACGCCTGCGGTGTACTGCGTGGGCCTGTTCGGGGTCGTTTTTCTATTGTTGGAACGGAAAAAATATCGGGATTGCATCATCTGTATTCCTCTGCTTGTGGTGTGGCTCATTTGTGTGGCTTCGCCGGTGGTTGCATCTGTGCGGTATGCGCTCCCCATAATGGCGTGCAGTCCGATCCTGGCGGGGATGTGTATGCGCCCCGGGGAGGGAAAAGCGGGAAACACAAATACTGTTGATTCCGACACAAGATGTAGTACTTGACAAGTTTTCTGTACTGACTGTAAAATAACAAGTGTTATAACAATGCTTTTAACTGCCAGGCAATGTTTGTTTGGCAGTTATCTGTTTCATAGAGAAATGCGGGGGACAAACGACAAAATGGCACGTAAGGAAACGATTACCATTCAAAACATATTGGACACGGCTTTTGCCATGACAAGGGAAGAGGGATTTGAAAATGTCACGGCACGAAAAGTGGCAGCGAAGGCGGGATGCTCGACCCAGCCGATTTTCCGTGTCTACAAGAATATGGAAGAATTATGGGATGCAGTTTACGTGAGAGCCGCCGAGTTCTTTCAGGATTATTACAGCCTGTATCCGAGAACCGGTAAGACACCCTTTGCAAATCTCGGAATGGCATATATCGCATTTGCACGGGAGGAGAGACACCTGTTTGAACTCCTTTTTGTGTCGGGCAAAGTTTCCTCCGACAAGAAAAAGAGCATGTATGAGTTACTGAACGGGGAGTCCGGTAATGTGGTATACGAAATCAATCTCGCAAGAGTGGCTGGCTGTCCAGATCCCGGAGATCTCTTTATGAAGATGTGGATTTTTATTCACGGAGCGGCATGCATGACACTCACCGGAGATTACGATCTTACGGATACGGAGACCCTGGCACTTTTGGAGCGTTCCTATGAGGCGTTTGCTCAGAAACAGTAAGGGAAATCTTTCGGAGGGATGCAGGATATGGGAATGCATTACGATATTTTGACCAAAATAAATGAATGCTATGACAGTATGAGCAAAAGCCATAAGGTGATAGCAGGCTACATTCTGGAGCATTTTGACCAGGCGGTTTTTATGACTGCGGCAAAGCTGGGTGAGACATTGGGGATCAGCGAGTCCACCGTGGTACGTTTCGCAACCGGGGTGGGCTGCAGCGGGTATCCGGAATTTCAAAAGCTTCTGGAAGAATGTGTAAAGAGTAAACTAAGCGGTGTCCAGCGGGTGGATGCCAAATATGGAAGAAGTTCACAGTCGGAGATATTGACATCGGTACTCACGGCTGATATTGAGAAATTGCAGCATACCATCGATCATCTGGACCCTTCAGCCTTTGAGGCAGCCGTTTCGACTATTCTTGCCTCGGATACAATCTATGTCATGGGCCTTCGCAGCAATGAACCTCTGGCGGCTTTCCTGCATTTCTATCTGAATATGGTTAAGGGCCGTGTGGTTCTGATCAATACGACCAGTGTCAGCGAGACATTTGAGCAGATGATTCGAATCAGTGAAAAGGATTGTTTTATCGGAATCAGCTTCCCACGCTATTCCATGCGCACCCTCAAAGCGATGGAGTTTGCCAGTGACCGAAATGCAAAGGTGATAGCGATTACGGATTCGGTGCATTCTCCGATGTGCATGTATGCTTCCTGCCAGTTGTTAGCCAGAAGTGATATGGTTTCCATTGTGGATTCTCTTGTGGCACCTTTGAGTGTGATCAATGCGCTTGTTGTGGCAATCTGTCTGAAGTGCCCGCAGGAGGTAAAGCAGAATCTTGAGATGCTGGAGGAAACCTGGAATAATTATCAGGTATACCTGAATGATGAGATTAATTTTATCGATGACGAACCGATATTAAATTATTCGTTGAGACGGGAAGATGGAGAAAAAAACTGAGAGAGTTATTGTGGTAGGCGGCGGTGCAGCGGGAATGATGGCAGCCATTGCGGCGGCTGACACAGCAGCATCGGTCACTCTTTTGGAACAGAATGAAAAGCTTGGAAAGAAGCTTTTCATTACCGGTAAGGGAAGATGCAATGTAACCAATGCCGCGCCGATAGAAAAATTATTCGAAAATGTGTGCTCCAATGCCAAGTTTTTGTACAGCGCGTTTTACGGCTTCGACAACAACGCTGTGATGGATTTTCTGGAAGGTGCGGGATGTCCTCTGAAAACGGAGCGGGGCGAACGGGTATTTCCGGTGTCGGATCATTCGTCGGATATCATAGCGGCATTGGTCCGTGAATTGAAAAAGCGAGGTGTTGAAATTCTGCTAAACACCGGGGTGAAAACACTCCTCACGGAGGATTATACACCGCTTGACGCAAAGTCGAAGCAGACAAAGCGAATGGTAGGAGTGGAACTGTGGGACGGCAGAAAACAATTTGCAGATGCCGTGATTCTGTGTACGGGCGGATTGTCCTATCCCTCCACCGGGTCCACCGGGGACGGACATCGTTTTGCGGAGAGTACCGGGCATAGGATGGTTGCGTGCAGTCCTTCGCTGGTCCCGCTGAAAACCGGGGAAGCATGGTGTCGTGACCTGATGGGACTCTCGTTAAGAAATGTGCAGCTTACCATGTACCGGGAGGGCAGGAAAGTGTTCTGTGGGCAGGGAGAAATGCTGTTCACCCACTTTGGTGTGAGCGGACCGTTGGTGTTGTCGGCGAGTTGTTACTACGGAAAGACAAAACCGGGTGAGAAGGTTACCCTGTCCATTGATTTAAAGCCGGCGCTGGAGGAAGAGCAGTTGGATAAGCGCCTCCTTAGGGACTTTGAAAAAAATGTCAACCGGCAGTTTAAAAACGCACTGGACGAATTGTTCCCCTCCAAAATGATACCGGTGATGGTGAGTCTTTCCGGCATCGATCCTGAGAAACGTGTCCATGAGATTACCCGGGACGAACGAAAGGCATTTGCCTCAATAATCAAGAATCTGCCCCTCACCGTAACGGGTACCGGAAGTTTTGCGGAGGCGATTGTCACACGGGGCGGCGTGAGTGTGAAAGACGTGAATCCTTCCACAATGGAGTCCAGAATAGTTTCGGGACTGTTCTTTGCGGGAGAATTGTTGGATTTGGACGCCTATACGGGCGGTTTTAATTTGCAGATAGCATGGTCCACAGGGTATCTGGCGGGCCGGAGCGCGGGAGGAAGAAAAAATGAGTTATAATATAGCAATCGACGGACCTGCGGGAGCAGGAAAGAGTACTATAGCAAGAGCTGTGGCCAAAAGGATGGGAATTCTGTATGTCGACACGGGGGCAATGTATCGTGCCATGGCACTGTTCATGCTGAGGGAAGGCGTGGATCCCGGGGATGAGAGCAGGATCGACGACAAATGCAGGGAGGCAGATATCACAATCCGTTATGAGGGAGACGAGCAGGTTGTATATCTGAACGGAGAAAACGTAAATCCTTATCTTCGAACCGAGGAAGTGGGGAACATGGCTTCTGCGACCAGTGCCCGGCCTAAGGTGCGCGAGAAAATGGTAGAGCTCCAGCATACCCTTGCGGCGCAGAGCGACTGCGTGATGGACGGTCGCGACATCGGAACCTGTGTTCTTCCCGATGCCCAGGTAAAGATATATCTCACTGCAAGCAGTGCGGTGCGGGCCAGGAGGCGCTTTGACGAATTGGAAAAAAAGGGTCAGCCCTGTGATCTCGAGACGATCCGAAAGGACATTGAAGAGCGGGATTATCGCGATATGCACCGGGAACATTCACCGCTTTGCCGTGCAAAGGATGCAATCCTTGTGGATTCCTCCGACATGACCATCGAGGAAGTGATCGCACACATTCTCAAACTCTGTGAAAGGTAATTTGGAAATGGAAGTGAAACTGGCTGAGTGCGCGGGCTTCTGCTTTGGTGTGAAGCGCGCGGTGGATACGGTATATGAACAGATTGCCACCGGCAAAACCATTTACACTTATGGTCCCATAGTACACAATGAGGAAGTGGTCAACGAACTCCGGGAGAGAGGAGTAAAGGTCCTGGAGAACGAAGAAGAATTAAGGCGTCTCGCAGAGCAAAATGCCGGTCGGGATCCCCTCTCGGATCCTGCCACCGTTATTATCCGGGCACATGGAATCCCCCGCAGAATTCATGAGGTTCTCGAGCAGGGAGGCCTGATCTGTGTGGATGCAACCTGCCCCTTTGTGAAACGAATCCATACGATTGTGGACGAGCACAGCAGACTGGGATATCATATTGTAATCGTCGGAAACAACAGGCATCCGGAGGTGGAGGGGATCAAAGGATGGTGCAACGGCCCGGTGGATGTAATCGAGACGGAGAGCGAAGCAGAGCAGTTTTCGGCACAGCCCGGCGAGCGGATATGTATCGTATCGCAAACGACATTTAATTACAATAAATTTCAACATATAGTTGAAATTTTTGAAAAAAAAGGTTATACTGATAAAGTCGTGAGCACTATCTGCAATGCGACTGAAGAACGGCAGCGATCCGCGAAAGCTTTAGCGGCCGAGGCGGACGTGATGATAGTGATCGGGGGCAAGCACAGTTCCAACACAAGAAAATTGTACGATATTTGTTGTGAGGAATGTGCGAATACCTGCTTCATACAGACACTGGATGACTTGCAATTGAAATTAACTGAGGCTGTTCGACTGGTGGGTATTACTGCGGGGGCTTCCACCCCAAACAAATTAATCGAGGAGGTTCAAAATTATGTCAGAATTA
>CAMAGI010000014.1 GCA_945833775.1 uncultured Lachnospiraceae bacterium
GCCCGGAACCTCTATACGATTCTGCGGGAATTCGACGATGAGGACGTGACCTGCATTTATTCGGAATGCTTTGACACGGAGGGCTTCGGACAAGCCATCATGAACCGACTGCTCAAGGCGGCGGGACATCGGATCATACATTTATAGCAGATAACAGACACAAAACGAAATAGAAATTCATGAGGAGGAAAAACGATGATAGCAATTGGAAGTGATCACGGCGGATATGATTTGAAACAGAAGGTGATTGCACACCTTGAGGAGAGAGGAATCGAATGCTGGGATTTTGGCTGCAGCAGCAAGGAAAGCTGTGATTATCCCGTATTTGGACATGACGTTGCGAAAGCGGTGGCTTCCGGAGCGTGCGAGAAGGGGATTGCCATCTGCACCACCGGCATCGGTATCAGCATTTCCGCCAACAAGGTAAAAGGTGTGCGCTGTGCGCTGTGTGCGGACCCCCTGTCCGCCAGGATGACCAGACTTCACAACGATGCCAATGTTCTGGCGATCGGCGCGGGCATTGTGGGGGAGAATCTTGCAATGGAGATTGTTGACACATTTCTGAATACGGCATTCTCCGGCGAGGAACGTCACAGCAGACGAGTGGCTATGATTGAGGAAGATGTTTAAGTACTACTATATTATGCAAATGACGCAGGAGGAAAAGTCATGGCAAAGGTAATCATTATGGATCATCCACTGATCCAGCACAAAATCGGTTTTATTCGCAGAACGGACACTGGTACCAAGGATTTTCGGCAGACCATCAGTGAGATTGCAATGCTGATCTGTTATGAGGCAACGCGGGATCTGAAGCTGTCTCCTGTGGAAATCGAAACCCCGATCTGCAAGACAACCGTGAAAGAACTGTCCGGAAAGAAGCTGGCGATTGTTCCGATTTTGAGAGCGGGACTTGGCATGGTTGACGGCGTTTTGAATCTGATTCCCGCCGCAAAGGTGGGCCATATCGGTCTTTACCGGGATCCGGAAACTCTCAAGCCCGTGGAGTACTATTGCAAGCTTCCTGCCGACTGTGCGGAGAGAGAAGTATTTGTGGTGGATCCCATGCTTGCAACCGGTGGTTCCAGCGTGGCTGCTATCCAGATGCTGAAGGACAAGGGCTGCAAAAATATTCATTTCATGTGCATTATTGCTGCTCCTGAGGGAATCGAGGCAATGAAGGCGGCACACCCCGATGTGGACATGTATGTGGGTGCATTGGATGAAAAACTGAACGATCACGGCTATATTGTACCCGGTCTTGGAGATGCCGGAGATCGTATTTTCGGTACAAAGTAACTACCGGTGGAGGAACCATGAGCGGCAAAAGAACGGATTACATCAGTTGGGATGAATATTTCATGGGCGTTGCGCATCTGGCAGGTCTGCGCTCAAAGGATCCGAATACACGGGTGGGGGCATGTATTGTAAGTGAGGACAATAAAATCCTCTCCATGGGATATAACGGCTTCCCCCGGGGCTGCGAGGACGAAGACTTCCCCTGGGAACGGGAGGGGGAGGAACTGGAGACAAAGTATCCGTATGTGACGCACGGCGAACTGAATGCTATCCTGAACTACCGCGGCGGCTCTTTGGAGGGCACGAAGCTGTATGTCTCCCTTTTTCCCTGCAATGAATGTGCCAAGGCGATTATTCAGGCAGGAATCCGAACGGTAGTGTTTGACAGTGATAAGTATGAGGGGACGCCCATGAATCGTGCATCCAAGAGAATGTTCGACGCGGCGGGCGTGACGTATCTCCCCTACAGCAGAAGCGGGCGTGAGATTCGCATTATGCTGTAATACGTGTAATATGATATAGGTTTTTGGAGGAATCGGTATTGAAGAAGCTGAAGAAAACAGCTGCGCTTCTGGTGTTATGTCTTGCGGCGGGAACTTTTGCCTCATCCGGGAGCTTACTCAGAGCAGGAGCAACGTCTTCTACCCAGCAGAAGATTGATCAGGCGGAGAAGGAAAAGGACGAGCTTGAGAACAAGCTGGATCAGACGAATGAGAATCTGGATGATCTGAAGGATACCCAGAAGGGCCTGAAGAAGGAATTGAATAACCTGAATGCACAGCTGTCGCAGATCAGTGAAAATCTGGCGGATCTGGAAAAGCGGATTTCTGACAAGGAAGCCGAGATTGCAGAAACGCAGGCCGCCCTGGAGGCTGCAAAGGTGAAGGAGAGCGAGCAGTATGAGAGCATGGTAATCCGCATCCGGCAGATGTATGAGCTCAACGACACCAGCTATGTGAATGCACTGCTTCTTTCTGGAAGCTATGGTGAAATGCTCAACACGGCGGACAACTTCGAGAAGATCGCCACGTATGACCGTAAGAAATTTCAGGAGTACAAGGACAATCGTCAGTTTATTGAAGAAGAGGAAGCGCGGCTCCAGACAGAATATGCGGAACTTGAAGCACTCAAGGTTGAAGTGGAGGCGGAAAAGAGCAAGGTCTCTGGTCTGGTGGGACAGACTTCCCAATCCATTGCACAATACGGGGATGCCATAGACGAAGCGGAGGCCCAGGCCCTTGCTTACGAGGCAGAGATTAAGAAGAAGGAAGAGGATCTCGATTATCTGAGGAAGAAACTGGCGGAGGAAATCGCCATGTCTCAGGCGGCGGCAAACGGGGTCTGGCGCGATATCTCGGAAGTGACCTTCGACGAGGGGGACCGATATCTTCTCGCCAATCTGATCTACTGCGAGGCCGGAGGAGAACCCTATGAAGGGCAGGTTGCCGTTGGAAGTGTCGTTATCAACCGCGTGTTGAGTGCAAAATACCCGGACAGCGTGACCGGGGTTATCTATCAGAAGAGCCAGTTTTCTCCGGTTGCCAGCGGACGTCTTGCCCTGGCACTGGCGTCCAATAAAGCCACGGAGAGGTGCTACAGGGCAGCGGACGAGGCAATGTCCGGCGTGACCAACGTGGGAAACTGTGTCTATTTCAGAACCCCCATTGAGGGACTGAGCGGAATCAATATCGGCGGACACGTCTTCTACTGATGCAAGAATCCTACAGCCCCCTTTTATCCAGAAGATTCTGCATTTTATCAAATTTATTGCGGTAGAGCAGGGAGAGCAGCTCGTGAAGCTGACGCAGGGCTTTTGTGGCCTGTGCCGGCGTGATCAGGCTGCTCTCCATTGCGTCTGCCAGTTCATCCAGATCCACGACCTTCCAGTGGCCGTCCGGGTATACAATCACATCTGCCAGAAGATCGGAGACGGTCAGTTCTGTCCTGTCCTCATTCCATTCGTATTCTACGATGTCACAATACCAGTACAGTAATGAATTATCGAAACGGTAGAATTTGCTGACCTTGACACCCTCCTTCAGAAAATAACAGGAACACCCGTGGGAAAAGGCGCTTTTGGGGTTTAAGGTCTTCCATGTGGTGATGATTACCTCATCGTTGGCTTCCATCAGTATGTCATCCTTTAACAGAATGGTTTCCTCGGGAATGTAACGTTTGCGTCGCAGTTTGAGTTCGCTCATCGGTACTCCTTTCTCACAGGTCCGGATAAGGAATGAAGGGTTTGGGAGGATTGGTGTGGGGGCAGAGCTCTTTTTCCATCCAGATCATATCGACCCAATTCCCCAGCTTGTAACCGGATTTGTTGAAATGCGCAACGGTCTTGTAGCCGAATGTCTCGTGAAACGCTTCGCTGTCGGGATTCGGCCATGCGATGCAGGCACAGACATTGCAGACGTTCTGGCGGGCAAGGATCTCTTCCAGTGCACGATAGAGCGCGCGACCGACACCGCTTTTGCGGCAATCCTCTTTCACATAGATGGAGGTCTCCACAGACCAGGCATAGGCGGCCCGTTCCTTGAACGCGGAAGCGTAGGCGTAGCCGACAATGCCGTTCCGGTTTTCGGCAACCAGATAAGGGTAGCGCGACAGCGTGTTTCGGATGCGACTTTCAAATTCTGCCACGGAGGGCACTTTATGTTCGAAGGTAATGACAGTATTTTCCACATAGGGAGTATAAATGGCGAGAAGTGCAGGCGCATCCATGACAGTAGCGGGGCGAATGTTCATTCGGAACCTTCTTTCGTATCGTTTTTCTTTATACTACTGCCGGTATGGGCCAAAGTCAATGCTGTTTTGACACCTGCGCACGCAGGGTGAGAAGCTCCAGATAGTCCAGTAGGGAAGTTCTGTCGCGGGAGGAAAGTTGCAGTGCGGAATTCAGGAGATCCGCGGCAGTGTAATGAGCGGCGATGCTTTTGTTCAGACGTGCCGGGTCAAAGCGGTAAGTAGTGCGGCCCAGGAGATAATCCGTGGTGACTCCGAAATAATCCGCGAGCTTGCAGAGGGTTTCCGAGTCGGGCTGATGGACATTCTGCTCATAGTTGGAGACAGTGCTGATGGAAACATTCAGATACGCGGCTAATTCTTTTTGGTAGATACCGCGTTCTTCGCGCAATTCGTTCAAAATATCGCCGAAAGCTGCCATGACGAAACCCCTTTCCCGCACCCCTTGCTTTGTGAATGCAATCGCTGAAACCGGATGCTCAATTTACAGAACATAAATTAATCTTAGCGTATTTCACATCTGCTTTAATGAGATTTCACGAAAACAATAAAATACAAAAAATAACATATCCTAATTAACGAAAAGTAAAACCGAAAGAGAAGAAAACAATTTTTGGAATGGCTACTTTTGACGGGGAAAAGTTTTCGGAAATTTAATGATTAAAAGAGGTGTTTCCCTAGACATTTTATGGGAAAATGGGTATAATGTACTGTATATGAAAAAAAGACCCTACGAGAAAAGTGTATATCGATCTCTTGCGCTGATCACACAGTTCGGAATCAATATGCTGGTTCCCATCTGTATGATGTCGGCAGCAGGTGTTTTTCTGGACAAGCGGCTGGGAACATCCTGGATTACGGTGCTTTTTTTCTTTATCGGAGCGATTGCGGGAGGCCAGAATGTGTACCGGATGGCGAAACGCGTCTATGCATCCGAGTCATCCGAAAAAGAAACCCGGGCGACGGATGAACAAGCGGAGAGGAAACTCAATGACGGTAGGAAGCGCTAAAGTCAATCGAACACTGCTGGAGATGTGGATTGGAATTCTTGCACTGGGACTTTGCGCACAGATCATCGGTGTGCCGTTGGTGTCTGATCAGTTGCGTTATGCTTCAAGCCTCTGGCTTGGCATTTTGATGGCACTTGTGAGCGCCTGGCATATGTACCGCTCCATCGACAGGGCGCTGGATTATGGGGAGGGTGGCGCTCCAAAGGTTATGTGGAGTGCATATATGCTCCGGTATCTTGTGATTCTTGTGGTTCTGGCCGGAGTCTCCGTCACAAATCTGTGCAATCCCCTGATCGTTTTTCTGGGATATATGAGTCTGAAAGTAACGGCGTATCTACAGCCGATTACTCATAAAGTATTTGAGAAGTTGTTCTACCAAAAAGAAAAAGGGAGGTGAAAATATGGTGCATGGGATATTGTTATCCTCCGGCGGAGAGATTGATGTAATGGTGCACGGACTGTTCCAATACAGCTTCTTCGGACATCCGGTGTGGATAACAACGACGCATGTGTGTCTTCTGATCGTCATGCTGGTTCTGATCGGGTTTTCCATTGCCGCCGGACAGGCCATGAAAAAGGGTGCCGAGATTCCGGGCGGGTTTCAGAATGTGATTGAATTGATCGTAGAGAAGCTTGACGGCATGGTCGTCGGATCAATGGGCAAAAATGCTCCCGCCTTCAGCAATTACATCGGGACGATTTTCATTTTTATATTGATCAGTAATATATCCGGTCTGTTCGGCCTCAGGCCGCCCACAGCCGACTATGGTGTGACGTTCCCTCTGGGAGTGATGACTTTTATACTGATTCATTTCAATCAGTTCAAGTATCAGAAGCCGAAGGCAATCTGGACCGATATGTGTTCCCCGTTGCCGCCCTGGCTGCCGATCTGGTTCCCCATCAATGTGATCAGTGAGATAGCCGTCCCGGTTTCCTTGTCCCTGCGTCTGTTTGCCAACGTGCTTTCCGGAACCATCATGATGGCTTTGATCTATGGCCTGTTAGGATGGGTTGCGACCGTATGGCCCGCCGCGCTACACGTGTATTTTGACTTGTTCTCCGGAGCGATTCAGACGTATGTGTTCTGCATGTTGACCATGACATACATCAACAATGCAATCGGTAATGAAAACTAAATACATTTTATATTCAGGAGGAAAACAAAATGGAATTCAATGAGAACTTTATCTTAGGATGCTCTGCAATCGGTGCGGGTCTGGCAGTTATTGCCGGTATCGGACCCGGTGTCGGCCAGGGTATTGCTGCAGGACATGCTGCAGGTGCTGTAGGACGTAACCCCGGTGCGAAGTCGGATATCACTTCCACCATGCTTCTGGGTCAGGCAGTTGCCGAGACCACCGGTCTGTACGGTCTGTTGGTTGCCATTCTGCTATTGTTCGTAAAGCCTCTGCTTCCCTAATTACGTGCGGCAGAAACTTGAAAGGAGACCACGATGATACTTTTAACCGCAGGAGAGACCTATGAGAGAATGTTCGGTATCGACTGGCAGCTGTTAGCGGATTCCACGCTTACGATCATTGCAGTCTTTGTCCTGTTCGCCGTCATGAGCTATTTCCTTTTCAATCCCGCACGCAAGATGATGCAGGAGAGACAGCAGAAAATCCGCGAGGAGCTGGAGAGTGCCAAGGCCGATATGGAGCAGGCGGAAGCACTCAAAGGTGAATACGAGAGCAGGCTGGAGGATGTTGACAAGGAGGCGGAGGGCATCCTGAGTGAAGCCCGCAGCAAAGCCCTTGCCGGAGAGAACCGGATTCTCGATGAGGCTAAGGCAGAAGCAACCCGCATTCTTGAGAGAGCCCGCGTGGAAGCTCAGCTTGAGAAGCAGAAGATGGCGGATGATGTGAAGAAGGAGATGATCACCATTGCCTCTGCTATGGCAGGCAAGGTGGTGTCGGCATCCATCGACACAACCGTTCAGGATAAACTGATTGAGGACACGCTGAAGGAAATGGGTGATGGTACATGGCAAAATTAGTATCCAAGACATACGGAGAAGCGTTGTTTGAAATTGTCGTGGAGGATCCGAAGACCGCGCAGCGCAGAGCTGCCGATATGTTGGAGGAAATCCGTCAGATTCGCCTGATCCTGGAGCAAAATCCCGAGTTTGACAAGCTGATGAGCCATCCGGGTATTCCCAAACAGGAAAAGCTTCGTACCGTGCAGACGATTTTCCGGGGACGTGTCAGTGATGCACTGGCCGGCTTTTTGGAGGTTGTGGTTGCGAAGGAGCGCTATGGAGAGCTTCCCGGGATATTCCGATATTTTGAGGACAAGGTAAAGGAGATGAATCACATCGGGGTAGCTCATGTGACGACCGCGGTCGCGCTTTCCGAGGCGCAGAAGGCTCAGGTTCAGGCGAAGCTGCTTGAGACGACCCATTACGAGACCATGGAGATGCACTATGCCGTGGACGCCTCCCTGATCGGCGGAATGGTTATTCGGATCAAGGACAGAGTTGTGGACAGCAGTATCCGTTCCAAACTGAACGATTTGACAAAACAATTATTACAAATCCAGCTGGGGTGACAGAGGCTGGAAGAAAGGTGCTACAGAACAATGAATTTAAAACCCGAAGAAATCAGTTCTGTAATCAAGGAGCAGATCAAGAGATATGCATCGCAGCTGGACGTATCGGATGTCGGTACGGTTATTCAGGTTGCCGACGGCATTGCCCGTGTGCATGGCCTTGAAAATGCAATGCAGGGTGAATTGCTGGAATTCCCCGGCGATGTTTACGGAATGGTGCTCAATCTGGAAGAGGACAACGTGGGTGTGGTTCTGCTCGGCAGCAGCCGGAATATCAACGAGGGTGATACGGTTAAGACGACCGGTCGTGTGGTTGAGGTTCCGGTAGGCGATGCCCTGATGGGACGAGTGGTCAATGCACTGGGGCAGCCCATTGACGGGAAAGGCCCTGTACAGACCGACAAATTCCGTAAGATTGAGCGTGTGGCGAGCGGCGTAATCACCAGAAAGAGCGTAGATACGCCTCTTCAGACCGGTATTAAGGCAATCGATTCCATGGTGCCCATCGGAAGAGGACAGCGTGAGCTGATCATCGGTGACCGTCAGACCGGTAAGACGGCTATTGCCATTGATACCATTATCAATCAAAAAGGACAGAACGTGAAATGTATTTATGTTGCAATCGGTCAGAAGGCTTCCACCGTTGCCAACATTGTAAAGACACTTGAGGAGTACGGTGCGATGGCTTACACCACGGTTGTGGTTTCCACCGCCAGTGATCTGGCTCCTCTGCAGTATATTGCTCCTTACTCCGGATGTGCGATCGGAGAGGAATGGATGGAGAATGGTGAGGACGTACTTGTTGTTTACGATGACCTGAGTAAACATGCAACCGCGTACCGCACACTCTCCCTGCTCCTTCGTCGTCCGCCCGGGCGTGAAGCATATCCCGGTGATGTTTTCTATCTGCATTCCAGACTTCTGGAGCGTGCGGCAAGAATGAGCGACGAGTACGGCGGAGGTTCCCTCACCGCACTTCCCATTATCGAGACACAGGCCGGTGACGTTTCGGCCTACATCCCGACCAACGTTATCTCCATCACCGACGGACAGATTTACCTCGAGACCGAGATGTTCAACGCCGGTTTCCGACCCGCTGTAAATGCCGGACTTTCCGTGTCCCGTGTAGGCGGTGCCGCACAGATCAAGGCAATGAAGAAGATTGCAGCTCCGATTCGTACCGAGCTTGCACAGTATCGTGAGCTTGCCTCCTTCGCACAGTTCGGCTCTGAGTTGGATGCCGATACCAAGGAGAAGCTGGCACAGGGTGAACGTATCAAGGAGGTTTTGAAGCAGCCTCAGTACAGCCCCATGCCCGTACAGTACCAGGTTATTATCATCTATGCGGTTACCCACAAGTATCTGCTGGATGTGCCGGTTGAAGAGATCACAGCCTTTGAAAAGAACTTCTTTGAGTTCCTGGACACCAAATACCCCGATGTTCCTCAGAAGATCGCTGAACAGAAGGTGATCTCCGATGAGACGGAGGCACAGCTTCAGAAGGCATTAGAGGAGTTCAAGAGAGGATAAGCTTATGGCATCAATGCGTGATATTAAGCGCCGCAGAAGCAGTATTCAGGGCACCCAGCAGATCACAAAGGCGATGAAGCTGGTGTCCACCGTTAAGCTGCAACGCGCCAGAGCGGGCGCGGAGCGCTCAAAATCCTATTTTGACTGTATGTACAGCACTGTGAACAGTATTTTGTCCAAGGTGGGTCATTTGGAACATAAGTATCTGGTTCCCGGCACTTCCACCAAAAAGGCAGTCATTGTGATCACCTCCAATCGAGGTCTGGCAGGCGGCTACAATTCCAATGTTGTGAAATTAATCACAAGGCATGAGACCTGGAAAAAGGAAGATCTGGTTATTTATGCCGTGGGCAATAAAGGCCGCGACGCACTCGCAAGAGACGGTTATGAAATCAGAGAGTCCACTTCCGAGGTGATTGAGAGTCCCACCTATCCGGATGCAATGGTTCTTTCCGAACATCTCCTGAAGGCTTATGAATCCGGGGAGATCGGAGAAATCTATCTCGCCTACACTTCCTTCAAGAATACGGTCAGCCACATTCCGACGCTCTTAAAGCTTCTGCCCGTGGAACAGAAGGAAACGGAGGGAGGAGCGGCAAAGAGTGAGGCTGTCATGAACTTTGAGCCGGAGGATGTGGAGGCGCTGGATCAGATCATTCCCAAGTATGTCACCAGTTTGATCTACGGGGCAATGACGGAGGCCGTGGCCAGTGAAAACGGTGCAAGAATGCAGGCCATGGACAATGCTACCAGCAACGCGGAAGAGATGATCAGCGATCTGGGACTGAAGTACAACAGGGCAAGACAGGGTTCCATTACACAGGAATTGACCGAGATCATTGCGGGTGCCGAAGCACTCGGTTAATTGTTTTCGGTATATTAATGCAGGCCTGTGCTTGTGCACGGGCGGAAAGAGGTAAAAATGGCAGGAGAGAATAAGGGTAAAATTACCCAGGTCATCGGCGCTGTGTTGGACGTGCGTTTTGATGAGGGTAAGCTTCCCGAGATTAACGAAGCAATTCGCATTCCTACCAGAGACGGCGGTGAACTGACCGTTGAGGTGTCCCAGCATCTGGGAGATGACACGGTCAGATGTATTGCAATGGGTACTACCGACGGACTTGTCCGCGGTATGGATGCTATCGCGACCGGAGCGCCCATCTCCGTACCGGTAGGTGAGAATACGCTGGGCCGAATTTTTAATGTTCTTGGCCAGCCCATCGACAATAAACCGGCGCCCGAGGGAGTGACATATGAGCCCATCCACAGGGCGGCACCTCAGTTCGAGGAGCAGTCTACCGAGACGGAGCTGTTGGAGACGGGTATCAAAGTCGTAGACCTTCTGTGCCCTTATCAGAAGGGTGGAAAGATTGGTCTGTTTGGCGGTGCAGGTGTGGGTAAGACGGTTCTGATTCAGGAGCTGATCCGAAACATTGCAACCGAGCACGGCGGTTATTCCGTATTTACCGGTGTTGGCGAGCGTACCCGTGAGGGCAACGATCTGTATCATGAGATGCAGGAATCCGGCGTTATCGACAAGACAACAATGGTGTTCGGTCAGATGAACGAGCCCCCCGGAGCAAGAATGCGCGTCGGTCTTACCGGTCTGACCATGGCAGAGTATTTCCGTGACAAGGGCGGTAAGGACGTACTTTTGTTCATTGATAATATTTTCCGTTTCACCCAGGCTGGTTCCGAGGTGTCCGCACTCCTGGGACGTATGCCCTCCGCTGTAGGTTATCAGCCTACACTGCAGACGGAGATGGGTGCATTGCAGGAGCGAATCACTTCCACCAAGAACGGATCCATCACTTCCGTTCAGGCTGTCTATGTGCCTGCGGATGACCTGACAGACCCCGCACCGGCAACTACATTTGCGCATCTGGATGCGACCACGGTTTTGTCCCGTTCCATCGTGGAACTGGGTATCTATCCCGCGGTAGATCCCCTGGAGTCCACCTCCCGTATTCTGGATCCCAGAATTGTCGGTGAGGAGCATTACAAAACAGCCCGCGGCGTGCAGGAGATCCTTCAGCGTTATAAGGAATTGCAGGATATCATTGCCATTCTGGGTATGGACGAGCTCTCTGAAGAAGACAAGATGGTGGTTTCCCGCGCGCGTAAAGTGCAGAGATTCCTGTCACAGCCCTTCTTCGTGGCGGGGCAGTTTACCGGCCTGGAAGGAAAGTACGTTCCCATCAATGAGACGATCCGCGGATTCCGCGAGATCCTGGAAGGCAAGCACGATGACATTCCTGAAAGCTACTTCCTGAATGCCGGAAGCATCGACGACGTCATTGCCAGAATGCAGGACAAAAAGTAATTCCGGAGAAAGGATGAGCGTACTATGGCGGATGACAAGAGTTTTCAGCTTCGCATAATCACCCCCGACAGGGTGTTTTACGAGGGCGAGGTAATGATGGTGGAATTTAATACCACGGAAGGTGAAATCGGTGTTCTGCCCGGACATATTCCGCTTACGGTGATCGTGAAGCCCGGCGTGCTCAGAATCTATGAGCAGGAGGGCGAGAAAGAGGCAGCTTTGCATGCCGGCTTTGCCGAGATTCTTCCGGAGGGTGTAACCATTCTGGCCGAGATTATCGAGTGGCCCGGAGAGATTGATCAGGAGAGGGCGCTGCATGCAAAAGAGCGCGCAGAGGAACGTCTGCACAGCAGAACGCCCGAGACCGATATTGCGCGGGCCGAGACAGCGCTTCAGAGGGCAATTGCCAGAATTCAAGTATTAAAATAAATATGCACCTGTGTACCGTGTACCATGTGTGCAGTCACGAAACTTACGCAGTGCGCATAAGCTATGAAAAAGGCATTTTCCCGCCCGGTGCGGGAATGCTTTCCGGCTTGTGAGGCACTGCGTATGGATTTTAAACCGAGAATCATTCATGCCTATCCGGGCGGAGTGCCGCTCCCCTTTTATATGACCTATCCGGAATATACGGGGGCGGCAGATCCGGAGAAGCTGAAGAAGGATATGGAATACTTTCAACACACCTATCCGGCAGCGGTAAGACGGTATCAGCGGCGGGTAGCGGAAGTGATGGACAAATTGGATTACGAGGGCAGCATGATCTATGATGAGTATCCGGACAGATGCAGTCTGCAGAGACTTGCGTCTACCATAAAGGATATTTTGAAGCAGGAGGCTGCCGCACAGAATCAGGAAGAGATGTCAGAGGAAAGTGAACGCTGGCTTGAAAATATGCTTCAGGTGCTGGTCTGCAACGAGATCTGCCTGAGAAGAAACGGTAGCAGCAAAAAGAGTTTTTGGCGGTACTGAACAAGATCACTCGAAAGAGGCATGGAATGGAAGAACTGAGAGAATTGCTTCGATTGGCTTTAAATGCGAAGCTTGATCGAATTATTTTGAGCAACACGACAAATGCCGAACAGGGGGCGAAGGTGAAAATTCGCCCCGTTCTTTTAAAAGAATCTTTGGTCTTTCAGGAGACCTTATACAAGCATACGCAGGTGTTCCATTCCAATTATGATACGGAGCGGATGCTGGAACGTCTGTTGTTTCTGCTGGGCGGTCTGTTCCGCCAGGGAGAGATTAAGATGCCGGATGGCGAGGCGACGATTCTTGTCAGTAAAAAGGGGAAGGTGACAATCCGGCGAAAGGGATGTCTGATGAAAGGGGGCACGCAATCACAGAGTGCGACCGAAGCACCGGACGAAGCAGGCAGACTTTTGCACAACCGTGTGAAACAATATATCTTACAGGACGGAGCACCGGTGGATTTTCTGGTCGGACTGGGTGTGCAGTCTCCGGATGGACATGTCAATAAGAACCGATACGATAAATTCCGGCAGATCAATCGCTTTTTGGAGTTTATCGAGGATGTACTGGATGCCCTTCCCACGGACAGAACAATCCGTATTATCGACTTCGGATGCGGCAAATCCTATCTGACTTTTGCCATGTACTATTATCTGCATATCAAACAGGGCAGGGATATTTTTGTGACGGGGCTGGATCTGAAAGAGGACGTTATCCGGCATTGCAACGAGCTGGCGCAGAAACTGCACTACGATAATCTGTCGTTTGAACGAGGGGATATCAGCACCTACGAGGGTGCGTGCAGTGTCGATATGGTGGTTTCCCTGCATGCCTGCGATACAGCTACGGATTATGCGTTGGAGAAGGCTGTCCGCTGGGGAGCGAAGGTGATTCTGGCAGTACCCTGCTGTCAGCATGAACTGAACCGACAGATGCACTGTGATGCCTTGAAGCCGGTTTTTCGGTACGGTGTCATCAAAGAGCGCATGGCGGCGCTAATCACCGACGCGCTTCGTGCAAATCTTCTCGAGCAATGTGGATACGAAACACAGATTCTGGAATTTATCGACATGGAACATACTCCCAAAAATCTTCTGATTCGCGGGGTAAAAAAGGACAATGTGTCAAACGGTATGCGGCGCAGGGGGGATATTGGCAGCGTGACCAAACTTCTGCAGGTTACGCCCGCTTTGGAGCGCCTGCTTTCGGAACAGGCGGATGTCGATAAGTGAAACGAAAGGATTCTATGAAAAAGTCGTTGATCAAAATCACGGTCTTTATTCTGACCTTTCTGGTCGCTCTTGTAGTGATCGGAAAGATTATGAATAAGGGACATGACAATTTAACAGTGGATATAGCCTCTGCAACCTATCCGATCGTGACGATGGAACGAAACGGAATCGCTTACAATCAGCTGCATGGCTATAAAACGATGATGGATACCGCTTTTCAGCGGGACAGCATCACTGTCTTAGGGGAGAATCGTGACGCCGGTATCCGGATTGATACGTATGGACAAAATGTGACAGGGATCAACATGGAGGTTCGAACGACGGACGGTTCCCGCCTGATCGAGAATTCTCCGATCACAGAGTACGAAACTGAGAGGGGAAGCATCCGCGCGACGATCAGCCTGAAGGATCTGATTGAGCCCGATACGGAATACTCACTTGCGATTGTTCTGGAACTGGACGGCGAACACCAGATTCGGTATTATACCAGGGCAATCTGGAGCACAAATTACTATCTGGACGAGAAAATGGAATATATCCGGGATTTTCATGAGCGGTTGTACGACAGAGAGGCGGCGAAGGCGCTCACGAAATATTTGGAGACGGATTCCAGACTGGAGAGCAATACATCCTTCCACAAGGTCAATATTCACAGCAGCTTTAAGCAGCTTACCTGGGGAGATATGACGGTAAAAGAAGTGGGAGAACCGGTGATAACCCTAAAGGAAATATCGGCGTCAACGGCTTCCTTTCTGATCGATTATACGGTCAACATTTCGGAGACGAACAAACCGCAATACTGTGCGGTGCAGGAGTATTTCCGGGTTCGATATACTCCGGAACGCATGTACCTGTTGAATTATGAGAGAGAGATGACGCAGATTCCGGATACGGAGCGGATGTACGCCAACGACAAGATCTTGCTGGGCATAGCCGATGAAAATGTTCCGATGCTGGAGAGCGAGGACGGTAATATTGTGGTCTTCACTGCAGCGGGCAGACTCTACAGTTACAACGGAACCACGAATAAACTGGCGGAGGTTTTCTCCTTTTACGATGCAAAGAACGCGGATCCCAGGACGTTGAATGACGAGCATGGAATCAAAATTCTGGATGTGGACGAGGGCGGAAATATTTACTTTGCCGTGTATGGATATATGAACCGCGGCCGCCATGAGGGAGAAGTTGGAATCCAGGTATATGTGTATGACAGTACACTCAATACCCTGGAGGAGGCGGTATACGTTCCTTACGATAAGCCCTATTCGGTGCTGCATGCAGAGATTGAGCAGCTGATGTATTTCAACCGCCAGGGACAGTTATATCTTCTGTTGGAAAATACGGTATACTGCATTGATCTGGACAGTAAATCTGCGAATGTACTGGTCTCGGTTCTTCGGGACGGAAGCCTTCAGGTTTCTGAGAATCATAAGATTATCGTCTGGCAGGACGGGACGGACATCTATCACTGTCAGAGACTGGAGATTCGGGATCTTGGTCGTGAAACCCGTAATCTGATTGAGGTAGCGGAGGGAGAGTCTGTGCGACCTCTCGGATTTATCGGGGAGGATCTGATCTTTGGCGTGGCCAGGGAGGGGGATATCCACCGGGAGGACTCCGGTAATATTTTCTTTCCAATGTATAAGATTTGCATCTGTAATTCCGATGGGGAACTGCTGAAAAACTATTCCATGGACGGTGTATATGTTGTGGATTGCAGAGTGGAAGGCAATCAAATTACCCTGGATAGAGTGTCGATTGACGAGAACGGGACCTATAAATCTCTCCTGCAGGATCACATCATGAACAATACGGAAACCGTGGTCGGTAAAAACATGGTAGTGGTCGCAAATATCGACATCTATGAGCGGTATGTTCAGATTCAGGTGAGAAACACAATTGACAGCAAATCCCTGAAAATACTGAATCCCAAAGAAGTGATGTTTGAGGGAGACAGAAATTTGACACTTGTGTCGGAAAGCAATGCCCAGCGCTACTATGTGTACGGCCCCTACGGGGTGGAGGGAGTCTATAACTCGCCTGCATCCGCAGTGGAGCTGGCGTATGGGATTGCGGGAGTCGTTGTTAACCGAAGCGGTGACTATGTGTGGATGAAGAGCAATCGGGTGAGCCGGAATCAGATTATGGCGATTACCGAAAACAGCGTAACGGAGGAGAAGGACTCCCTTGCGGTATGCCTGGACACGATGCTCAAATATGAGGGCGTCATCCGAAATTCCGAATATCTTCTCGCCAGAGGTCAATCGGTTTTGGAAATTTTAGCGGAAAATCTGCCGGATGCAGAGGTGCTGGATCTTACGGGATGCGGTCTGGATGCGCTTTTGTATTATGTGAATATGGATATACCCATTCTGGCTCTGCTGGATAACGGGGAAGCGGTTCTGGTAACCGGGTTCAATGAAAAACAGATTGTGATCATGGATCCGATATCCGGTACTCTGTATAAGAAGAATATGACCGATGCGGCAGAATGGTTTACCGAGAATGGCAACTGTTTTGTGACCTATATTTATAAAGATTGAACTCAATTTCAATATTGGAAAATGCGGACCCCCGGTGACTTTTCTGGATCACCGGGGGTTTAAACCTTCTGAAACAGATAAACCGGGTCAGTGGGCCGGTTTGATTTTACGATATACGGAAAATCTGATTCTCGTATTTATGAAGCAGCTGATACAGCAGGATTCCGAGAATACCGCAGGAAATGATCTCTCCGATACCGACCGTCAGCATAAAGAACGGAATGGTACCCTCAATGTGATATGCATAGGCAAGCACAAGGGGGACAATGATCACATTTGCAAGGATGGGAGGAAGCGTTGCAAGCACAACGGAAACCGGGACCCCGGCAACGGAGCCGCATTTGCAGTATTTACCGATCAGCCATGTCCCGCATGCTCCGATCAGAGTTGCCAAACTGCCGAAGAGGACATCCCATAGAATGCAGCCTGTGAGAATGTTCGACAGAAGGCAGCCGATGAAGAGTCCGGGAATGGCAGCGGGTGTGAAAAGGGGGAGTATGGTCAGGGCTTCGGAAAAGCGGACCTGGATTGCGTAATTAGACAATCCCAGAGCGTTGGCCAACAAGGTCAGCACAACGTAAAGAGCAGCGATTACCGCTGCATGAACCGTAAAAAGCACATTCTTATTCATTGTATTTCTCCTCTAGTTTTGATTTACAGTCTGCGAAATCACAGACTGAGGTCAGGAAGGTTTCGAACTGACCGAGGGCGGTGGAGCCACTGCACTCGTGACCGCCACCGCCCATTATAGCGAAAATTGAGAGATTGTCAAGTATAGTCTATGATGTTGCTCTTGTAGGCTTCCTCTGCCATCACGTAATACTTACTGTAGTCATTCCTGTCGACTTTGATTTCGATGGTGCTTCCGATCGGTAGATAGGGAGAGGGATCCTGCCACAGACTCTTGCTCTTAAAGCGATAGGTTACGCCGCTGTAAATATCTGTGTAGGTACAGATGAGGACGTAGGGGTGGCGGCCATTCACCGAATAACTCATGTTCCGGGTAATGGATTCCACTTCTCCGAAAATGGATTGTCCCTGCTCCAGCAGCTTTTTGCGCTTATTTTTTCCGTTCTGCATTGCCAGCAGCGGAATCAGACCGATTAAGAGGAAGACAATTGCCATACCCAGGGTGATGATGGTTCCCAGGTATTGGGTGGATTTTGCCATCACATGATAGGGATTGTCGGGATCGCAGAGAAGAGTGATTGATTTGCCCTCATGCATCCCGCTGGAATAGGAATTGATCCGAACATCCGAATAACTCTGCCCCATATAGGAATAATCCACATAGACCGTGTGGGACATGTCTCCGTCGGAATCGCGTGTCTCAATGATCCGGGAGATCACGCCGGATATCTCCTCCGCATTTTGACCGAATGAGATGGTATTGTATGTAAAAATACCGCTGACAAGTAAAAGAATTACTCCGGTCAAGGCAAATATGCCATAAATTAGATACAACACTCTTGAACTGGGGTCCTTGGTTTTATGCTTCATGATCATCCTCATTTCTGAGTAACCAGTTGTGAGGAGGCGATGGAAATTTGCAATTTTCGTCGCCGTCACAGCGATTTCTTGGTACAGGAAACATTATAGCAAATTCCCGGGGTGAAAGCAAGGATCGAAGGGGGAGACGGATTTAAAGCAATCCGGCTTTGTTCAAGCGTTTGCGAAGTACCCAGCCCAATGTCATTGCCAGAGCGAGTTTTACCAGATCGCCGGGGATGTAGGGGATTACTCCGGCAGCAAGGGCAGCCGGAAAAGTCAGGGAGAGCTGATAGGCAAGCCATGCGGTACCAAAGAAATAGCAGACTGCGGTTCCAAGCACCATGCCCAGTACCGACATCGGAATGCTGGTTTTCCAGTGATCGACGAAGAATCCACAAATCAGAGCCATGAAAATGTAGCCGATAATATATCCGCCGGTGGGACCGAAGAGCTTACCGGCACCACCGCTGAAATTTGAAAAGACGGGAAGACCTGCAAGCCCCAGCAAGATGTAAATTACGGTACTGATGGTACCGCGTTTCATGCCAAGTACAGTGATCACAAAATAGATTGCCAGGGTTCCCAGTGAAATGGGGACAGGGCTCACCGGAATCGTCAGAGAAAAGGGGGCAAGGATACAGATTACGGCAGTCATAAGTCCGATGAGAGCCATTTGCTTTACGTTAATTTTCTTGGTTGTTTCCATGATTGTGTTACCTTTCGTGTTGTAGTTTTGTTGGAATTTTCTTGTAAACCATTATGAAAAACTGGTTTACAATAGTGAAATATACAGCAGAACAGTGCAAATGTCAACCGCATATTTTGAAAGTTAACATTTGGGCGGTTGTATCATCTTTAGCAGAGCGAGACGGAGTAGGGAGCATCGGATCAGAAAGAACCGGAGTAGGAACACCTAAGGCAAGAAAAAAGGAAATCTTCCCCCGCCGGGAAAACTTCCTTTTTGA
Source organism: uncultured Lachnospiraceae bacterium (assembly GCA_945833775.1). Lineage (GTDB taxonomy): Bacteria > Bacillota > Clostridia > Lachnospirales > Lachnospiraceae > Acetatifactor. The sequence goes on from CAMAGI010000014.1 coordinate 18,658, forward strand.
TATTATTCGGAAACCACAGTCATTAACCACAGGTTCGATTACAATTCGCCCTTCCTGTATTTGGCTACGATGTTCTGGATTCTTTCATTGGGATTCAAAAGATCGCTGATGGAAGAATCGTGGTTCAGTGTATCAATGATATAGGCGATATACTTGCTCATATCACAGCTGATATACCAGTCGCGCTGCAGAAGTTCGGGACTCTGATAGATCAGGTTGGTCGTCAGCACTTTGTTGATTACACCATTTTCATAAGCCTTGTCAAACTTGTCCAGGCCACTGGTGAAAAGGCCGAATGTGGAGAAGACAAAGATCTTATTGGCCTTGCGCTCCTTCAGGGCACTTGCAACCTCCAGTACACTCTCGCCGGAGGAAATCATATCATCAATAATGATCATATCCTTGCCCTCCACGTTGCTACCCAGGAATTCGTGAGCAACGATGGGGTTTCGACCGTTTACAATGCGGGTATAATCGCGTCTCTTGTAGAACATACCCATATCAAGACCGAGGACGTTTGCAATGTAGATAGCGCGCTTCATGCCGCCCTCGTCCGGGCTGATCACCATCATGTGATCGGAGTCAAGCTGCAAATCTTTTACATTTCGGAGCAGACCCTTTATGAACTGGTATGCGGGCTGAACCGTCTCAAATCCGTGCAGAGGAATTGCGTTCTGAACACGGGGATCGTGGGCGTCAAAGGTAATGATATTGTCCACACCCATCCCGACCAGTTCCTGAAGAGCGAGGGCACAGTCGAGGGACTCACGGGAGGTTCTCTTATGCTGACGGCTCTCATACAGGAAGGGCATGATCACCGTGATACGCCGCGCTTTTCCACCGACTGCGGCGATGATGCGCTTAAGATCCTGATAATGGTCGTCGGGAGACATGTGATTCTCATGTCCGCACAGAGAGTAGGTCATCGAGTAATTCAATACATCCACCAGGAGATAGAGATCCGATCCGCGGACGGATTCCAGAATCTGTCCCTTTGCTTCACCGGAACCAAAACGGGGAACCTTAGCGTCAAGCAGATAGGAATCTCTCATATATCCTGCAAAAGCAAGGGATTCCTTGTGCTCGCTCTCGCGCTCGGCTCTCCACTTCACAAGGTATTGATCCACTTTTTCTCCGAGGGGTTTGCAGCCTGCCAATGAGATGATGCCGAGAGAACCGACAGGAATTGTCTCAAGATTTCGCTTTTCTTCGCGATTTGCCATGAATGTCTCCTCACTTTCCGATGCGCTTTTTGTACATTCGAATATCAGGACCGGTAAGCAGACACAGCTTGTAGTAGCTGGTTATTCGGGAGAATACTCGGTCCGAATAGCGGTCTCTGAGCTCTTCAAATGCGAGATTGGTTGAGATGATGGTTGCTTTCTGCCGCAGATTTCGTTCATTGATGCAGGCAAACAGCTGAGAAGTCACAAAGGAGTTCGTCACTTCGGTTCCAAGGTCGTCTATGATCAGGAGATCGCAATTGTAAAGATCCTTACAAAAGAGTGACAACGCCTCCTTTTCTTTCGTATCGAAGGCATACCGCGCCAAAGTATCGAACAAGCCCATGGCGCTGAAATAAATGACGGAACGACCCTGTCTCAGCAATTCTTCCGCAACACATCCCGACAAAAAACTTTTGCCAGTACCTACTGTACCATAAAAGAATAGATTGTGGTAGTCTTGTTTGAAGTTTTGTACAAAATCTTTACAGATTCTTACCGCGCCCTGAAAACGCTCCAAATCCTGTCCCTGATAATACTCATAGGAGAGTGTACTGAAGTTTTCGCGGCCTAAGAGCTCGCGGATATTGGACTGTTCATAGAGAAGGTCGATTTCCTGCTGCCGGAAACAATGGCATTTCTGCCGAAGTCCGTCTTCCGTAAAAACATAACCGGTGTCACGACAATCCGGGCAGGTATAGATGGGTTCAAGATAGTCCGCGGGAAATCCTGCGGCAGCGAGAAGCCTGGACTTTTGCATTTTTTTTTCGCGAAGCGCTTCGTGAAGTGTTTTCGTACCGGTGTCGTCACCGCTCAGAAGCTCTTCTGCCCTGGATAGGCACAGAGTACTTACGGAATCGTCAAGCTCGCGGTATCCGGGAACGTCCCGGTAAACCTGCTCGCGGCGCTGCATTTCCAGATGACGGTTGGCATCGCGGGTCTGTTCGTACCCGCGGATAATGGATTCGTATTGTGAATTCGAAAGTGACACGACAAGACTCCTTTATCTTCCATGATCAATTGCTGCGCAGTTCTCTCTCCAGCGTATCAAAATCGTAGCTGTTCTGCGGGAACTGATTAAAACGATTGGCGGCAGCAGGTCTGGGGCCGGAGCTGCGCCTGCGCTGATGCAGCTCGTCCATTTTGAGGATATCGGCCTTGTGGTGGACATCGGCCTGTTTCCAGCTGCTCAGAATCCCGTCCGCGTATTCAAAGCGATGCTTGTCTGTGGCAAGGACAGTGCGCTGGCAAGCCTCGAAGATGATATCCATCGAGAAGCCGTATTCCTTCAGCCAGCGGGTGATGTACTCCAGCTCCTTACTGGTGGGAGCCCCGCTCTTGCCGAGCTCGTTCATGATGGCATATACATTTTTGTCGTAACGTGTGGAGGCCTTCTGCGCCTGCTTGGGGGTGGTAATGCCGGACTCCGCCCAATTGACAGCTACTTTTTCAATGTATTTGAAATCTTTTTTGCCGCGATCCACACAATACTGAATCAGGTAATCAATGAGATCCTCCGAGAAATGAAGAACATCCGTAAAGAAAAGCATGGATTTGATCTCGGAAGGGGATAAGGGCTTGCCCAGGTAGGACTCGGCAATAAAGAGCAGTTGTGCGGTTTCCTCACGGTTCTTGAAAGCCCGGAGCTGATCGGCGGAATAGACCGGTTTCACAAATTCGGTGACACGCGTGTCATCTTCCGGAGACACAGCGACTGCGGGGGAAAACTGACCCTGTAGTCCCGATGCCGGAACAGGCTGTGCGGCAAGCACCGGGGTCGAAGCAACCGGCGGCTGTGCGGCGGAGGTCAGACGAATATTGCCCTGTTTTGTGTTCTGCACGGTCAGATCCCGAAGGTGAATCCCCACAAGAACCTTTTCCGCGTCATATTCAAGGTCCAAAAGACCTGCCTTCTCCCAATATTTAAGCGCCCGTACAACATCTTTCTCCGTGTGATTGAACTTGTCCGCAATATCGGAGACACTGGTAGCCTGATTGGCGCTCAGCATCCTGAGAAGGTAGAGATATACCTTCAGCTGTGCGTCGTTGGCATCCTTCATATAGTCATCAATAAAGCAGTTGGCTACCACGGTGGTATCCGCATAGTTATCACGATAGATTGTTACACGTGCCATAAAGCATACATCCTTCCAAACTTCGGGCATAGATTAAGATACCCCGAAGCAAAGAAAGTATAGCATACAGACTTTGAAAAAGAAATAGTGAAAATCCCGAAAAACTTCGCCTGCCTTAACAGAGCTTAAAATTGTGGATAATGTGGATAATGTGGATAATTCGGGGGCAATGACCCGGGATGTCTGAAAATGCTGTCGATGGGATGCTTCATAATATCCACAGGAGATAATAAAATATCCACAGTTCGTATGCGATTAGAAATCGGTTCAAACTGTGGATATTGTGGATAACTATTTTCCGAGGAGTTTTTCCCCGATTTTATGCACATCTCCGGCTCCCATAGTTATCAACAGATCACCGTTTATGCAATTTTCCAATAAGAAATTTTCAACCTCATCAAAAGAGGGAAAGTAGTGGCAATCGGTACCCAGAGCCGTAATCTCACTGCACAGATCGGCGGAGCTGATTCCCAGGTTGTCGGTTTCCCGGGCCGCATAAATATCCGTGAGAACAACCCGGTCGGCGCGGGAGAGCGCTTTTGCAAAGTCCTTCATGAACGCCTTTGTGCGGGAGTAGGTATGGGGCTGGAACACACACCAAAGGGTTTTGTGGGGACAGCCTGCAGCAGCCTTTAAAGTTGCGGTAATCTCCGTGGGATGATGTGCATAATCATCTATTATGGTGACGCCGCCTATGGACCCTTTGTATTCGAAACGTCTGTCCGTTCCGGAGAACGAAGCGATGGCTTTGTCTGCAGTTGCCGGATCGATTTTCAGAAGATCCGCCAGAGCAAGGGCCGCCAATGCATTGCTGATATTGTGCTCGCCGGGAACTTTAAGCGCGATGACGCGCCGGTCAGCGCCGGCAGTGCAGACACGGAAGGAGGGATGCCCCGATAAATCATACCGGATGTCTGCCGGGTAATAGTCCGCCGGTTGACCGTTTTCACACAGCGGATCCAGACTGTAGGTGATCACCTTACAGGACAAGTCACCGGTGATCTCATCCAGATTCGGAATGGAACCGTTGATAATGAGACAGCCGTCCTCGGGCAAAAGTTCGGCAAATTTGCGGAAGGAAGAACGGATCTGTGCCAGATCCTTGAAGAAGTCCAAATGATCCTCCTCGATGTTCAGAATGATTCCGATCTTCGGGAAAAAGCTTAAAAAGCTGTTGGTGTATTCACATGCCTCCGTCACAAAATATCCGCTCTTCCCCACACGGATGTTGCTGCCGATGGATTTGTAGATACCGCCGATGGAGAGCGTGGGATCGGTACCGGCCTGAAGAAGAATCTCGCTGACCATGGAGGTGGTTGTGGTCTTGCCGTGGGTTCCGCTGACAGCAATAGGAGTCTGGTAATTGCGCATCAGCTGACCGAGCAGCTGGGCCCTGGTCAGACAGGGAATCCCGCGGCGCAGAATCTCCTGATATTCCAGATTGGACTCCTTCACGGCACTGGTGAGGATCGCACAGTCAATACCGTCCGTGACATGGGCGGCACTTTCTCCATATTGAATCCGGATTCCTTTTGCTTCCAGAGCTTCCGTAATGGGGGAGGATTTCCAATCCGATCCGGAGACATGAAAGCCTGCGTCCGCCAGAATCTCGGCAAGACCGCTCATGCTGATGCCTCCGATTCCCACGAAATACACAGAAGAAGGATGTTGAAAATCAACTTTATACATAACGCACTTCCTTATAATAATGTGTGGTATTGTAAGCAACTCATTTACTACATTATATTATGTCAGTTTTCAGATAAAAGCAAGCGAAACCTTTTTCTGTATATTTTGACGGATACATTGAGGGCTTGCAAGATGCGTCTTTGGAAGAATTGGACAAAAATGTTGCGCAGAACATGTAAATTATGTAAAAAATACATATAAAATTGTAGATATTTCGAATTTTTTGACAGCAGAATATTCCATTTCTGAATTTTATGTGATATACTTGGCTTAGCGAATAGACCGATTCAAGTCGGAAACGCAGAAATAAAAGGCTAGACAGAGGTGATGACATGGTTAAGAAAGAAATGATAGCCATGCTGCTCGCAGGCGGTCAGGGAAGCCGATTGGGAGTATTGACTTCCAAGGTTGCAAAACCGGCGGTGGCGTTTGGCGGAAAGTATCGTATCATCGATTTCCCGCTTTCCAATTGCATTAATTCCGGTGTGGATACGGTCGGAGTTTTGACACAATATCAGCCGCTTCGGCTGAATACCCATATCGGCATCGGTATTCCCTGGGATCTCGACCGGAATATCGGTGGCGTAACGGTTCTTCCTCCCTATGAGAAGAGCGGAAGCAGTGAATGGTATACCGGAACCGCGAATGCAATCTACCAGAACCTTGAGTATATGGAGAGTTATAATCCCGAGTATGTTCTGATCCTTTCCGGCGACCATATCTATAAGATGGATTATGAGGTGATGCTGGACTTCCATAAAGAAAACGGCGCGGAGGTTACCATCGCTGTCATGCCCGTTCCCATGGAAGAGGCAAGCCGCTTCGGAATTATGATTACGGATGAGAACAGACGCATCACTGAATTTGAGGAAAAGCCCGAGCATCCCAGAAGCAACCTGGCAAGTATGGGCATTTACATCTTCAACTGGAAGACTCTGAAGGAAGCCCTGATCGCAATGGCCGATCAGCCCGCCCTTGATTTCGGCAAACATGTCATTCCCTATTGTCATGAGAAGGGAGCTCCGCTTTATGCATATGAGTTCACCGGATACTGGAAGGACGTGGGAACCCTCAGCTCCTACTGGGATGCCAACATGGAGCTGATCAACATCGTGCCGGAGTTCAACCTGTACGAGGAATACTGGAAGATCTATACCAAGAGCGAGATTCAGCCGCCTCAGTACATAGCTGCACAGAGCGTTGTTGAGCGCAGTATCCTGGGTGAGGGAACGGATATCTACGGTGAGGTTTACAACTCCGTAATCGGCTGTGGCGTTACCATCGGAAAGGGTACGGTCGTGCGGGATTCCATCATTATGAATCAGACTGTGATCGGCGATAACTGTGAGATCAACAAGGCAATTATCGCGGAGAATGTTCTGATCAGTGACGGAGTCAGATTGGGAATCGGAGAAGAAGTGGAGAATGATACCGCTCCTCATATTTATAATCACGGCCTTGTCACCATCGGTGAGAAGAGTGTGATTCCCGCCGGTGTCACCGTAGGAAAGAACACGGTAATCTTCGGTGTGACAAGTGAAGCCGATTATCCGGGTTCCCGACTTGACAGCGGCAGAACATTGATTAAGGCAGGTGATGAACAGTGAGAGCGATCGGTATAATTTTGGCGGGCGGCAATAATCACAGAATGAGGGAGCTTTCCGAGAAGAGAGCAGTCTGTGCAATGCCGATAGCGGGAAGCTACCGCAGTATTGATTTTACATTGAGCAACATGTCCAATTCCCGCATTCAGAAGGTTGCGGTACTCACGCAGTACAATGCAAAGAGCCTGAATGAGCACTTGAATTCTTCCAAATGGTGGGATTTCGGACGCAAACAGGGCGGTCTGTATGTGTTCACACCAGTGGTGACTGCGCATAACAGCAACTGGTACCGCGGAACGGCGGATGCGATCTATCAGAATCTGTCCTTCTTAAAAAACAGCCATGAACCCTATGTTGTCATTGCATCCGGCGATGGCGTGTACAAGATGGATTACAACAAGGTTCTGGAATATCACATCGAGAAGAAGGCAGACATCACGGTGGTATGTCGTGATATGGAGAACGGAGCCGGCGTTGAGCGGTTCGGAACCGTTCGCATGAATGAGGAGTGCCGTATTGAAGAGTTTGAGGAGAAGCCTCTTCAGGCGAAGACAAATACCATCTCCTGCGGCATTTATGTTGTCAGAAGGCGTCTTTTGATCGAGATGATCGAGAAATGCGCGGAGGAAGACCGGTACGATTTCGTGAAGGACATCCTGATCCGTTACAAGGACGTGAAGCGGATTTACGGCTATAAGCTCAGGAGCTACTGGAGAAACATTGCATCTGTTGAGGACTATTTCAACACGAACATGGATTTCCTAAGACCGGCAGTGCGGGACTATTTCTTCAAGCAATATCCCGATATCTACTCCAAGGTGGATGATCTTCCGCCTGCAAAATTCAATCCCGGAGCAGTGGTTCAGGACAGCCTGATCTCCAGCGGATGTATTATAAACGGCAGGGTGGAGCACTCCATAGTATTTAAGAAGAGTTATATCGGTAATAACTGCGTTATTAAAAATTCCATCATTCTGAATGATGTATATATTGGGGACAACACGTATATTGAAAATTGCATTGTGGAGAGTCGTGACACCATACGCGCAAATTCCCATTTCGTAGGCGAAGGCGGTATTAAGATCGTGGTGGAGCGTAATGAGAGGTACGTCCTCTGACACGATTACCGGTAGTGGAAATCAGGGGGTACATAAATGCAGATAACAGACGTGCGAGTTCGGAAGATCACCAAGGAAGGTAAAATGAAGGGGATTGTCTCCATCACGCTGGATGACGAGTTTGTGATTCATGACATCAAGGTCATTGAAGGGGAGAAGGGCTTATTCATCGCAATGCCGAGCAAGAAGTCGGCAGACGGCGAGTACCGGGATATTGCTCATCCGATCAATTCGTCGACCCGGGAAAGCTTCCAGCGGATCATTCTGGAAGCCTATGAAAAGGCGTTGGAGGAACCGGAAACAGGTCTGCGCTGAGGATTGAGTACGAAGAAAAGCAGATGAGTGGCTGTCGCAGGTAAGCGGCGGCCACTCGTTTTTGTGCCCGGGGATTGCATTTGCCGGTTTTCTATGGTAGACTACTACCGCGGAAAACCCTGTTTTCAGGGATACCGCGGCTGTTTGTGCCGGGAACGTCACAGATAAGTCTTGAGCAAAAACGTTCTAAGAATGGGGATTCGTATGTACATTATCGTGGGTTTGGGAAATCCGGGAAAAGAATACGTAAATACCAGGCATAATATCGGTTTTGACGTAATAGACAAAATAGCAGAACAGGAGAACATTGCGATTCTGGAGCGCAAACACAAAGCAGTCATCGGAAAGGGATACATCGGCGGGCAGAAATGCATTCTGGCGAAGCCCCAGACCTTTATGAATCTGAGTGGGGAGAGCGTTCGGGAATTGATCGATTATTACAAGGTGGACGAGACCGTCGAATTAATCGTAATCGCGGATGATATCAGTCTTGCGGTGGCACAGATCAGGGTGCGCAAGAAGGGCAGTTCGGGCGGTCACAACGGACTCAAAAACATCATTCAGCATCTTGGACATGACAGCTTTGTTCGCATTAAAATGGGCGTTGGAGAAAAACCGAAAGGATGGGATCTGGCAGATTATGTACTGGGTCATTTCTCAGCACAGGAGCGAAAAGAACTGGATGAGGCAGCAGTGCGGGCAGCCGATGCGGTGCGCACCATCATTTCAGAGGGGCCGGATCAGGCGATGAACCGGTTCAATGGTACAGGACACCCATCGGCGCAGTAGCGGACAGCAGGAGGGAGATATGCAGGCATTACTGGCTCCTTTGCAGGAGCTTGCAGAATACGAACAGATTCGGGAGGCTTTGAAGAAGGAAGGCTCCTGTATTTCGCTGTCCGGATGTGTGGACTCACAGAAGCTTCATATGATCTATGGTCTGGGCAAGGACTTTCGCTGCAAAGTGATCGTGACCTACAATGACCTGCGGGCGAAGGAAATCTTTGAGGAGTACAAGTTTTACGACAGAAACTGCATGTTATATCCCGCGAAGGATTTGATTTTCTTTCAGGCGGACATTCACGGCAACCAGCTGACCAGAGAGCGTATCCGGACGCTCAGACGGCTTGTGGAACGCAGACCGATGACGGTCATTACCACCTTCGCCGCTCTGATGTCCCCCCAGGTACTCTGGGATGCCTCCGATTGCATCGATGTGCATAAAGGTGGCGAGATCCGGGAGAGTGAGCTTGCGCGCAGGCTGGTGGACATGGGGTATGAAAAGACCTATCAGGTGGAGGGACCGGGACAGTTTTCCGTTCGCGGAGGTATCATCGATATTTTTGATCTCACGGAGGAGAACCCGTATCGTCTGGAGCTGTGGGGTGACGAGGTGGATTCCCTGCGAAGCTTTGACGTCCTCAGCCAGCGGTCCATCGAGAAGCTGGAGAGTGTGCGCATTTACCCTGCCACGGAATTTGTCATGGATGCCGACCGGGTGCGTGCAGGGGTCGGGCGTCTACAGAAGGAGGCGGATGAGCGGGAGCGTTTTTTCCGGGAAAAGCATATGCCGGAGGAAGCGCATCGCATCGCAACACAGGTGCGGCAGCTGAGCGATGAGCTGGATCTGGGGATTGCCAATGCCAATCTGGAAAGCTATATCCACTATTTTTATGAGGAGACACAGACACTTCCGGAGATCATTGGGCGCCTGTCCGGGGAGGCAAAGCAGGGCGCTGTGTTTTTCGTGGATGAACCGGCCCGTGTGAAGGAACAGGCGGAAGCAGTGGAATTGGAATTTCGCGAGAGCATGACTCAGCGCGCCCAGAAGGGTTACATTCTGCCGGGACAGATGAATATCCTTTACAGCGGTGAGGAGGTTGCGGCGAAACTGTCGCACAGTCGCCTGGTGGCGATCTCTACCATGGAGAGCAAGACCGGCTACTTTAAGTATGGTTACCGATATGACACGAATGCCAGAAATCTGGCGCCCTACAACAACAGCTTTGAGTCCCTTGTCAAGGATTTGAAACAATATCGAAAGAAGGGTTATCGTGTCCTTCTTTTGTCCGGTTCCCGAACCAGGGCGAAGCGTCTGGCGGAGGATCTGAGGGATCAGGAACTTTCGGCGGTCTATACGGAGGATCCGTTGCGGGAGGTGCTTCCCGGGGAGGTGCTGACCTATTACGGACATGTGAACCGGGGCTTTGAATATCCGCTTATCAAGTTTGTTGTCCTCTCCGAGACGGATATTTTTGGAGCGGAAAAGCGCAAAAAGAAGAAAAAGGCCCAATACCAGGGTCAGAAGATCAAGGATTTTGCGCAACTTCAGATCGGCGATTATGTGGTGCATGAGACGCATGGACTGGGAATTTACCGCGGTATTGAAAAGGTTGAAATGGAGAATGTGGTCAAGGACTACATGAAGATCGAGTACCGTGACGGAGGGAACCTATACATTCTGGCCACCGGCCTGGACGTCATTCAGAAATATGCCTCCGCGGACGGAAGAAAGCCGAAGCTGAACAAGCTGGGCAGCAAGGAATGGGAGAAGACCAAGACAAAGGTTCGCAGTGCAGTCAGCGAAGTGGCGAAGGATCTTGTGGAACTGTATGCTCACAGGCAGCAGTCTCAGGGGTATCGGTTTGGACCGGATACGGTATGGCAGCGGGAATTCGAGGAGATGTTCCCCTTTGAGGAGACGGAGGATCAGCTCAGTGCCATCGCGGATACCAAGGCAGATATGGAGAGCGACAAGATTATGGATCGCCTGATCTGCGGGGATGTGGGTTATGGTAAGACGGAGATCGCCATCCGTGCCGCATTCAAGGCCGTGCAGGAGGGCAAACAGGTGGTTTATCTCGTGCCCACAACCATTCTGGCACAACAGCACTACAATACCTTTGTGCAGCGCATGAAGGATTTTCCCGTGCGGGTTGATCTGATGAGCCGTTTCCGCACGCCGGCAGAGCTGAAAAAGACGGTGGCAGATCTGCAAAAGGGATTTGTGGATATCGTTATCGGAACCCATCGTGTACTTTCTGCAGATGTGCAGTTTAAAGATCTCGGACTTCTCATCATCGATGAGGAGCAGCGGTTTGGCGTTGCCCATAAGGAGAAGATTAAGAAGCTGAAGGAAAACGTGGACGTTCTGACGCTTACCGCGACGCCGATTCCCCGTACGCTGCACATGAGCCTCATCGGTATCCGGGATATGAGTGTGCTGGAGGAAGCGCCGGAGGACCGCCTGCCGATCCAGACCTTTGTGTGTGAGTACAATGAGGAGCTGGTCAGAGAGGCGATCGCCAGAGAATTGGCACGGGGCGGACAGGTCTACTATGTCTACAATCGTGTCAATAATATCGCGGACATCACGGCATCCATTGCTGCGCTGGTGCCGGAGGCAACGGTGGCATATGCTCACGGGCAGATGAAGGAGCAGGAACTGGAGCGCATCATGTATGATTTTATCGACGGAACCATTGATGTGCTGGTGTCCACGACCATTATCGAGACCGGCCTGGATATTTCCAATGTCAACACCATGATTATTCACGATTCCGACAGTATGGGCCTGTCCCAGCTCTATCAGCTGCGGGGGCGCGTGGGCCGCTCCAACCGGACCGCATATGCATTTCTCATGTATAAAAAAGACAAGCTGTTGAAGGAAGTAGCGGAAAAGCGTCTCGCTGCCATCCGTGAATTCACGGATCTGGGAAGCGGATTCAAGATTGCCATGCGTGATCTGGAGATCCGCGGAGCAGGCAATCTTTTAGGGGTGCGCCAGCATGGGCATATGGAGGCGGTAGGATATGATCTCTACTGCAAGATGCTCAATGAAGCGGTGATGAACGAGAAGGGGATTGCCACGGAAGCGGATTTTACCACCACGGTGGATCTGGATGTGGATGCCTATATCCCGGAAAGCTACATCGTCAATGAAGTCCAGAAGCTGGATATCTACAAGAGGATAGCGGGAATTGAAGACGAAAAAGAACGCGATGACATGCGGGACGAACTGCTGGATCGCTTTGGGGAGATCCCGAAGTCCGCAGACAATCTGCTTCGCATTGCCTTGATCCGGACTGCGGCGCATCAGCTCTTTTTGACGGATGTTAAGGGAAGAAATGAGCGGATCACCTTAACCTTCAAGCCCGATGCGGCAATCAATCCGGCGGGTATACCGGGGCTGCTAAAGGACTTTGGACAGGACTTGTCATTTACTGCGTACGGAATTCCTTTTTTGACACTTCGATACCGAAAGAGCGGTCTGGTGGAAAAGGATGAGGAAGTGATCCTGACCAGGACGGAAGAATTACTGCGAAAAATGAAAGAGACTCTGCTGACCTGATGGTCTGCAGAGTTTTTTTATGAAGTTTTCAGAAAGAACGAATTGACAAAGGCAACAAGAAGAAGTATCATAGACGCATCAAGTAGTAAACGAAACTACATGATGCGTTTTAAAATACATAAGATGCGGAATTATAGATAAAATATTAGAATGAAAATAGAAGAGGAGGAATTCTTATGCAGATAACAATTCGGGAACCGGGCAGCGCCCTCACACATTTTGCGGCAATGATGATGGCTGTTTTTGCGGCGGTACCGCTGTTGGTGAAGGCGGGATTGACTGCAGGCACGGACAACTTTGTTGCCATGGTAATTTTTATATTCAGTATGATTCTTCTGTATGGAGCGAGTGCACTGTATCACTCCATCAATGTGAGCGGGAGAGCACTTCGCATCTTCCGCAAAATGGATCATATGATGATATTCGTACTGATTGCGGGCTCCTACACGCCGGTATGTATGATCGTACTGGGCGGAGAACTGGGATATCACTTATTGTTCCTGGTGTGGAGCATCGCACTTGTGGGCATGATTATCAAGGCCTGCTGGGTGACCTGTCCGAAATGGTTCTCCTCGGTTATTTATATCGCAATGGGATGGGTGTGTGTGCTCGTGTTCGGACAGCTCCTGGCGACACTGCCCACAGTAGCTTTTCTGTGGCTTTTGGCAGGTGGACTGATTTATACCGCGGGCGGTGTTATCTACGCCCTGAAACTGCCTGTTTTTAATGCAAAGCACAGATTTTTCGGTTCTCACGAGATCTTTCATCTGTTTGTGATGGGAGGAAGCATCTGCCATTTCATTTTTATGTACCTGTACGTAGCCTAGAAGACAAAACGCTTTCTCTGCGTCATAAATCAGATGAAAAGAAACTTGCCGTGAACGGAGGAGAGTGCGTATAATGGACATAAGCGGGTGTTTTGTTCAAACTCTCGACCCGTAAAACGGAGGTACTGACAAATGATAATCAAGACCAAAGGAGACAGCAGTCCCCGCGGGAAACAGAGAATTTACCTGATCGGAGATGAGCGGGATCTTGCCGCCTATGCACTTGGGCAGGAGAAGGATTCCCTCTGTAACCGGATATTCGATATCGTCAGCTGCGCCATCTGCTATGCACAGCCCGGCGAAGAGACGGAGACATTTCTGGAGCTTCTGCAGAATCCTCAGAAGGTGCAGATGGTAACCGCGGTGATCACAAGCCGCTTTTTTGAACATGAGGCGTCCATGAAGGCGCTGAGGTATGCGGTGGAGCATCATATCCCTGTGCTGCCGATTCTGGAGGAAGAGGGGATTGAGTATCGGTTCAATCAACTGTGCGGGGATCTGCAGTGCCTCAATCCCAACAGACAGGACCGGACGGAGATAGCCTATGAGGAGAAGCTCCGCAGTTTTTTGGAGAAAACTCTGGTGGATGAGCATACAGCCGAACAGGTGCGGGAGGCTTTCGACGCCTATATTTTCCTAAGCTACCGCAAAAAGGACCGCGAATATGTGCAGGAATTGATGCATTTGATTCATGGAAATTCGTTCTGCCGTGATGTGGCGATCTGGTACGATGAATTTCTGGTACCGGGGGAGGATTTTAACGATGCCATCCGGGGAGCGATCTGCAAGAGCAACTTATTCGTCCTTGCGGTGACCCCGAATCTGATCAACGAAAAAAATTACGTGCAGGAGATCGAATATCCCTTTGCGCGGAACGAGCAGAAATCGCGTATGGCGGTGGAGATGCTCTCCACGGATCAGCAGCGTCTGAGTGAACTGTATCCGGATCTTCCCCGGTGCATTCACCCTGAGAAAGCGGCGGATCTGGAGGACGAACTCTGGAATGCCCTCAAAGACCATATCCGTATGAACAATAAAAATACTCCTTCCCAGTGCTACCTGATGGGTCTTGCCTATCTGAACGGAATCGACGTGGAAGTGGATTATGAGAGAGCAGTACAGTTGATCACGCAGGCGGCGGAATACGGGTCGGCGGATGCGGTGGAGAAACTGATTCACATGTATGAAAAAGGAATCGGTGTTCACAGAGATTACGAGGCCGCTCTTCGGTGGCAGCGCAGGCTGATTGACTGCTATAACAATGCCAAGAGTCCATTGGAGGCCTTGAAACTGACCCTTGCGGTCTACAATTACGCGGCGGGCTTCAGCCGGCTGGGAAGAAAGCAGGAAGCCCGGAAATACTATGAGAGCACGCTGGCCCTTGGTCGGGAGGCGATGGAAAGCCGGACGGAGGGACGTGAAATGTTTCAGCGGATTCTGACAAGCTGCTGCTATCAGCTTTCGGAAATCTGCGATGAGCTGGGAGAGCGGGATGCTTCCGCCGAGTACTTGCGGATGGCGGAGGAGTTCCACAG
>CAMAGI010000015.1 GCA_945833775.1 uncultured Lachnospiraceae bacterium
CAGCATCCTGTTACAAGACCCAAAGATCCGAGTTCTTTGAGCAAAGGATGACAATTTAAGAGTATGGGATTCCTCCAGATGCAAAACATATCAAAAATGAATTAATGAAAGTAGCCGGTGTGTTACTTGGAATTGGATTGAGTCAAATACCTGTTGAAACGAAAATGCTTGATGTCAGTAGGTAAAAAAACAGTAAATTCAAGTAGATTACCTACGGAATCAATATCACACAGATACCGGTAGGTAAATAGATCAGAAAAATGGAGCAAATTACCTACTGATACAAAGACGCAATATGTCAGTAGGTAAAAGACAAGATTTCGCTTATTCCTCTTTATGATTCCAAGTGTCAGGAAACAGAGCAAATGATAGGAATCCTTTTTCAGAATAGAGTTTGTTTCACATTTCCGATCCATATATCTTGTATTTTTACTTTTCAAAATAACAAAATATATGTTATAATGTAATGACGCAGTAGAAAATCAAGCGACTGCGGAGCAGGCATTTGATTTTCAATGCGTCATTAACGAGAAAGCTCATCTGCGACAGCAGATGTTGTGCACCGTAAGGTGCAGGCTTTCGAGTAAGCTACAAGCAGTAGAGATCAAGCGACTGCGGAGCAGGCATTTGATTTTCAATGCGTCATTAACGAGAAAGCTCATCTGCGACAGCAGATGTTGTGCACCGTAAGGTGCAGGCTTTCGAGTAAGCTACAAGCAGTAGAGATCAAGCGACTGCGGAGCAGGCATTTGATTTTTAACAAAAATTCAGAGGGGTTTTATGGCAAAAACAAGTAATTATGATGCATCCAGCATAACGGTATTAGAGGGATTGGAGGCTGTCCGCAAAAGACCCGGTATGTACATCGGCAGCGTCTCCACCAAAGGTTTGAATCATTTAATCTATGAGATTGTTGACAACTCCGTGGACGAGCACCTTGCCGGTTTCTGTGATACCATCCATGTGATTCTGGAAAAGGACGGATCAGCGACCGTTTCTGATAACGGCCGTGGTATCCCGGTTGGAATGCACGAGAAAGGTATCAGCGCGGAACGTCTGGTTTTTACAACATTGCATGCGGGCGGTAAGTTTGATAACAATGCCTACAAGACAAGCGGTGGTCTGCACGGTGTAGGTTCTTCCGTGGTAAATGCACTTTCCACCAGATTGACCGTTACAGTCAAAACCGGAGGTGCTATCTATGAGGATAAATACGAGCGTGGCATTCCCGTCCTGGAACTGGTAGACGGGCTTCTTCCGGTGATCGGTAAAACCAAAGAGACCGGAACAACCATTAATTTTCTGCCGGATGATACCATCTTTGACAGAACCCGTTTCAAGGAGGATGAGGTCAAAAGCCGTCTTCATGAAACTGCCTATTTAAATCCCAATCTGACCATCATTTTTGAAGACAGACGGGGAGATGAAGTCGAGCAGATTACCTTTCATGAGCCGGAGGGAATCATTGGTTTTATCAAGGATATGAACGGCTCCAAGGAGACGATCCACGATGTTATTTTCTTCCGTGGCGAAGTGGACGGCATCTCTGTCGAAGTAGCCTTTCAATATGTCAATGAGTTCCACGAAAATGTCCTCGGTTTCTGTAACAATATCTACAATTCCGAAGGCGGAACCCATCTGACCGGTTTTAAAACCATGTTTACCAACGTTATCAACAACTACGCGAGAGAGCTTGGCATTCTCAAGGACAAGGATCAGAATTTCACCGGTGCCGATGTTCGAAACGGTATGACAGCGGTGGTATCCATTAAGCATCCCGACCCACGTTTTGAAGGACAGACCAAAACAAAGCTGGACAACCAGGATGCAGCCAAAGTGGTCAGCAAGGTTACCGGAGATGAGATTGTCCATTACTTTGACCGTAATCTGGAAGTCTTAAAGAGCATCATCGGATGTGCGGAAAAAGCAGCAAAAATCCGCAAAACCGAAGAGAAGGCCAAAACCAATATGCTCACTAAGCAGAAATTTTCCTTTGATTCTAACGGAAAACTTGCAAATTGCGAGTCAAAGGACGCTTCCAAATGCGAGATTTTCATCGTTGAGGGTGATTCTGCAGGAGGAAGTGCAAAAACGGCACGAAATCGTATGTATCAGGCAATTCTTCCTATTCGCGGCAAGATTCTGAATGTTGAGAAGGCCAGCATCGATAAAGTGCTTGCAAATGCCGAGATCAAGACCATGATCAATGCTTTTGGATGCGGTTTTTCCGAGGGATACGGCAATGACTTCGATATTTCAAAGCTGCGCTATGACAAGATCATTATCATGGCCGATGCAGATGTGGACGGCGCACATATTTCCACTTTGCTTCTGACACTGTTTTACCGCTTTATGCCGGAACTGATTTTTGAGGGACATGTCTATATTGCAATGCCCCCTCTGTACAAAGCGATGCCGTCCAAGGGTTCTGAAGAGTACTTGTACGATGACAAGGCACTGGAAAAATATCGCAAAACCCACAAAGGACCCTTTACCCTGCAGCGTTACAAGGGACTCGGTGAAATGGATGCGCAACAGCTCTGGGAAACCACGCTGGATCCCGAGAAACGTCTGTTAAAGAAGGTTGAGATTGAGGATGCACGCCTTGCGGATCAGATGACGGAAATGCTGATGGGAACAGAAGTACCGCCCAGAAAAGCGTTTATTTACGACCACGCACAGGATGCTGAGCTGGATGTATAAAAAGTCCACGCTTTCGCATTCTCAATACATCAGGATCAATGAGGGAAAACATGAACGAAAATGATAGAATCTTGAGAACCGAATATTCGGAGGAAATGCAGAAATCCTATATTGATTATGCCATGAGCGTCATCATTGCCCGTGCGCTCCCGGATGTCAGGGACGGATTAAAGCCGGTACAACGACGTGTTCTCTACGATATGCAGGAATTAGGCATTCGTTATGACCGCCCGTATCGTAAGAGTGCACGCATCGTCGGGGATACCATGGGTAAATACCATCCCCATGGGGACAGCTCCATCTACGATGCGCTGGTTGTCATGAGTCAGGATTTCAAAAAAGGACTTCCGCTGATTGACGGACACGGTAACTTCGGCAATATTGAGGGCGACGGTGCCGCTGCAATGCGTTATACGGAAGCCAGATTGCAGAAGATTACGCAGGAAGCGTTTCTAGCGGATCTGGATAAGGATGTTGTGGATTTTATTCCCAACTTTGACGAGACGGAAAAGGAACCCTCCGTTTTGCCGGTGAAAATTCCCAATCTCCTAGTGAACGGAAGCGAGGGAATCGCTGTAGGAATGGCAACCAGCATTCCACCTCACAATCTGACCGAAGTGATTGATGCGACGAAAGCATACATGCTCAACGAAAACATCACAACTAGGGAGCTCATGCGATACATTCAGGGCCCTGATTTTCCCACCGGCGGAATTGTGATCAACAAAGATGAACTGGTCGATATCTATGAGACCGGTTCCGGCAAGATCAAGTTGCGCGGAAAGGTTGAAATAGAGAAAGCTAAGGGCGGAAAGACCAATGTCGTTATCACACAGATTCCTTACACCATGATCGGCGCCAATATCTCAAAATTCCTGATGGATGTGGCAGCCCTTTCGGAAACAAAGAAGACAGCGGATATCGTGGATATTTCCAATCAGTCTTCCAAAGAAGGAATCCGTATCGTCATTGAACTACGGAAAGATGCTGACGCGGAAAACTTTGTCAACATGCTCTACAAAAAGACCCGTCTGGAGGATACCTTCGGGGTCAACATGCTGGCGATCGCAGACGGCAGACCGGAGACCATGGGGCTTAAGCAAATCATCAAAGCCAATGTGGATTTCCAGTTTGAGGTGGCAACCCGCAAATACACCAATCTCCTTGCCAGGGAAATGGAGCGCAAAGAGGTTCAGGAAGGACTCATCAAGGCTTGCAATGTCATTGATCTTGTCATTGAAATTCTACGGGGATCAAGGGATCGGAAGATGGCTTTCAACTGTCTTGTACAGGGTGAGACAGAAGGAATAAAATTCAAATCCAAGGAATCCAAGATTATGGCACAACAGCTTCGTTTTACGGAGCGTCAGGCCAATGCCATCCTGGAAATGCGCTTGTACAAATTGATCGGCCTGGAGCTGGAGGCCCTGATCAACGAACACGAAGAGACCATGGCCAATATCTATCGCTACGAAGATATCCTGGACCGCAGAGAATCCATGGCTCAGGTCATCATGAATGAACTGGACGGATTTAAGAAGGAGTATGGCCGTAAGCGCAGGACCCTCATTGAAAACGGTCAGGAGGCTGTTTACAAAGAGAAGGAACTGGAAGAGATGGAAGTCATGTTCCTGATGGATCGTTTCGGTTATGCCAAAACAATCGATATGGCAACCTATGAGCGCAACAAGGAAGCAGCTGACGCTGAGAACAAATATGTATTTGTCTGCAAAAATACCGGCAAGATATGCATCTTTACGGATGGCGGTCAAATGCATACGGTAAAGGTCCAGGATCTTCCTTTCGGTAAGTTCCGCGATAAAGGGGTCCCCATCGATAATGTGAGCAATTATACCTCCTCCGAAGAGATTGTAGCAATCACCAGTCAGACGCAACTGAATCTCTGCCAGGTGATCTTTGTAACCGAAATGTCCATGATGAAATTGGTGGATGGCGGTGAATTTGATGTGGCGAAACGCACGGTCGCCGCAACAAAGCTCACCGAAGGTGACAAGGTGGTAAGTGTCGCCACCTTGACCGATCAGAAGAACATTGTTTTGCAGTCCAGAGAAGGATTTTTCTTGCGTTTCTCCGTGGAAGAGATTCCGGAGAAGAAAAAGGCAGCTGTGGGCGTTCGCGGTATGAAGCTTGGTGAGAAGGACCGCATCGAGGCGGTTTACTATACACAAAATGCGGTGGAGACAAGCATTGATTATAAGTCCAAGAAATTGATTTTAAATAATATCAAACTGGGCAGACGTGACAGCAAAGGGATTAAAGTGAGGGCATAGATATGCGCGTAATTGCAGGGACTGCGAGAAGCCTCCCGTTAAAAACTCCGGAGGGAAACGATACCAGACCCACTCAGGATCGTATCAAAGAAACACTTTTCAATATATTACAGTCGGATATCCCGGGATGTGTGTTTGTGGATTGCTTCAGCGGAAGCGGCGGAATCGGTATCGAAGCACTGAGCCGCGGAGCTGCAAAGGCATATTTTATCGAGAATGGGGCCAGGGCAATCGCCTGCATTGAACAAAATCTTGTCTTTACGAAACTGCAGGAGCGTGCTATGCTGATAAAGCAGGAAGCTTATGCCGGACTCCTGAATATCTATGAAAAAGAGGTTGACATTTTTTTCATGGATCCCCCTTATAATCAGGGCTATGAGAAACGGATTCTCTCTGTCCTAAGCGGAATGCGTTATATCACCGACCGTACACTCATCGTCGTGGAAGCTTCTCTGGAGACATCCTTTGATGATCTTGAAGAACTGGGCTTTGTTTTAGTCCGTGAGAAACGATACAAGACGAATAAACATGCTTTCATTCGCAAAAAGCAATAATTTACAGGAGCAGTTAACATGAAGAGAGCAGTATATCCCGGAAGCTTTGATCCGGTTACATTCGGTCATCTGGATGTGATCAGAAGAGCTGCTGAAATGTTCGACGATCTTACCGTAAGTGTCCTTAACAATAAAGTAAAGACCCCGTTGTTTTCTGTGGAAGAACGTGTTAAGATACTGAGAGAGGCAACAAAAGATATTCCCAATGTTCACATAGACAGTTTCAGCGGTCTTCTGATCGATTATGCCCGCGAAAAAAACATCCATGTCGCAGTCAGAGGGTTGCGTGCTATCACCGATTTTGAGTATGAACTTCAGATTGCACAGACCAATCGCAAATTATCACACGGCAATCTGGATACTGTTTTTCTGACAACCAGTCTGGAATATGCTTACTTAAGCTCCTCCAGCGTGAAGGAGATTGCAAGCTTTCACGGGGATATCAGTGAATGTGTACCGGAGTTTGTAGCAAATATGATTTATGAAAAATATCGTGAGAATGCCTAAAATAAGGAGATTTCAATGAGCAGTAGAATTGAGCAGTTAATGGATGAAATTGAAGAGTACATTGAAAGCTGTAAATACAGAATGATGTCCAAAACGGAAATCATTGTGAACAAAGATGAAATTGATGAACTTCTTCGTGAGCTGCGTATGAGAACGCCCGATGAAATCAAGCGCTATCAGAAGGTCATCAGCAATAAGGAAGCCATCATCAATGATGCCCGCGAAAGAGCACAGGCTTTGATTGATGAGGCAACTGCTCAGACCACAGAACTGATTAACGAACATGAGATTATGCAACAGGCTTATGCTCAGGCGAATGAGGTTGTGACTATGGCCACACGTCAGGCACAGGAGATTTTGGATTCCGCAACAATCGAGGCAAACAGTCTGCGTGCAGCGGCAACCGAGTATATGGATGATGTACTTTCTCATATGGAAGAGATCCTGACTTCCTCCATCCAGACAGCAACCTCCAATTATGATACCTTGATTGCCAACCTGACCCACTACCGCAACATCATCCAGTCCAATCGAAGCGAACTTCGTCCGGTAGAAGATGAGGATATCCTGGATGAACCGCTGGAAACCGAGCAATTCCAGCCGGAAGACGGGGAATAGAAAGTGAAACCGGTTTTCTTCTGAAAACCGGTTTTTTCATAAGTATAGATAAAATCTTGTTAAGCTTCACGGAACCGACACCCAGAGAGGTATTTTGCATTGCGAAAAAAAACAATCCTTATCTTAAACGTGTTCTTGCTTTTGTCCATGCTTTCGATACCGGTACGTGCAGAGGGTCAATCGACCGGTCGTGTGCAGCAGACCCAAACCCCTGTCGTCATCGTTTTGGATCCCGGACACGGAGGAAAGAACGATGGTACAACCGAGAATGGTTTTTTAGAGAAATCCATGACAATGGTCACCGCCCTGGCAGCTTATGAAGAACTGCAGAAGTATGAGGGCATTGAGGTATACCTTACGCATACGGAAGACGAAGATATGTCATTAAAGGAACGCGCCGAGTTTGCAGCCTCTGTGAATGCAGATTTTTTATTCAGCATTCATTACAATGCCTCTGAAAATCACGAATTATTCGGCTCGGAGGTTTGGATCTCCTGTGCTCCTCCTTATCATGCATACGGTTATCAGTTCGGATGGCTCCAGATGAAACAGATGGAAGAAATGGGGCTTAGTCTTCGCGGGATCAAAACCCGACAAAATAACGACAAAGAAGATTACTACGGAGTGATTCGTGAATGCGTCGCATTGGAAGTGCCTGCAGTGATCATTGAGCACTGCCATGTGGATGAGCCGCGGGATACCGTATTCCTAAGTTCTGACGAGGATCTGAAAGCCTTCGGCGTCGCAGATGCGACCTCCATCGCCCGATATTTTGGCCTGAAAAGTACAATTTTGGGCGTAGATTACAGCACCGGTGTGGATTACCCTGCGATATTGCCCGAGGAGAAGAACCGGCTGGCATTTCGGGATGAGACAGCTCCCGATATCTGTATCATTGAAAAACAGGCTATTGATACAGACGATTTGACGGTGACACTCGATGTTTCCGCTGCCGACTATGACAGCATGCTTCTCTATTATGATTACAGTCTGGATGGCGGTCTTACCTACAGTACCCGACAGCTCTGGCCGGATTGTAACATTTATGACGGCAGTTACCGGGATTCCTTCCCGCTCACGCTGGAAATCCCCGAGGGAACCGTAAATCCCAGCATAGTGATACGAGCCTACAATAACTTTGATCTGTTTCTTGAAAGCAACACCGTAAAGGTGGAACAAGTATTTTCCTCCGCCCGGGAGAATTCAGCAGATCAAGCAATCTCTGTACTGTCCGAAGCCTCCGATATCTCATCGGAGAGTTTACAGACCGTAACCTTCACACCGGATTCTCAAGCAACGGATACAGCCTCTTCCAAAGCGTTGAAGCTCAAAAACTTTCTTGGGATTTGTGTGATTATAGTGATTGTACTTCTGATAATTGTTCTGACATCGCAGTTTATCGCAATGCATCAAAAGAGCAAACGCAGAAGAAGGAAGCTTGCCGACAAAAGACGGGAGCGCTACGATGACAAGCCGAACAGAAACATATAGTACAGTGCTGTCAGAAGTGTGAGTACGATTTTGTGAAACGTATATCTTTGGAGTGATAATCCGGTTTTACTAATACAACCATACGTCTGTGCGATGCAGGAAATGCCGCCAAACGGAAGACAGATCAGGGAGTAGAAGGGCAGCCGGTTCTTTAGTCCGGCCAGGCCCCCGCTGATTTCAAAAATCGGAGCCAGATAAGTCGCCATCTGCCCGAAAAGCAGTCGAATCGGGAGAAGGAAGAGATTAAACAGAATCATATAGCCACCCAGTCCGGCAATTCCGATCAAACCGGCTCGGATGCTTTCATCCAGAGCCTGCAGGACATTCATCATCGGCTTTTCTTCGGACTTCTCATACTCCGGAAAATTTACATTCCGGTAGAATGTGTGGCGCAGCATCACACCATAGAAAAAAGGCAATCCGTACATCCCGAACAGATAGGGAAACGGTCGGTCGATCTGAAGGAGCGGAAGCACAAAACCACAGAAATAGGCAGGCCCGATATTGTTGATAAAGGCAAGCAGATATTCTCCCTCTTTGCGGGAGAGCATCCTGTTTTCCATCAACTCGGCAATGGTTCTCGCCCCCATTGGGAAACCACACAAAAAGCCGATAATCGTCGCGTAGATTCCGTTTTTTGACAGCCCAAGGAGAGGCCCCAACACCGGCTTGAACCATCTGACAAATCCACCGGTCAACTGCATTCGAATCATCATTCCGGACAGAATCATAAAGGGAAGAAGAGAGGGAATCAGTTTTTTATACCACAGATCCAGTCCCGTGAACGCATAGTAGAGTGCTGCTTTGGGATACCGAAGAATGCAGAAAAACAGACCGATAAACACCACTGAATAGATTGCTTTTTTCAAATAGTTACCCGTTCCATGCACAGACTTGCTACAAGATATGAGGAGAATCGAAATCTCATGCGTTTGGACAAATTTTTATGCCGGGTCAACCTGGGAACCCGTAGTCAGGTTAAGGAATATATCCGCAAAGGCCTCATCACGGTAAACGGTACTGTCTGTACCAGACCGGAGCAAAAAATTAACGAGATAACAGATACCGTTTGCTTCCAGGAAAAACCACTCATCTACAAACAATTTGTCTACTATATGTTGAACAAGCCCGGCGGTGTTGTCTCAGCAACCCGTGATTCTGCCTGCAAAACCGTACTGGATCTGATATCCTGCGACGAAAAAAGCGGGATTTTCCCGGTCGGACGCCTCGACAAAGACACAGAGGGTCTTCTTTTCCTCACCAATGACGGTGCTTTGGCACACATGCTCTTATCACCCAGAAAACATGTGGACAAAACCTATCTTGTCACACTGGCCCATTCATTAAGCACGGATGATGTTACTCACCTTGAGGGCGGTGTAGATATTGGGGAGGATAAGCCAACCCTGCCCGCTAAGGTAAAAATTCTCAGCGAACTTGAAGTTCTGTTAACCATTCAGGAAGGCAAATTTCATCAGGTAAAACGAATGTTTACTGCGGTGGGTAACTGCGTCGTCCATCTGAAACGCATTTCCTTCGGTCCGCTTTCTCTGGATGAAACCTTACGTCCGGGAGAATACCGAGTCCTTACCGAAAAGGAGATTCATGCATTATATGAAGGAACAAATGCTCAAAAATAAAAGTGCCGTCATCTTTGATCTGGACGGATCGTTGGTTGATTCCATGTGGATGTGGAAGGCAATCGATATCGAATATCTTCAGCGCTTTCAAATTCCCATGCCCGAAAATCTGCAAAAAGAAATCGAGGGCATGAGCTTTCAACAGACTGCCGAGTATTTTAAAGAACGTTTTTCCATTCCGGACTCCATTGACAAAATCAAAGAAGACTGGAATCGAATGGCGTGGGATAAATACGAAAGGGAAGTCCCCTTGAAGCCGGGGGCATACGATTTTATTCGAAATTGTAAAGCTCATGGCATCCGTCTCGGAATTGCAACCAGCAATTCCAGAGAGCTTGTGGAAAACATCGCAAATGTACACGGGCTTCACGACTATTTTGATTGTATTATGACCGGAAGTGAAGTCACAAACGGAAAACCTGCACCGGACATCTATTTAAAGGTTGCACAGGGCCTTGGCGTAAAACCGGAGGAATGCCTCGTATTTGAGGACATCTTACCCGGAATACAGGCAGCAAAAGCAGCGGGAATGGAAGTCTGCGCTGTGGATGATGCGTATTCTGTAAGTGTGCGCGAACAAAAGAAAGCTCTTTCCGATTACTACATTGAAGATTTCTATGCGATTCCCTTCGAGTCCCTCTTTCTTCCGATAAACAGAGAGGATATGGAGAAAAGAGGAATCCGGCAGCTTGATTTTGTGTATGTGATCGGTGATGCCTATGTGGATCATCCCTCCTTTGGGCATGCCATCATCAGCCGCATTCTGGAGGCACACGGCTACACAGTGGGAATCATCTCACAGCCCGATTGGCGCAACGAGTCCTCCGTGACCATTCTGGGAGAGCCGCGTCTGGGATTTTTGATCACTGCCGGCAACATGGACAGCTGTGTCAATCACTATTCCGTATCCAAAAAACGTCGGGATTATGATGCCTACACGCTCGGTGCAGTGGCGGGGAAACGCCCGGATTACGCGACCGTCGTATACGGAAATCTGATCCGGAAGACCTACAAGAACACACCCATCATCATCGGTGGCATCGAAGCCAGTCTTCGCAGAATGGCACATTATGATTATTGGAGCGATCATTTTAAACGATCGGTACTTCTGGATTCCCAGGCGGATCTGCTCATTTACGGAATGGGAGAGAAAGCGATCGTAGAAGCAGCGGATGCGCTTTCTTCCGGAATATCCGTCAAAGACATCACATTTATACGGGGAACCGTGTATCGTACCCGTGATATCTCGGGGATCTATCAGGGGATTGTCCTTCCCTCATACGACGAAATGAAAAAGGACAAATCGCACTATGCTAAGAGTTTTGCCATCCAACATGAAAACACGGATTTCTGCACCGGGAAACCGCTGATTGAGGCTTATCCGAATGGAATTTTTGTGGTACAGAATCCGCCTCAACCGCCGCTCACAACGCAGGAGATGGACGATGTCTATGCACTGCCTTACAGAAGAAACTATCATCCTTCCTATGAGGCACTCGGCGGGGTTCCCGCCGTCTCCGAGATTAAGTTCTCGCTGATCAGTAATCGCGGGTGCTTTGGCGGATGCAGTTTCTGTGCTCTTACCTTTCATCAGGGACGAACGGTACAGGTTCGCAGTCACGAGTCCATTCTGGCGGAGGCAAGACTTCTAACAGAGGATCCTGATTTCAAAGGATACATTCATGATGTGGGAGGACCTACCGCTAATTTCCGCATGCCCTCCTGTGAGAAACAGCTGACTCATGGAGTGTGTAAGCAAAAACAGTGCCTCTTTCCAAAACCTTGTGCCAATCTGAAGGTGGATCACAGCGACTATTTAAAGCTTCTTCGTTCACTGCGTTCCCTGCCGGGTGTAAAGAAGGTGTTTGTGCGTTCCGGTATTCGTTTCGATTACCTTTTAGCCGATCCGGACGATACCTTTTTTAAAGAATTGGTGCAATACCATGTCAGCGGACAATTAAAGGTTGCTCCCGAACACATTGCCGATCCGGTTCTAACCCGTATGGGCAAACCGGAGAATGCAGTCTATGAAAAATTTGTGGAAAAATACAAGCGTATCAATCAGAAGCTTGGCCTAAAACAGTTCCTGGTTCCCTATTTAATGTCGTCCCATCCGGGATCCACATTAAAAGAAGCGATCGCTCTTGCGGAGTATCTTCGTGACTTAGGGTACATGCCCGAGCAGGTACAGGACTTTTATCCAACGCCATCCACGATGTCCACGGTTATGTATTATACCGGTCTGGATCCACGCGATATGAAGCCGGTATATGTATGCCGCAATCCTCATGAGAAGGCCATGCAGCGTGCACTGATCCAGTATCGCAATCCCCGCAACTACGATCTGGTTTATGAGGCACTTACCAAGGCCGGTCGAACGGATCTGATCGGTTTCGACAAAAAATGTCTGATTCGACCCAGGAAGCCTTCCACCGATAGGAAAAAGGATGGCACCGCACCGCGAAAGAAGAAGACCATTCGCAACACCCATAAAAAGAAATAGAGTTATGATTATGCAATGCTTTATACCTTAGAAGGACGGAAAGAGAGGTAATTCATGCAACTGATCCGATTCGTTTCCACAGATCCCGCGAAGGGAACCAAAAACTACCTGAAGACCCAAAGAGTCTATGAACTGGTGCGTACGCTTGTCTATTTCGCCATCTCTGCATCGCTGTTCGCCGCAGGATGGATTACCACCGGCAATCGCGTCAACCTGTTGACGATTGTCGCAGTCCTTGGATGTCTCCCTGCCAGCAAAAGCGCTGTAGAGTGTATCATGTTCTTTCGTTATAAAAGCTGCGACAAGACAACCGTTATAAAGATTGAAGAGCATTCCGGGGGACTTATGGGGCTTTTTGATATGGTATTTACCTCAGGCAGTGCCAACTTTCGCATTGACCACATCAGTGTCAAGGGAAACACCATTTGCGCCTATACAGCGGACAAAGGAATGGATGAACAGGCGTTTTACAGACATCTGAACGGCTGTCTTTCCAAGGATGGCTTTCAGGATGTGTCCATCAAGCTGTTTACAGATTTGTCCAGGTATACCGACCGCCTGGATCAAATGCGTGAACTCGATACCAATGAAAAGAACACTCTGCCCATCCTTGCAACCTTAAAAAGCATCGCCCTTTAGGAGAATAAAATGCAATCCGTCGTAATTTCAAAAAACCAGGCAGGACAGCGGTTTGACAAGTTCCTACACAGATATCTGCCCGAAGCGGGGTCCGGCTTTCTTTACAAAATGCTGCGAAAGAAGAATATCACGCTAAACGGCAAAAAGGCAGAGGGGAATGAGCTTCTGAATGCGGGTGATACCGTTTCCTTCTTCTTTTCCGAAGAAACCTTTGCAAAGTTCCGCGGTTGTTTGCCCTCACAGAAGGAACAATCCACCGTCAAAAACCAATACTTAAGCACCTATCAAACCCTAAACTTGCAGTACAAAATCCATGTGCTTTATGAGGATGATGATGTATGCTTGATTGATAAGCCTGCCGGTTTGTTGACGCAGAAAGCAGGGCCGGACGATCGTTCTCTAAATGAATGGTTGATCGGTTATCTGCTTCATTCCGGTCAGATTACAGCAGAAGAGTTGACAAAATTCCACCCTTCCGTGTGCAATCGCCTGGACCGCAATACCAGCGGGATTGTCCTCTGCGGAAAATCCCTTCCGGGGCTTCGCGCCCTCAGCTGTGTCATCAAGCAGCATCAACTCACAAAGATCTATCATACAGTATGCTACGGTACTATCACAAAGGATTCCACTCTGGAGGGATACCTTGTGAAAAATACAAAGACAAACCAGGTTACCTGCTACATGACAAAGCCTGCGGATTGTGATGCTTCCGCTATAAAGACTTTTTACCATCCGCTGGCACAGGCTTGCGGATGTACCTATCTGGAAGTTGAGCTTTTTACCGGCAAAACACACCAGATCCGTGCTCATCTGGCAGCGGAGGGGCATCCGTTAATCGGAGATCACAAGTACGGCTGTCCAGGTGGTAAGTGTAGGGATACCATTCCGGCAGATATTGCCGGTCTGCCCTATCAGCTTCTGCATGCGCAGCGTGTGAGTTTTCCGCCGGATTGCCCGTTGCAGGGCCTGCGCGGTAAGACGATTACGGCACCGCTTCCGGAATCCTTTGTAAAGGTACTGTCCACACTTGGACTTTTCAATACGCCTGTCTCATAGAACACAATCATACAGGAATAGGGGAACATATTATGGCTACCTGGAATTCCCGCGGCCTACGCGGATCCACGCTGGAAGAAATGGTGAATCGGACAAATGAAAAATATGCGGAAAACGGCCTTGCGCTGATTCAGAAAATACCGAC
Source organism: uncultured Lachnospiraceae bacterium (assembly GCA_945833775.1). GTDB lineage: Bacteria > Bacillota > Clostridia > Lachnospirales > Lachnospiraceae > Acetatifactor. The sequence goes on from CAMAGI010000015.1 coordinate 14,148, forward strand.
TCCGATTACGCCGATCAAGATGGATAAAGAGTCTCGCCACATTACTCTGGCCTATTTTGACCAGAAGAGTACGGTGGACTATATCGGTGTGGTTCAGGGGATTCCCGTCTGCTTTGACGCCAAGGAATGTGCAACGGATACCTTTGCTTTACAAAACATCCATGAACATCAGGTTGCCTTTATGCAGCAATTTGAAAAGCAGGGCGGTATCGCTTTTTTTCTGATTTATTACACACACAAGGACCTGTTTTATTATCTGCCCTATGAAATGCTCCGTTTTTTCTGGGATCGGGCAAAGGACGGCGGTCGTAAAAGCTTCCGTTTCGATGAACTGAATCCCGAGTATACAATACCGAAAAAGAACGGAATTCTGGTCCCGTATCTTGAGATGCTCAAAAAGGATCTGGAAGATAGGGATTGACAGAGTGCAAAATATTGAGTATACTGTTAAAAGTTTATTCTGCTAATTTGCTAATTAGGTAGCACGTTAATGCATTAAAGTGTCCATCCCCTGTAATAATTTGATATAACATAAGGAAAGAGAGATGTTATTTTCATGAGCAAACGATTGTTGCATACCCCGGAAGGGGTAAGAGATATCTACGGAAGCGAGTATGCGTTAAAGCTTCACATCGAGAATTTACTGCACGCCAAAATCGCCGGCTACGGGTATGAGGATATCCAGACACCAACCTTTGAGTTTTTCGATGTCTTTTCCAAAGAGGTCGGCACAACTCCCAGCAAGGAGCTGTACAAATTCTTCGATAAAGAAGGAAATACTTTGGTTTTGCGCCCGGATTTTACACCTTCCATCGCCAGATGTGCGGCAACCTATTTCTGTGATGCCGAAGAACCGGTGCGTTTCACCTATATGGGCAATACCTTTACCAATACTTCCAGTCTCAGAGGAAAGCTTCGTGAAGTCACACAGATGGGCGCGGAACTGATCGGAGATGGCTCTGTGCAGGCGGATGCCGAGATGATCGCACTTGTGATTGAATCCCTGAAAGAATTGGGGTTAAAGCATTTTCAGGTGACCGTCGGAGAGCTGGAATACTTTAAGGGACTTTGCGAGGAAGCCGGTCTTGACGAAGAGACGGAATATGCTCTGCGCGATTGTATTTCCGGCAAGAATTATTTTGCCGCACAGGAGCTTTTGGATGAACGTGAAGTATCCGAACCCTATCGCAGCAGACTGCTCAAAATTGCTGATATGTTCGGGAGTATGTGTGATCTGGAAGAAGCAAAAAACATGGTCAACAATGCAAGGTCCAAAGCAGCGATCGAACGTCTGGAACAATTGTCCGAAATGCTTGCGCTGTACAATGTTGCGGAATATGTGACCTTTGACCTCGGTATGCTCAGCAAATATAATTATTACACCGGTGTCATTTTTAAAGCCTACACCTATGGGCTCGGTGATGCAGTTGTCAAGGGTGGACGCTATGACCGGTTGCTCAATCAATTTGGTATGAACGACACGCCCGCGATCGGCTTTTGTATGACGGTTGACGATCTGATGGAGGCTTTGGAATACCAGAAGGCTTCCGTCCATTGCAATGAGTCTACGATGAAGCTTCTGTATGATCCATCCGATACGGCTTCCTTTCAGGAAACATTACGCAAGGTACAAAAGCTTCGCCAGGAAGGTAAGAGAGTGGAACTGCTTCCGCAGAAAGGGAATTTATAATGGACCGTTATTTGACATTTGCTCTCGGCAAGGGCCGACTGGCCAATAAGACAATGGAGCTTTTTGAGAAGATCGGCATCACCTGCGAAGAGATGAAGGACAAAAACTCCAGGAAACTGATTTTTGTAAATGAGGAATTGAAACTGCGCTTTTTTCTCGCAAAGGGGCCTGATGTTCCCACCTATGTGGAGTATGGTGCCGCAGATATCGGTGTGGTCGGCAAGGATACCATCATGGAGGAGAACCGTAATGTGTACGAAGTTTTAGATCTTGGTTACGGTAAATGCAGGATGTGTGTCTGCGGGCCGGAAAGTGCAAGGAAACTGCTGGAACATCATGAGCGCATCCGCGTTGCCAGCAAATATCCTGTGATTGCGAAAGATTATTTTGCAAATAAAAAGCACCAGACCATTGATATTATCAAGTTAAACGGTTCCGTCGAGTTGGGTCCTTTGGTGGAGTTGTCCGATGTGATCGTGGACATCGTGGAGACCGGTTCCACACTCCGTGAGAACGGCCTGGAGGTGTTGGAAGAGGTGTGCCCCCTCTCAGCACGCATGATCGTCAACCCCGTCAGCATGCAGATGGAAACCGCAAGAATAAAGGATCTGGTGGAGCGCATAAAGACAGTTTTATAAGAATATGACAAGAAGTGAGGAAATACTATGAAAACAATAACCCTGACTCAGGAGACCAAGAAAAGTCTGTTGGACGATCTCTTAAAAAGAAGCCCCAACAACTATTCACAGTACGAAGCCACAGTGAATACTATTATTCAGAATGTGCGCGAAAACGGAGACCGCGCAGTGTTCGATTACACGCTTCAGTTTGACAAATTTCAACTCACCCCGGAGAACATCCGCGTGACAAGGGCTGAGATCGAAGAAGCTTATACCTTGCTTGATCCCGCCCTGATCGATGTTCTTCGTCAAAGTGCCGAGAATATTCGCTCCTTCCACGCAAAGCAGCTTCGCAACAGCTGGTTTGACGCCAAAGAGGACGGAACGATTCTTGGCATGAAAATCACACCCATCAGAAGGGCGGGTGTCTATGTCCCCGGCGGTAAGGCAGCTTATCCCTCCAGTGTTTTGATGAATGTTATTCCGGCCAAAGTGGCAGGCGTTTCGGAGATTGTTATGACCACCCCTCCCGATAAGGAGGGCAAAGTAAATCCCGGCACTTTGGTTGCCGCTGATATTGCAGGCGTATCCACTATCTACAAGGTAGGCGGTGCACAGGCCATTGCCGCTCTTGCTTTTGGGACACAAACCATTCCCCGCGTGGATAAAATCACCGGCCCCGGCAACATCTTTGTGGCTCTTGCCAAAAAGGCGGTGTACGGCTATGTGAGTATTGATTCCATTGCCGGTCCCAGTGAAATTCTGGTTCTTGCAGACGAGACCGCCAATCCCCGCTATGTGGCTGCAGACCTTTTGTCTCAGGCAGAACATGACGAGCTTGCAAGTGCAATTTTGATTACCACCTCCGCCGAACTTGCCACAAAGGTATCCGAAGAGGTGGAGGGCTTTGTAAAGAATCTCTCCCGTGCAGACATCATCCGTAAATCACTGGACAATTATGGTTATATTCTGGTTGCCCGGAACATGGAAGATGCCATTGATGCGGTCAATGAGATTGCTTCCGAGCACTTGGAGATCTTAACTGCCAATCCCTTTGATACGATGACCCGTGTGCGCAATGCGGGAGCCATATTCCTGGGAGAATATTCCTCTGAGCCGCTGGGAGATTATTTTGCAGGACCCAACCACATCTTGCCCACCAACGGCACGGCAAGATTTTTCTCCCCTGTAAATGTGGATGATTTTATCAAAAAGAGCAGTATCATCTCATATTCCGGAGAAGCCCTTCGCAAGGTGCACAGCCGGATTGAACTGTTTGCCGGGAGCGAAGGCTTGACCGCCCATGCAAATAGTATTAAAGTGAGATTTGAAAACGAAGAATAAGCAGATATTGACCTGCACCCTAAAAGAAGGAGAGCAAAGAATGGCACGCACAGCAACGGTGACCCGAACCACGAAGGAAACCGATATCACAATCACTTTCAACCTGGACGGTACCGGGAAAGCATCTGTCGATACCGGAATCGGTTTTTTTGACCACATGTTGGAGGGCTTTTCCAAACATGGATTTTTCGATCTGGACTGTAAGATCAAGGGTGATCTTGCCGTGGATGGTCATCACACGGTGGAGGATGCGGGAATCGTACTGGGTCAGGCAATTGCACAGGCTGTACAGGATAAGAAGGGGATGAACCGCTTTGGATACTTTATACTCCCCATGGACGATGCTCTTGCACTCTGCGCAATCGATCTCTGCGGAAGGCCTTACTGCAATTTTGAATGCGAGTTTACCGCCCAGCGGGTGGGATATCTGGATACCGAACTGGTGAAGGAGTTTTTCTATGCCGTATCCTACAGTGCCGGTATGAATCTTCATATCAAGATGCTGGCAGGAAGCAATAACCACCATATGATTGAAGCGATTTTTAAGTCCTTTGCCAAAGCTTTGGACCAGGCGACCGGCATGGATCCCCGTATTGACGGAGTGCTCAGCACCAAGGGCAGTCTCTAATCGTTCATGCAATATTACACAGGAAGGAATCTACATATGTATACCAAGAAATTTGTTCCCTGTATTTATCTTCACAGGGGTCACGCGATCCGCAATCTGAGTGACACCACGATTGTTGAGACTGATCCGATTCGTTTGGTTTCCACGTACAATGAGAATGGTGCCGACGAGCTGATTGTATTTGATCTCTGGGAGAATGATGCCGATCATGAGATGGATCTGGATATTATCAAGGAAATTTGTACTCTCGCCGAGATGGATGTCATCGGAGGAGGCGTAATTCATCGCATGGAGGATGTCAAAAAACTCCTTTATGCGGGATGTAAGAGAGTGATCCTCAATTTTGACAAGGACGAAAATGGTGTGTTAATCAATGCCGATATTACCGAGGAGGTCTCCTTAAAATTTGGTAAGGACAAAATTCTAGCCTGCTTCAACGACCCGGAGGAGATCCTTGAAAGCCGGAACCTGATCGACCAATATGTATCCTCCCTTGTCTTGATGAATCCCCATAAAATCCGTGAGACGGAGAGTGCCTTTACGCTTCCTTTTCTTGTACAGATCAATAACATTGCCTTAAACAAGCTTCTCGATATCTTCTCCTGCGAAAAGGTATGCGGGGTTACCGGAAATGCCATCAACGACAATGCACAGCAGATTCAGACACTGAAAGCACTTTGCCGTGAAAACGGAATGGAAACGCAGGACTTTAAGCCCAATTTCGAGTGGTCCGATTTTCAGAAAAACACAGATGGGCTGGTCCCTGTAATTGTACAGGATTGGCGCACCAACGAAGTATTGATGCTTGCCTATATGAACGAGGAGTCTTTTCACAAAACTCTGATCACGGGCAAAATGACCTACTATAGCAGAAGCCGAAAGCAGCTGTGGCTTAAGGGTGAGACCAGCGGTCATTTCCAGTATGTGAAAAGTCTTACTGCAGATTGCGATATGGATACGATTCTTGCAAAGGTTTCCCAGGTAGGAGCCGCGTGTCACACCGGTTCCCGAAGCTGTTTTTTCCACGAGATCTTCCGCAAAGAAGAAGAGTCCGGTTCCAATCCGCTTCAGGTTTTCGAGGAAGTGTTTGCTGTCATCAAGGATCGCAAGATCCATCCCAAGGAGGGGTCCTATACCAATTATCTCTTTGACAAGGGAATTGACAAAATTCTCAAAAAGCTGGGAGAGGAGGCCACCGAGATCGTAATCGCCGCCAAAAATCCCAATGCCAATGAGGTGAAGTATGAGATCAGTGATTTTCTGTATCATATGATGGTACTCATGGCTGAAAAAGAGGTTACCTGGGAGGATATTACGACGGAGCTTGCCAACCGTTAGATTCGATCTTTTCCAGATAATCGATTGCCTTTTCCACAAATGTATTTTCCTGCCGGATAGCTTCGAACAGTTGTCCGGCAGTTTTGCCGTCCAGAGAATAATGATAGTGATCAGCGGCGACAACCATGCAGAATAACAGGCACGCCGCAAATATCCGAAGCCGCAATGTTCCCTCCGGAAAGATCCTGCTCTCCTCAGGATCAATATCCCGTCCGTATAAAAGTTTTTCTCTTCGGTACAAGTCCGATCTGTTGCGATCATACTGTTGTCTGATCTGATTGACAAGTTCGATTTTTTGATCCATTGTGGTATCACTCATACCGGTTCCTCCGACATCTTTTTTAGAACAAGATATGGCTCATTCGGCGTTATTATGCTATAATAATTGCGATCCGTGTTCTACAAAATTCAACCGTTACAGAAAGGATTCCCGAATATGGAGAATAGTGGAAGCGTTTTCGCGCAGAAGATCACCCAGAATATTGCATCTGTCATTGTGGGAAAAGACAATACGGTACTCCTCATGCTGACAGCACTTATCGCCGACGGACATGTCCTTTTAGAGGATGTACCGGGCACCGGAAAAACCAAACTGGCGAAAGCTCTTGCCAAAACTATTTCGGCACAGTTTTCTCGCATTCAGTTTACTCCGGACCTTTTACCCAGTGACATCACCGGGATCAACGTATACGATCGTGTCCGCAACGAATTTGTCTTTCGGGAGGGTCCCGTCTTTACCAATATACTGCTCGCAGATGAACTAAACCGGGCAACAGCGCGTACCCAGGCCGGGCTTTTGGAATGTATGGAGGAACGTCAGGTTACGGTGGACGGAGTCCGTTATGTTCCGGGGGATCCCTTTTTTGTAATCGCTACTCAGAATCCTGTTGAAACGGCCGGAACATTCCCACTCCCCGAAGCCCAGCTGGATCGTTTCATGATGAAGCTCTCCATGGGACTTCCCACAAAGGAGGAGGAAATTCAGCTTCTAAACCGCTATATGAACGAGGATCCTCTGGATTCTCTCACAAGTCAGTTGACATTGGAGGATCTGAAAAGGGCAAGAAACGAGGCGAACCGGGTTTATGTTCAGGAATCCATATGCCGCTACATTGCCGATCTGGTCGATGCAACCCGCACTGCGGAGGGCGTTATCATGGGAGTCAGTCCCCGGGGAAGTCTGGCACTTCTTCGCTGTACTAAAGCATATGCTTATTTAAACGGTCGAGACTTTTGTATTCCGGACGATGTAAAGGCTGTGGCAGTTGCAGTATTGTCCCACCGCATCATGCTCTCCTCGGGATACCACATCGCCGGGAAGGCGGAAGCTCTGATAAAGAATCTGCTGCATACTGTTTCCGTGCCCACCGAGGATTTCACAAAATGATACAATTAATCGCAATGGGTTTGATTGCCGCAGCCCTGTTTTACCTGCAAAAGCGACTCTACCACAGGCTGTGGAAACGAGAACTTACTGTGAAGCTTACCTTTACCAGTCAAGCGCTGCTTGAGGGAGAGGAAGGGCAGCTTCTGGAAATCATAGAGAACCGCAAGAGATTGCCTTTACCCATGCTGAAGGTAAAGTTTCAGACAGATCGTGCGCTCATCTTTTCTCAGGAGCAGGGCTCTCGTACAACCGACCAATATTATCGCAATGATGTGTTTCATGTAAACGGAGGCGAACGAGTCACCAGGACATTACCCTTTATCGCAGGAAGGAGAGGGTATTACCAAATCCGTCAGATTGACTTAATCGGTTCGGATCTTCTGATGAGTTGTGAGATGATGCTCACGGTTCCCACCGATCAACGTCTCTATGTCTACCCGAAGCCCTATCAGGACGAAGCTTTCCTTACCAGTCTGCGCGAGTTAAACGGCGAGGTTTTATCCAGACATCATTGGATCGAGGATCCTTTTGAGTATCGGGGAATTCGTGAATATCAGTCCTACGACGATATGCGTACCATCAACTGGAAAGCATCTGCCAAAACCGGAGAGTGGAAGGTTAATCAACCCGGATATACTTCCTTAAAGACAATTCGAATCTTCATCAATTTAGAGGATAACGGCGTCTTAAAAAAGGAGGAAGCCGTGGAAGCCTCCATCCGCATCGCCGCCGGCATCTGTGATTTTTTCTTACGGCAGGGAGTCCAGGTTTCCTGTTACTGTAACAGTCCGGATGTGCAAACCGGTGAAATCCTTCAGATACCTGCGGGTGCCGGATCCGGACGAATGACCACGATTTACAGAGCTCTGGCCTGCTTAGATACCGCGCAAAAGCCCTATGACTTTGCCACATGTTTTGAAGAATGCCTCTTTCATGAGGCAGGCGGTTCCCTGACCTGCTTTATAGCCCCCAACCAATATGCCTCCTTCATCGCCCTGTTAAATCGTTACAAGGAAGCTGGACACCGCTTCATTTGGTATTATCCGGTCTGGGAGGAAACAGATCCTGAGATTCCGGAAGCCCTTCGGGAAAACACCCGGATTCTCCACATTCGAAATAGCAACTTATAATGGGAGATAACATCATGCAGGAGTCAAAATACGTACCCTGGATTCGCGAATTGTGTGCAACCCAAATGAATCATTGGGCTTTTTTTCCGCTTGCTTTACTGGCACATTTCATGATATATAATCTGGGACAACAGATGGGGATCTTTGCGCCCGGATGGATCTTCGATGTGTCATTATTCATTTTGGATTGGGCGATTTGCAGTTTGGTTCCGCTGTATTTTTATTGGGTACGTGTTCGGTTCCGGGGATTTTTATCCTTTTCGCTGTTGCACGCCTTACCGCTTTCCGGGTGGTTATTGTTGTTTGTTTCCGGCGATCCTGTCAGAATGAGTATATGCCTTGCAACTGCTTTCCTGTATGACATCAATTCTTATTCTCGGAGGTTACGCTGTGAGAGTATGCAGATTGGAGAATTGCATCCTGCTGTTATGGTGGCTTTGTCTGTATTTTCCATGTTTGTACTGCACAGTCAGGAACAGCTCTGTTTCGACGGATGGCTTTTCACAGCGCTGATTCTTGCCTTTGGATATTATTCTCTTTTGTACTATATTGACCGGTATCGTTATTTCCTCGTAGTAAACGGAAGCAGTGCTTCCTATATACCCGCCAAAGAAATGTTTCGAAGCGGAATGGGAATGGCCCTTTTCTTTGCTATTCTGAGCATGTTCCTTTTATGGATCGTATCGCATCTATCTTTTCTGAATGTGCTGATGGACAGCTTTCATAAGCTTTTGAGTACCATCTTTGGAATGATTGCGAGGCTTTTTCCACAGTCAGACGATGCAGATACCGCGCCGTTCCAAAGTGTTTCATCAACCGAACCGGATCTGAGTGAGCTTCTGGGTACCGGGACCAACGATCCCTCGCCTTTTTGGATTCTGATGGAATATATCGGATTTCTGGCTGTCATGCTGGCGGTTCTTCTGTTCTTGGTTTGGAGTCTTCGAACACTCATCCGATTCCTTCGGGAACAGTTTCAAAAACGCTTCTCTGAACGGCTGTCTAAGACACCGGACAATGCCTGCATGGACATCCGCGAACGATGCGAAATTACAAGGGATCATAAGACCGGTTCCTCGTTTTCTCTCCGGAAAAGACGTTCCGCACAACAGCGCATAAGACACCTTTACCGCCAAAAGCTATCAACACAACTAAACACTTACGAGGAGAAAACCGCGATAAACGCATTAACGCCCCGAGAGAGCCGTCACTACTTTGGGGACCAAAGCGCAATTGATCTCTATGAAAAGGCGCGGTATTCTCCCTATGAATGCACCCAGTCCGATGTGAGTGCGATGAGACGGGCATGTCTTAAGAAAGAATAGAAGAATCTAACCAAATGGTTTGAAAAGGAGAAATTCATGTCACAACTGGCACTTAGCGATGAAATTTTATTGAAAGTTGAAAAACCGGCGCGCTATATCGGGAATGAAGTCAATGCACAGATCAAACAAAAATCCGAAGTAGATGTCCGATTTGCCATGTGTTTTCCCGACGTTTATGAAATCGGTATGTCACATCTTGGCATTCAGATTCTTTACGACATGTTTAATTCCATGGAGGGCGTTTGGTGTGAGAGAGTTTATTCGCCCTGGCTGGATCTGGATGCTATAATGCGCGAAGAAAAGATTCCCTTGTTTGCACTGGAAAGTCAGGATCCCATCAAGAATTTTGACTGGCTGGGTATCACTCTTCAGTATGAAATGTGTTACACCAATATTCTCCAGATTCTGGATCTTGCACAGATTCCTTTGTTATCCGCAGACCGAGGGGACGATTTCACATATCCGATTGTAATCGGCGGAGGTCCCTGTTCCTACAATCCCGAGCCCATCGCCGATTTTTTTGACCTCTTTTACATTGGAGAGGGGGAGACCCGATATGAGGAACTGATTAACCTCTATCGTCAATGCCGCGATGCCCATTTGAGCAGAAGAGAATTCTTACGCCGTGCCGCAAAGGTTCCGGGAATCTATGCACCTTCTTTCTATGAAGTTCGTTATCACCCCGATGGGACAATCGCTTCCTTCGAACCCACAGAGGAGGGCATACCCGCAACGATTGTAAAAGAGATCGAGCGGAATGTGACGGACACGTATTACCCTATGAAACCGGTCGTTCCCTATATAAAGGTGACACAGGACAGGGTTGTGCTGGAAATTCAGCGCGGCTGTATCCGCGGATGCCGATTCTGCCAGGCTGGTCAATTGTACCGCCCGGTACGTGAGCGTGATGTGGAAACATTGAAAAAATACGCCCTGGAAATGCTGAAAAGCACCGGTCAGGAGGAGATTACACTCAGTTCCCTAAGTTCCAGTGATTACAGCAAGCTTCCCGAATTGATTGATTATCTGATGGAGGAATGCCAAAAACAGCACGTCAACATATCACTGCCGTCCCTGCGCATTGACGCTTTTTCCCTGGATGTCATGAGTAAAGTGCAGGATGTCAAAAAATCCAGTCTGACCTTTGCCCCCGAGGCGGGCAGTCAGCGGCTACGGAATGTCATCAACAAAGGGCTTACCGAAGAGGCCATCCTGCAGGGTTCCACCTTGGCATTTCTTGGTGGCTGGACCAGAGTAAAGCTGTATTTCATGCTCGGCCTTCCCACGGAAACACCGGAGGATATTCGGGGAATTGCAGAGCTTTGCAACAAGATTGCTGCCACCTTTTTCGAGGTTGTGCCCAAGGATCAGCGTGTAAACGGAAAAGTACAGATTGTGGCCAGCACCTCCTTCTTCGTACCGAAGCCGTTTACTCCCTTTCAGTGGGCATCCCAGTGCACCAAGGAGGAATTTCTGGAAAAAGCATATTTTACCCGCAATGCCATCTCAGAACAGCTCAATCAAAAGAGCATCAAATATAATTGGCATGAGGCGGATGCCAGTGTCCTGGAGGGCGTTCTTGCCCGCGGTGACAGAAGATTGTCCGAGGTTCTGTTAAAGGTATACCAAAAGGGCTGCTTTTACGATGCTTGGAGCGAATATTACAAACACGATGTCTGGATGCAAACGATCAAAGAATGTGGATTATCAGTGGAGTTTTACACCCACAGGGAGAGGTCACTGGATGAAATTCTGCCCTGGGATTTCATAGATTGTGGTGTTTCCAAGGCATATTTAAAGCGGGAATGGGAGAAAGCAAAGCAGGAACAGATCAGTGAAAACTGCAAGCTGAAATGTCAGGGCTGCGGTGCAGCGAGATTTGGAACCGGCATCTGCAGGGAACATTTCCAAGCTGACGGAGAGGAATAATGTATGAAACTGCGTATTAAATTTACCAAGCACGGACCGGTTAAGTTTATTGGCCATCTGGATATCATGCGCTATTTTCAAAAAGCCAACAGACGGGCACAACTGGATGTGAAATATACCGGAGGTTACAGCCCCCATCAGGTCATGTCTTTTGCTGCACCTCTCGGTGTGGGACTGGAGAGCAATGGGGAATATATGGATATTGAGGTTAATTCCCTTACCTCCTGTGAGGATGTCCGGGATCGGCTGAATAAAGCCGGGGTACCGGGGATTCGCATTGTCTCCGTAAAGGTTCTGCCGGAATCTGCCGGAAACGCCATGGCAAGTGTAGCAGCTGCCTCTTATACCATCCGGTTTCGCGAAGGCTGCGAACCTCCCTTTGATGTGGATTGCGCCATTAAAAAATTTCTGTCTCAGGAACAGATTCCTGTCATCAAGGAAACGAAAAAGGGCGTCCGCGAGGTCGATCTTCGAAAAGGAATTTATGAAATGCGCACCTGCGAGAATTCTATCTATTTGATGGTGGATGCTTCCAGCTGCGGCAACATCAAGCCCCAGCAGGTGATCCGTGCCCTGTATGAGCAAAACGGTTGTTCTTTGGACGATTTTAGTCTGTTGATCACCCGTGAGGAGACCTATACAGTCGATGCAACGGGTGAGAAAACTGAATGGATTCCTCTGGACTTTGTCGGAACGGATACCCCTGAAGACATTGAATGACACCGTAGCGAAAGGCCTCCCTATGAGCAGACATATTCAAACCACAGACACTCTGCGCACTGACGCTTCCATACCTTCAAAAAGTGAGAGCGGAACGCTTTTATTCACCGAATGTTGTGGGCGCCAATGTGCGATTTTATTCAAAAACAACCGCATCCTCGCAATCCGTCCGCTGGATCTTTCCTCCAACACCCTTGTGGACTCGATTTACATCGGACGAATTCAAAACTATAACGCCGCAATCAACGCTTATTTTGTTGAATATCAGCCGGGTCGTATGGCATTTCTTCCCACCTCGGAAACGGCATGTGCCGTTCTGACCAATCGTGAGAGCAACGGGCAGCTTCATAACGGCGACGAGCTTATCATCCAGATCACACGGGATGCACAAAAGACAAAGCTTCCCGCCGCCACTACCAGAATCAATCTCTCCGATGAGCGCCTCGCGCTTACGCTCGGGAACCGACACATCGGCTATTCTTCAAAACTGTCCAAAGAACAAAAAGAGACAATTCATACTCATCTGAAGGAAGCTCGTCTCATCGATGAAAAAGGATTCTTTTGCGGAGATTGCGAGGCAGATTTCTCAGGTGTTTCAGGTAACATTCTCCGAGAGCGCAAACCGGGACTTGTCGTTCGAACCGAAGCGAAGGATGCCGGTGCAGAAGAATTGTTTAAGTCCTGTTCCGTGCTCTTAAGTGAATTGTCGCAGCTTCTGACAAACAGCTTGCACAAGACGGCCTTCACATGTTTACGACAGCCTCCATCCCCCCTTGAGCGAGCACTGCAGGAAATTGCCTATACCGAGGAATACGATCAAATTCTTACGGACGATAAAAACATTTATGAATACCTCTTATGCAGCCTTACTGAAAACGGCAAACTGAAATACTATGAAGATCCGGAGTTTTCACTTGGAAAACTATTCTCACTGGATCAAAAAGCAGAAGATGCTTTCAGAACGCGTATTTGGCTCAAATCGGGTGCTTATCTCGTCATCGAATATACAGAGGCCATGACGGTTATCGACGTTAATTCGGGCAAATACGAAGTCAAAAGGGCATCGGAGGATTACTTCTTGAAACTGAATATGGAAGCAGCCGCCGAAGTTGTACGTCAGTTACGTCTTCGAAATCTCTCCGGCATGATCCTGGTGGACTTTGTCAATATGCAGGAAGCGGCTTACCGGCAGGAGTTGTTGCGCTTTTTGAGAAGAGAGACATCGCTGGACCGGATTAAGACAGAAGTTGTGGATATTACGGCGCTGGGCCTTGTGGAAATAACACGTCAAAAACACGGAAAACCTTTGTATGAAGAATGGAATAACAGGAGAGCAGACATCCAATGAGATTACTGAATTTGCAAAAGGTAAAAGACGGAAAATACTTAAAAAATTATGAATTGACTTACGAAAACCGCATGGGACGTAAGAAAGTATATGAGATTGTCAGCAGAAGAGAACTAGCCGGACCGCAGGATCTGGGAGCCGTCTCAAGCGGTGTTTCGATTGTGGCAATCTGCGAGGATAAGCTTCTTTTGCTCAAGGAGTTTCGGATGGGAGTCAATCGCACAATTTACAATTTATGTGCCGGAATGATGGAGCCGGAGGAAACCATAGAAGAGTGCATTTCCAGAGAATTGTATGAGGAGACAGGCCTGTCCGTAAAGAAAATTGTTCAAATTCTTCCGCCTTCTTTTGCCGCTGTCGCAATCTCCGACACCACCACCAATATTGCGATCCTACAAGCGCAGGGCAGGATAGAAGACCACACCTCGGAAAACGAGCAGATTAGCGCATCTTTCTATTCAAAAGAGGAGGTTCGGGAACTTCTGAAAACGGAGAGCTTCAGTTCACGTGCCCAGCTTGCTGCTTATTTCTTTGCATATGGAGAGGAAGGTATCTGGGGATGACCGGATCAAGTCTTACGACCATTCAGCAAAATTGCATCTATTCGATTAAAGCCGGTGAAGAACCCTTATCTGCGGACATTGGAATCATACGGGGAAAGAAAAATACCTTGTTATTTGATGTCGGAAACGGTGAAAAAGCACGAAGCCTTTTGCAGAATGCACTTTCTACCGATTCATTTCCTTCCTCGATAATCATTGTATTGTCGCATTTTCATCCGGATCACATCGGTAATCTGTCCTATTTTAATGCACCAGAAACGACGATTTTTCAAGGGGAAAACACCTATAAATATACGAATTGCGGAAAGATTGTGACACGAGATTTGTATCTGGAAGACGGAAACCGGTATCATTTGTTTCCCCTGCCTTCCAGTCATGCAAAGGGTTCTCTGGGTCTTGAGATCAATGAAGAATATGCTTTTCTCGGAGATGCAACCTATGCAAGTCGCAAAAACGGAATTGTCGTATACAATGCCCAGATTCTTCTGGAGGAAATCAAAACACTGAACGCCTTAAAAGCACGTTATTTTCTGCTCAGTCATCAGGAACAATTTGTCCAGGAAAAGCAATCTGTGCTGGAACAGCTTCAGGAAATCTATTCCCATCGGAAAAAGGATCGTCCCTACATTGAACTGTAGGAGTGTGTTTCGAGAGCGCTCCAACTATGCGCAAAACGCTTGTTTAACGAATAGTTGTGCCTGTTCGCCTTGCTATTTATCAGAATTCATGGGAATCCAGCACGATCGTAAAGGGTCCGTCATTGAGCAGCGAAACCTTCATATCCGCCCCGAATATTCCTTGTTCAACAACGGGAATT
>CAMAGI010000016.1 GCA_945833775.1 uncultured Lachnospiraceae bacterium
ATCTGCTTCCTGGGGGTGCCTCTCATACCCCGCCTGCTTCTCCCCGCGGGGTATCTGCTTCCTGGGGGTGCCTCTCATACCCCGCCTGCTTCTCCCCGCGGGGTATCTGCTTCCTGGGGGTGCCTCTCATACCCCGCCTGCTTCTCCCCGCGGGGTATCGCATGCCTGGGGGTGCCTCTCATACCCCGCCTGTTTCTCTCCGCGGGGTATCTGCTTCCTGAGGGTGCCTCTCATACCCCGCCTGCTTCTCTCCGCGGGGTATCTGCGTCCTGAGGGTGCCTCTCATACCCCGCTCGCTTCTCCCCGCGGGGTATCTGCGTCCCGGGGGCACCTCACATACCCCGCTCGCCGTTTATAGTTCCCCACAGGTTACATTCTCGTGAGCCAGACAACGATACATTGCTATTCATCAGGAACACCATTTCGAAAAGGGACTTATTTTTGTGTCGTTCCGCCACCCAGAGGCACTTTTCCCGGCGTTTTTGCATATAAACATATAAAATGATTCATTTGAGCAGAAACGTATGGATATTAACATAACTCCTACCGAAACCGAAAGCAGACCATCGACAATGCCCACCCCGGGACCATCCCCGAGAGCTGGTACAGCTCCCAACAGCAACACGATGCCAAGCAACAGTACGACACCCGGCGGCAGTACGACGCCCGGCAACAGTACGACACCCGGCAGCAGTACGATGCCCGGCGGCAACACGACACCCGGCAACAGTACGACACCCGGCAACAGTACGACACCCGGCGGCAACACGACACCCGGCAACAGTACGACACCCGGCGGCAGTACGACACCCGGCGGCAGTACGACACCCGGCAACAGTACGACACCCGGCGACAGTACGACACCCGGCAGCAGTACGACACCCGGCACGAATGCTGTCGCTCCCAATGGTTCCTCGATCGGTTCCCTGAAAGTCAGTGTCCACTCCAGTATCGGTCTGATTCCCGTAGAGGGTGCAACTGTAACCATCAGCTACACCGGAGAACCGGAAAAAGTCATCGCCACATTTCTGACCGACAATTCGGGACAGACACCCGTCATTGCCCTCTCGGCACCGCCCAGATCCCTCTCTCTGGAGCCGGAACCCGAGGAACAGCCCTATTCCGAGTATAATGTTTTCGTGACCGCGCCGGGATATGCCCCCGTTCTAATCTCCGCAGATCAGATTCTGCCGGACGAATTGGCCCTGCAGAACATCACCATGGAGCCCGAAGAGGTTTCCAATGAGACGGAGGATGTCATAGTCGTCCCGCCGCACACACTGTTCGGGATATTTCCCCCGAAGATCCCCGAGGCTGAGATCAAGCCCACCGGCGAGAGCGGAGAAATCGTACTGAGTCGCGTGGTCGTCCCCGAGTATGTCATCGTGCACGACGGGGTTCCCTCCGATTCCACCGCCCCGAATTACTGGGTGCGCTATAAGGATTACATCAAGAACGTGGCCTCCTGCGAAATCTACTCCACCTGGCCGGAGGCAGCCATCTACGCCAATGTTCTGGCCATCATGTCGGTCACTCTAAACCGGGTTTACACGGAGTGGTACCGCAACATGGGCTATGACTTCACCATCACCACCTCCACCGCCTATGATCAGAAATTCGTATACGGGCGCAACATTTTTGAAAATATAGACTATCTGGTGGACAGTGTATTCGCTAATTTCCTCTCCCGTCCCGGTGTGAGGCAGCCAATCTTCACCGCCTACTGTGACGGGAAGCGGGTTACCTGCAAGGGCTTGAGTCAATGGGGCTCCAAGTATCTTGCCGACGAGGGCTACAGTGCCATTGAGATCCTGCGCTACTATTACGGCAATGACTTGTATATCAATACTGCAGATGTCATATCCGGTGTCCCCAGTTCCTACCCCGGATATGACCTGGGCATCGGTGCCTCCGGTGACAAGGTCCGTCAACTCCAGATGCAGCTTAACCGCATTGCGCGCAACTACCCCGCCATTCCGACCCTCACCGTGGACGGGATCTACGGACCGGCGACCGCCGAATCTGTCCGCACCTTCCAGCGGATTTTTAATCTGCCCCCGACCGGTGTGACTGATTATGCCACCTGGTATGAGATATCGGAAGTCTACGTGGGGGTATCCCGAATTGCAGAACCGGGCTGATCGAAAGAGATGCGGCACCTCATCCCCCGACGCAAAAATCCGGCATCCACAATAAGTGATGCCGGATTTCCGGTTTCCGATTAGATTCTTACAATCTACTCATTTTGTGTTTTCTATCACACCTTCTTAAAGCGCTCCACTTCACCCGACAATCTCTGCGAGATTTCCTGATTGTTCTCCGATTCTGTCTGGATCCGGCTGATGGATTCTACCAGGCTGACCGCATTGTCTGCCACGCTGGTGATGCCCTTCGCACTCTCGTCAACCGCAGTGGAAATATCATTGATGCCGGTGTTCATGGTCTGTAAGGTCTCATTGATGGAGCCGGTGTTGGATGCAAATTCCGTGAGAATATCGTTGACACTCTCCGCATCCTGTTCGTACTGTCCCACAACCTCTACGAAGTCATCGTAGTCTCTGAGAATCTTATCCTCCACAAAGCGAAGCATGGCCTCCGCGTTCTTCGCAAGCTTCTCCACCGCCTCGGTAACCGTAGCACTGATGTTCTGAATATTGCCTGCGGTCTCGGCACTGCTGTCCGCAAGACCTCTGATTTCACCTGCGACAACCGCAAAGCCACGGCCTGCCTCTCCCGCTCTCGCCGCCTCGATGGAAGCGTTCAGGGAAAGCAGATTGGTCTGGCTGGTAATGCTCAGGATCTCCTTGGTCAGATCATTAATCTTGTCCACGCTGCGGCTGTCCTCCAGGGCAATCTTGAGTGCTTCCCGAATCTCTGCCACAGTCTGGGTAGTCACTGCCTTGCCGTCCAGCGTATTGCGGTGCATCTCTGCAGCGCGGGTCTTGATATCCTTAACCAGATATACGCCATCCTGTACATGATGGTTCATCTGCTGTACTTCATCCATCACCGAATCGCTTCCGGATGCAATCTGCCCCAGGGTAGCCGCAATCTCCTGCATGCTGGCAGCCATCTGCTCCATCGCTGCGGAGACGCTGCTCGCGTTCTCGTTGGAGGCTCCGACCTCATGACCGACAGCCTTCGCGGAACTCATCAGGTTCTCCGACTCCTCCTTCAGCTTCTGCATGATCGCCTGAAGCTGTGCCAGGAAATCATTGATTCCGCTGCCCATCTGCCCGATCTCGTCATTGGACCGGATGGTAATGCGCTCCGTCAGATCACCCTCGAAACGATTGATCTTATCCACAATCGCCTTCATCTGATTTCTGGACTTCCTCGCCGGTCTGGAGACGGTGCTTACCACAAGGATCTCCGCACCTATGGCTACCACCACGGCTACCACAAACATAATGATATCAAAAACACGGGTTCCGGCGATTCTGGTGTCGCTGTGCTTTACATTGGAGGCGCTTGCCTGGGTCAGCAGCTCATTGAAGGTATCGGCCATCTCCTCCAGTGCCTCCACATGGGGATCCATATCGCGGATCAGTACCCCCATGGTGGGTAGATCCATGCGCTCAAAGGAACTGACAATTTTATTGCAATAGCCGGAGAGCGCTTCCCCCTCGGTCTGGTAGTCCTTGACGGCTTTGATCATCTCCTCATTGCCGGTCTTCTCCGACAATTCTACCAGTCTGGCAACATCCCCCTGGAATTCTTCAATATCTGCCTTGAGTCCTTCCAGCGTCTGCTGCGCCGAATCACTCTTGGAATTGTAATACATCATATTGGCGCCCATCTGCATTCTCTGAAACGCAGTATTGGCATTGCCCTGTTCCGTAGCCATGGTAAGATAGACATTTCCTACCATATTACTCTGGGTCTGAATCTCGGCAAGCGCTCCAATGTTGCACAACACAATTCCCACACAGAGTGCGATCAGAATCGTGAGCGCCGAAATGACCTTGGCGCCGATGCTGCCCATCTTTGCCTTTGCTCCCGAGTTCTTTTTGCGTGCCTGTGTCACGTTCTTTCCCTTTTTCGTCTCTTTCATCTCAGCCATCGTCTCTCCCCTCTTTTTCAGTCATGCTTTCTATGAATCATTCGGAAAGTAGATCAATAAAACAAACAACCATATTATACAGCAAAACCCAAAATATGGATAGTGTTTTTGACAAAAATGTTCAAATTTCATCGCCCATCCGGATAAAATTCCATATATTTTCTCGGAGAAACGCCAAAACTCGACTTAAAATTGCGCAGGAAAGAAGAATAATCCGAAAATCCGCAATCCTTCCACACCTGTTGTATGCTCTGTCCCTCCCGCAGCCCTTCACATGCCCGAATCAGGCGCTTTTGTGTCACGTATGTGTGTACCGTCATTCCGGTCATCTCCTTAAAGCGCCGCAGGAAATAATACTTGCTCATATGCACCTGTTCTGCCAGCATGTCCACGGAAATGCTCTCCCCGATGTGCCGGTCAATGAAGTTGCCCACCTGTTCCACAAGCGGATGAGACACCTGCTCCTCTCTTGCAAACAGGTACTCTTTTCTGCTGCACAAAAGATTCAGGTAGGAGAAAAACAGTGCCAGATACCCCCTGTCTAAAACCGCCTTCGCCCCGGGCAGCTCTCCCTCCATCACCTCGGACATGGCAAGCTTTAACAGAAATCCGCGCAGCAGTTCTTCATAATAGATCGGGAAATGCCAGGCACAGGATTCATGATCGGCAAAACATTGCGTCAGATCCATATCCTGATCCGCCAGCCGCTCCAGCATGGTCTGCGTAATCCACAGGATGATGCGCTTGGAGGAATCGTGTTTCTTCTCAATATAATGATATTTGTGCAGCACGTTGACATCAATCAACAGGAAATCTCCCCGACGAAGATTGTAGGTACGATCCTCAACCATGGACGAGTATTCCCCCTCAAGCACATAGAGAATTTCATAGAAGTTGTGAAAGTGAAAGGCCTCCGCCCCCAGCGGCGCACCGCGTTTCTCGTAGACCTCATAATTTTCGTTGATCATATATTGCCGTTCATCGCTCGCTTCAAGACGGCGGATTTTACGTTCCAGACGATCCCCGCGTTCCACTCTTTTTCCCCCATTTTCCATGTCCTTTACTCCCTCATTTACCACGCAAATCGAAAAAACGGACAAAGAGATGTCCTATCACTCATATTAGAGCAATTTTTGCACTATTTCAAGCAATATATATTCTTTTCGTGCATTTTCTTTTTCATTATAATACAATTATCGAATACAAAAAATGGAGGGATACCATTATGCAGATGACATTACGTTGGTACGGCAGTAAGTACGATACCGTCACCCTGAAACAGATCCGGCAGATCCCCGGTGTGACCGGCGTGATCTCCACACTCTACGGCACCGCACCCGGTGAGGCATGGGCGATGGAAGACATTCTCGCCCTGAAAAAAGAGATCGAGGATGCGGGGCTTAAGCTCGTGGGTATTGAGAGCGTAAACATCCACGATGCGATCAAGGTCGGCACCCCCGACAGGGAGCAGTACATTGACAACTACATCACCACTCTGGAACGCCTCGGCCAGGCCGATATCCACATGGTGTGCTACAACTTTATGCCCGTGTTCGACTGGACCAGAACCGAGCTTGCGAGAGTGCGTCCCGACGGCTCCACCGTTCTGGCCTACACCCAGGAGGCGGTCGATGCATTGGACCCCGAGAAAATGTTTGAGTCCATCGCAGGCGACACCAACGGCACCGTAATGCCCGGCTGGGAACCCGAGCGTATGTCCCGTGTAAAGGAACTCTTTGAAATGTACAAGGATGTGGATGATGAGAAGCTCTTCGCCAATCTGAAATACTTCCTGGAGCGCATCATGCCGGTGTGCGACAAGTACGATATCAATATGGCAATTCACCCCGACGACCCCGCATGGAGTGTATTCGGTCTTCCCCGCATCATCATCAACAAGGAAAACATTCTGCGCATGATGAAGATGGTGGACAACCCGCACAACGGCGTGACCTTCTGCTCCGGCTCCTACGGAACCAATCTGGAGAACGACTTGCCCGACATGATCCGTTCCCTGAAAGGCAGAATTCACTTTGCCCATGTCCGCAACCTGAAATTCAACTCTCCCACCGATTTCGAGGAGTCCGCACATCTCTCCAGCGACGGTACCTTTGATATGTATGAGATCATGCTTGCGCTCTACGACATCGGTTTCGAAGGCCCCATCCGTCCCGACCACGGTCGTATGATCTGGGATGAAGTGGCAATGCCCGGATATGGTCTCTATGACAGAGCCCTGGGTGCAACTTATCTGAACGGTCTGTGGGAAGCAATTGAGAAGAGCCACAAGAAAGGAAATTGATCATGAAGCTTACATTAGAAGGTATCCGCAAGGACGCGGCAGCTTTTCAGACTGCCGGCTACAGACTTCCCTCCTTCAACTATGAGGAAGTGAAGAAAAACACATATGAAAACCCCGTATGGATTCATTTCGGCGCAGGCAATATCTTCAAAGCTTTTCAGGCAAACGTCGTTCAGGAATTGTTAAACAACGGCACCCTAAATGCAGGTCTGATTGCTGCCGAAGGGTACGATTATGAGATTATCGAAAAGAGCAGCCGCCCCCACGACAATCTGACCATTCTTGCCACCTTAAAGGCAGACAATACCGTAGAAAAAACCGTTGTTGCCAGTATCATGGAATCCCTGATCCTGGACAGTGCCAACGAAACCGAGTACGGCAGACTGAAGGAGATTTTTGCGAAGCCCGGTCTTCAGATGGCCAGCTTTACCATCACCGAGAAGGGCTATGCAACCACCGACGCAAAGGGAGTGGTGCTGCCCGCGATTGAAGCAGATTTTAAGAAGGGACCCTCACAGCCCGACAGCTATCTGGGCAAGATGGTTTCCCTGCTCTACTCCCGCTATCTGGCAGGCGCACTGCCCATCGCCATGGTCAGCATGGACAACTGCTCCCACAACGGCGACAAGCTCTACGCCGCAGTCAATGCTTTCGCGAAGGCATGGTGCGAGGCCGGTCTGGCAGATGCCGGCTTTGAGACTTATGTAAATGATCCCTCCAAGGTTTCCTTCCCCTGGTCCATGATCGACAAGATCACCCCCAGACCGGATGCGAAGGTGGAGAAAATGCTGGCAGCCGACGGCATTGAGGAGCTGGATCCCGTGATCACCTCCAAAAACACTTACATCGCCCCCTTCGTAAATGCGGAGGAATGCCAGTATCTTGTAATTGAGGACGCCTTCCCCAACGGCAGACCCGCACTGGAGAAGGGCGGTGTTATCTTCACCGAGCGGGAAACCGTTGACAAGGTTGAGAAGATGAAGGTCTGCACCTGCTTAAATCCCCTGCACACCTGCCTTGCCGTATACGGATGTCTCCTCGGCTATACGCTGATCGCCGACGAGATGAAGAATCCCACCCTGAAAAAAATGGTCGAGATCATCGGATACAGGGAGGGTCTCCCCGTGGTTGTGGATCCCGGAATTCTCAATCCCAGAGAGTTTATTGACACGGTCGTAAATGTCCGCATCCCCAATCCGTTTATGCCGGACAGCCCCCAGCGTATCGCTACGGACACTTCCCAGAAGCTGGCGATCCGCTTCGGCGAGACCATCAAGGCTTACGAAAAGCGGGATGACTTAAACACTGCTGACCTGAAGCTGATTCCCCTGGTATTTGCCGGGTGGCTGCGCTACCTGATGGGTATCGATGACGCGGGAAATGCTTTCACCCCCAGCTCGGATCCCCTGCTTGAGACAGCCGGTGCCTATGTGGCAGATTATCAGCTCTCCGATGCACCCAAGGATCTGGATAAGCTCGACCCGCTTCTTCAGAATGAAAAGATTTTCGGCGTGAACCTCGTTGCAATCGGAATGGATAAGCTCGTTAAGCAGTACTTCGCAGAGCTTTCCGGCGGTGTCGGTGCCGTCAAGGCAACTCTCGAGAAATATGTAAAATAAATGGTATAATCGGGAAAGGGGTTGCGGACATGATTGTCCACAACCCCTTTTCTTTCCGTTTTCTCTTTACCGTCAGGCCCGGAGAGACATTCCGAGATTAGTAATTCTCCTTGCGAACCTCGAAGTAAGCCTGGGGATGATTGCAAACAGGGCAAACCTCAGGTGCAGCAGTTCCCACTACGATATGACCGCAGTTTCTGCACTCCCAAACCTGTACACCGCTCTTCTCAAACACCTGCTTGGTCTCAACATTCTGAAGCAATGCGCGATACCGCTCTTCATGAGACTTCTCGATCGCACCTACGCCACGGAATTTGGCAGCAAGCTCGGTAAAGCCTTCCTCCTCTGCCTCTCTTGCCATTCTCTCATACATATCGGTCCACTCTGCATTTTCACCCGCTGCAGCCTGCTCCAGATTTGCTGCGGTGTCTCCCAGAAGTCCCAACTCCTTGAACCACAGCTTGGCATGCTCTTTCTCGTTCTCAGCGGTTGCCAGGAAAAGTGCCGCGATCTGCTCATAGCCGGCTTTCTTGGCTACCGACGCAAAATAGGTATATTTGTTTCTCGCCTGGGACTCACCCGCAAATGCCTCCAACAGATTCTGCTCCGTTTTGGTTCCTGCATACTTACTTGCCATTTTGGTATCCTCCTTGTATAGAAATATAGCTTTATTTTATCACACAAATGGTTCTTGTGAAGTCTTAAAGTTACTTTTTATTGAATTTTATTTTGTCCCTTTTCGGAGCCCAGACCGTTTTTTGCAAAATACGCCAGATCGGGAAGCTGTGCAAGCTCCGGGAGCTCCGCAACCGCTCTTCTTTCTTCGTCGTAATTATCCCTTGCAATCTGAGCAGCCTTATCAATGTACTCTTCTGTAAATCTTTTTATCTCCATATGATTTTTCCTTTCTGCAGCTCTTTTGCACACAAAAAAAGCTATGGGTAATTCTACTCATAGCTTAGTATGATACTATAGGTCCTCGCATGTCAATCTCGTTTCATCGGTTGGGGGATGTATACACTCTCCAGCAGTTTCAATCCCTGCTCTGAATTCTGTCCGAGGATTTCCTGAGTCTTGGCAAAGTCATACTTTTCATGGAGCATATTATGAACCTTCAAAAAAGCTTTCTTGCCATATTTACGGATATACATTGCCTGGGCCTTGGCTGCAGCCGCCCCGTCATTGTCCGGGGTGTAGAAGCCCTTCGTGCAATCACCCAAGGCATCGCATTCGTAACAGCCGT
Source organism: uncultured Lachnospiraceae bacterium (assembly GCA_945833775.1). Classification (GTDB taxonomy): domain Bacteria; phylum Bacillota; class Clostridia; order Lachnospirales; family Lachnospiraceae; genus Acetatifactor. The sequence continues at coordinate 9,228 of CAMAGI010000016.1, forward strand.
CCAGATTTCGCTCCCGACAGCAGGCGGCATTAGGACAGATTTTATCCGGGAAACAGGTGGCGAAGGAACAGGTATTATAATCGGTTCTACAGGAACCGCACCACTGTCCCAGGAAGCAATGGTTACAGGAGAAACCACAATATGCTATCGGATCAACTCCCTTGCGTGCAAGCTTGCACAACTTGTTTTTGATGCGCTGCATCGCCTCAATATGCACGATCCAGTGGCGGCTGAAAGGCATTTTAATAAGCCCCAGAACCGATTTTTTACACCAGTAATCGATGAGCCAGACTGCTTCCTCCTGTGTGCTTACACATTCCGTGTTCGCCAGTCTCTCCCGGTCGGTCTCGTCAAATTTCCGGCGCAGGTCCGAAGCTTCCAAGCTCCGAAGGAGCTCGTTGGTCGACTGCATGACTTTTTTTGCGTATTCATACAACACGCTTACATCCAGTTCCGCGGAAAAATCGGTAATCTGCTCCCCCTGCAGTTCATTTCCGGTGGTAATCCGATGCGTACCGATTCTGTCCGGATAATTCTCCGCAAAAAAGATCTGTTGATCCCCCTGAATCAGGGAATGCGCCACAATATCTTCGATTCGAAAAATATGCCAGATCGAATAGGCGAGCGTCTTACTTTGATACCCCTTCGCATCTGCAAAGGGCATCCGGCAAAACGCTTCCTTCGGAAAGCCGTTTACGATATATGCAATCTGCTCAAAGAGTTCCCCGCGAAATTCCACCAGGAGGTCAATGCCTTCCCGGTATGTATCCTTTTTATTTAATAGTGCCTGTATTTTCCTGTTTTTTTCTGCCCAGTCCCGATTCATGGTATTTTCCCCGTTTGTTTCTTTGCCATCACACAAATCTTTCATCCCGGCAAAATGAAGTCACGAAACTCTACAGAAGATAGATCGGCAGTTCCTCTGTGATGTGTACCACGCCGTTTCCGGTTTGTCGCTTTGCGGATGCCTTGGCTGTGCGCTTCGCCGGTGTCTTGTCTGCGCTCTTCGCGGGTGTCTTGGCTGTGCCCTTCGCGGGTGTCTTGGCTGCGCTCTTAGCCGGTGCCTTGGCTACACTCTTTTGTTTGGTCTCGTTCACGGGTTGGATGATCTCTGCACGCTTCTCTTCGGTCTGGTTATTTTTTTGTGCGGTCTTTGCCGCTCTTTTGATACTGCCTGCTCCTACTGCCATCTCTTTCGTACCTCCTCGTCCATTTCCACTGCCAGTTCCCGGTATTCGCCGGCACTTCTGGCTTTCCTTTTATACTCCGCAATGGGCTTGGAATGATCCTGTGCCCATTCCACCTCGCTGTCCACCCGGATCACATGCTCAAACACATGCACATCCTCGACCTGACGAAGGGTGTCCAGGGTCTGTTTAAAATAATTCTTGCGGGAATCCACCTTTGTAATCGCGATGCCCAACAGTTCCAAAGCCTCATTGAGCCCGGTCATCTCATCGATAAATTCAAACATGTTAGCGACGCCGAACAGTCCCCACGGGGAGGCCTCCACCGGCATCACACAGTAGTCCGCCGCACAGAGGATATTCACCACCCAGCTGCCCAGGGTCGGCGGTGCATCCAGCAAAATATAGTCATAGTTACCCGACTGCCGGATCCCCTGTAGGGCGTTTTTCAGGATAAATTCTCTCTGTTTTCTGGTGAAAAGTTCATATTCGATGCCGCTCATCAGTGTGGAGGAAGGGATCAGATCCAGATTCTCATAGGGCGTTGCCACAATGTAGTCGTCCAGCGCTTCGTCCTTTTTGATTGCCCGGTACAGATTTTTCTCTCCCGAAGCCAATTGAAGGACCTGCTCTTCATCAAAGAAAGAGAGGGAGAGATTCAGCTGCATATCGCCATCAATCAGGAGAACCTTCCGTCCCATCATCGCCAGTGAATAGCCGATATTGGCGCAGGATGTGGTTTTCCCGCTCCCTCCCTTATTGTTTACAAATGCGATCACCGAAGTTCTCATGACGCGATCCGCCTTTCCGGCCCATCGGGCCCATGGGTGGTTTTACACCGTCTGTTTCCCATACAGACATTGTATACCCTTCTCCGCCAAAAAGGCAAGCCATGCATCGGAGGGACGCTCATCCGTCACGATCAGATCCAGATCTGCGAAATCGCAGATCTGCGAGAATGCAACTTTGTCAAACTTTGTGCGGTCCACCGCCAGAATTCTCTGGGTGGCTGCAGCAAGCATCGTCTGCTTGACCTGCGAAAACAGTTCATTGGCATCCGTGATGCCCTTATCCATATCAATTCCCTTGCAGGAGAGGATCACCTTGTCGGCATTGAAGGATTTGATTCCCTCCAGTGCCTTCGGGCCAACCAGTGCAAGATAATTCTCTTTCAGGGTTCCCCCGGTGGAAATGATATCCCAGCCGGTCTGATCGGACAGCTCCACCAGCACTTCGATGGAGTTGGTGATAACCGTCAGGTTCTTTCGGTCGCGCAGGGCATTGATGATGGATACCGCAGTCGTGCTGGGATCCACGATGATGTGATCCCCATCCTCGATCAGTGTACTGATCAACCGGGCAATGATCCTCTTGCCCTCCATATTCTTTTTGCGGCGGACGTTAAAGGGCATGTCGGAGATACTGTTCTCCGGCAGGATTGCACCCCCGTAGGTCTTGATTGCGAGTCCTTCCTTTTCCAGTCTGTCCAGGTCTCTCCGGATGGTCTCCTCGGACACTCCAAACAGCGCACTGAGCTCGCTGACAATTACTTTTTTCTCTTCCTGAAGTTTCTCCAGGATCAGCCCTTTTCTCTCAACAGCAAGCATATTTCCCCCATCTACCTCCTGTTTTACAGAATGGATTTGCAGATCTGTTCGTCCGGATGCGCGATCACGGAAGAATCCAGATACATTCCTCTCTCTCCGACGGCAGCCTTTGCCTTCTCGATGGCTGCCTCACACGCGGCGACCTCACCGGTGATAAGCATATAGGATTTGCCGCACATGCCCTTGGCGATCCGAAGTTCGATCAGTTTCACAATGGCCGTCTTGGCTGCGATATCCGCAGCGACAATGATGGAGGAGGCATCGTAGGTCTCCAGAACACCCAGCGCATCCACGCCCTCGATACGACTGCTGCCGTAGATGGCGGGAAAGATGGACTCGTCCGGATTTCCCAACACAAAAGTTCCGATGAGTTCCTCGGATCTGGTAGCCTTGGCCCGCTCCACCGCGGCATTGACTGCACTCAGCTCACCTGCGATCAGCGCAATGTATTTGCCGGGGCAGACCGTCTGAGCTTCCAGGATCTCCACCCGTGCTGTCTTCACCATCTGATCCGCCGCGGTAATTCCCGCCGATACGGTCTTAAATTCGATCATTCCGATTGCTTTTGCCATTTTGTTTTCCTCTGATTACTGATTGTCGGCAACGATGAGAACCGATCGGTCCGTCACCTCTGTCACGGTCCCGTTTACGGAGCTGTGTACATTTACGGAGAGTCCCTCCGCAGCCGTTCCCACAACCTGTCCGCACGTTACTCTGTCACCCGTTTTGACGCAGGGCTTTGCGGGTGCACCGATATGCTGTGACAACAGGATTTTGACTTCCTTTGCCGGGCGGACCGCATCATCCAGCGGCGCCTCGGTATCGTACTTTAAAAGTCCCAGCCGCGCTGTCAGGCGCTCCTCGTAAACTCTTCGGTATTCCCGGGATTCCCGGACCGGAGAAGCTTCCGCTTCCGGTGGCTTTACACCTGCTTTTCTGAGTTCGCTCTTGTATTCCCCGATCATGGTGCGGGGCGATAAACCCTGGGGACAGCTGAACAGCTCACACAGCCCGCAGGAAGAACAGAACATAGTATTCAGGAAGGGCTCCGGATCGCGCGTGTCGCGATTGGCGGCTGCACGCATAAACAAATGGGGCTCAATGGGATGTCCCAGTGCATGTCTGGGACACAGATCCGTACAGGTCTGGCACTGACAGCAGCTGGAGGCTGCCCTTGCAACCGCGTTGGAGAAGCGGTTATTTCTGCGATATACCAGCGGATGGTCCTTGGGAAGAACGATCACCGCGTTGGTCGTTTTGGTAACCGGCTGGTACTCCGAACCGAAATTGCCCATCATAGGTCCGCCCAGCAGGTATACCGGATGATCCGTTGTCACACCCCCTGCCATGGCAGTCACATCCCGGATCGGGGTTCCGATGGGCACCCGCACCGTGATGGGATTTTCCACTTCCCCCGCGACCGTCACGCATTTATCCGTAACCGGCTGTTTGTTCCAAACCGCCCGGTACACATTGTAAAGCGTTTCCACATTGAACACCGCCACGCCGCATTCCACGGGCAGACCGCCGGGGCGAACCACCCGTCCGGTGGTCTCATAAATCAATACCACCTCATCCCCCATGGGGTAGACACCGGGCAGTTTATGAATCCGCAGGATGGGAGTATGCTCCGTCTTTGTAAGCTCGTTCATACAATCTTCCACCGCGCGGATGGTACTCTCATATTCTTCTTTTATTCCGATAATTGCCTCTTTTGCACGAATCGTTTCGGCAATGAGCACAAATGCTTTCAATATCTCACGCGCATGATCCCGAAGGAGCTGTCTGTGAAGTCTCAAAAGAGGCTCACACTCCGCGCAGTTCATAATGATGGTATCCGTCTTGTCGGACAGTTTTCCGTAAGTCGGAAAACCTGCACCGCCGGCACCGACCACACCGCCTGCTCTGAGGATCTCGCTCAGTTCCGTTCTATCCATAGTCTGTTCCATTCCATTGCAAACGATCGCCGCATGGAAAACGCGACGACCGCCGACAATTACATATTGTCCACAATACCCACGATGGCAGCATCGATGGGAGCGTCCGGCATACCGCATCCGATGCGCGCCGCACTGCCCTGTGCCACCAGCACATATTCGCCGATTCCGGCACCGATATTGTCGATCGCTATCACCTGGTTTTTCCCGGAGTTTACGGGTTCCACAATCATAAACTTGTTGCCGATCAGGTTTTCCTGTTTCCGGGTTGAAACGATACTTCCCACTACTTTTCCGATTATCATATCTATTTCCTCACAATTGTGACCCTGTCACCCTGTTTGATTTCGCTTGCATTGGCTTCATCCGTATCGATATGCATCTCAAGGGTGAAGCTCTCATCCACGCGGATCTTCACTCGATCGAAGGTGGTTCCGCGCTCATTGTCAACGGTTACGCTGACATAATCGCCGTCCTGCACACCGCATGCGGCGGCATCCGCGGGAGCCATATGAATGTGTCGTGCTGCAATGATACAGCCTTCCTTGCAGTAGAGGGCACCCTTTGGCCCGACAATCGCGATGGGCGCGCTTCCTGCAACGTCACCGGATTCCCGGACGGGTACGTTGATACCCAGTTTTCTGGCATCGGTGGCACTGATCTCCACCTGTGTCTGCTTGCGTGCGGGGCCCAGCACCCGGACATTTTCGATCGCACGCAGTTTTAAGCCTACGATGGTACAGCACTCATTGGAGGCAAACTGTCCGCCCATCAGTTCTTTCTTTCTGGTCAACTGATATCCGGGGCCGAAAAGTGTCTCCACATCCGCCTGGCTTAAATGAATGTGTCGGTTGCTGACACCGACGGGAACCGAAAAACCGTCCCCCTTCTTCTGTTCTTTCTGGATGGCTTCAATGACCACACGGGTCAATGCCTCAATTTCTGCTCTTTCCATGGTTGACAAACCTTTCGTTATCGGCTTCCGGGCATCGGGCTCTGTTGGAAACTCCGATGCCCGGTCAAACGATAATCCTTGTTTTTACGCTGCTCTTCTTATTTGATCTTGGGAAGAATAGCTTCTACATCGGTGTGAGGACGAGGGATTACGTGCTGTGCTACCAACTCACCGAGTCTCTCCGCATTTGCCGCACCGGCTTCCACTGCGGACTTAACGGCTCCCACATCACCGCGCACCATAACGGTTACCAGTCCGGAACCGATCTTCTCGGTACCTACGAGAGTAACGTTTGCTGCCTTACACATGGTATCTGCAGCCTCGATTGCTGCGGTAAGTCCTCTGGTCTCCACCATTCCCAATGCTTCCTGTGTCATAATTTTTTCCTCCTTCATAATAGGTGTTTTGGTTTTTATGTTGATTGCAGTATCACAAGCTGTCGCTCGTAATCATGATTTCCTGCAAAATGCAGTCTGTTTGGCTCTGCGTCCGGCGCAGATCTGCAGGTCAGACCTCCTGCAGATATCGGTCGCTTCCGAAGATATCGGCCTCTGTTTTGCCCAGGCGCTTTGCGCTGTAGGCTACAATTTTTCTGGTCTCGTCGCAGGGTGCTGCGATCACGCCCTTGGCTGCCAGAATGTGATGATTGGCTTTACAGATTGCTTCGGCAGCTTCCACGGAAGCTTTCACATCCGAAACCTCACCTTCCACCACCAGGGTGACAAGACGGCCGCCCAGCTTTCTCTCCCAGGTAACCAGGGAAACCGAAGCCGCCTTACACATGGCGTCCAACGAGTCAATCGCCGCAACCACTCCGGAAACCTCTACCAATCCGTATGACGTTCCCATAGTGTCCTCCGTTTCTGTCCCCGGTCCGCTTATTTTGCGTCAGGGAATCCGGGAAGAATCTTCTCAACATCCGTATGAGGACGGGGAATCACGTGCTGTGCTACCAGTTCGCCGAGGCGGCTTGCAGCCGTTGCACCGGACTCAACTGCTGCCTTGACGGCTCCCACATCACCGCGTACCATGACGGTTACCAGTCCGGAACCGATCTTCTCGGTACCAACCAGTACCACCTCCGCAGACTTGGTCATTGCATCTGCAGCCTCGATCGCTGCGGTGAGTCCTCTGGTTTCTACCATTCCTAATGCTTCCTGTGCCATACTTTTAATCTCCTTTTCTAATTCACATCAAATCCACTGATGCGCAACATTTTCAGGGTGTCCTCGGTGGGTCTTGGAATCACATGACTCTGTACCACACCGGAAATCTGCTCTGCCATCTTTCTGCCGGCCTCCACCGCAGCGGTGACATCTTCCACGCTTCCGCGGAATTTAATGGTCACCAGCAGGGGTACGGGAAGAGAATCCGCATTTGCAGGTTTGTTTTTATCAAAGGGTTCCAGAGTGACATTGGCTGCCTTACAGCCTGCGTCCGCTGCCATGAAGGCACAGCAGAGTCCGTACACCTCCAGAATCCCGACTGATCTGTTATCCATCACTGCCTCCTATCCGTGATCGCTGTCCGTCCGACCGTCAGTCGGGCATTACGGCAATCTTCAAGCCGGTCATCGCAAGATTCTTTTGATATGCCTCGTTGATCCGGCTGAGAGGATATTTGTCGGTAATCAGCTCGTTGATGGGAAGGCCGATTGCCTTAGCACTCTTTAAGAAATCAAAGGTGGTCGCATAGTCGCGCAGGGTATAAACCCAGCTTCCCACCGTGGTAATCTCCTTGGAGCAGATGTCAAAGTGCGGGTTGATGGTTGCGTCCCCGCCGTTGATGAAAAAGCCCAGCTCGCAGAGACCTCCGCCGTTGCGGATAAATTTGTAGATGTTGGAATGCCCGGCGGGAGAACCGGTGCACTGGAAGGCAAAGTCTGCCAGGTGTCCGCCGAATTTCTCAGAGACGCCCTCTGCCATCGCCTCCACACCGCTGTAATCCTTAAAGTTCACGGAATCGGATGCGCCCAGTCTCTTTGCGAAATCCAGACGTCCTGCATTTCCGTCCACCGCGATGATGTTCTGAATGCCCATGGTCTTTAAGACTGCGATACAAATCAGGCCGATGGGCCCGCAGCCCTGCACCACCACACGGCTGTTAAAGCGAAGGATTCCGGTGGTCTTGGCCCGCTCCACTGCATGGATCAACACTGCGCAGGGTTCGATCAGAATTCTGGAATCCAGATCCAGATCGCTCACATTGAAGAACGTGGAACCCAGGCCGCCGCGGATCAGTATGTAGTCGGCAAACCAGCCGTTTAAGTGACAGTCATCATCGGGGAGCAGACCGTATACATCGGCGCCGCCCACATTTTTCTTGTTCAGGTCAAACATCGTGATGTCCGGATTATCCTTAAAGATCATGCAGGTGACGATCTTATCGCCCACCGCAACCGGCTTTCCTGCGCTGTCGACCTTCACATTTTTCCCCATCTTTACAATCTCGCCGGTACCTTCGTGTCCGAGTGCAACGGGAATCAATCCGAAGGGATCCCGCTTAAACTCGTGTGCGTCGGTTCCGCAGATTCCGCAGCCCTCAACTCTTACGAGCAGGTCGTCATCACCAACCTCCGGCATGGGAAACTCTTTGATCTCAAACTTTTCCAGGCCGGTCAGCATTGCCACATGCGCCGTCCTGGGTATGCTTCCCGCAGGGGCCTTTGAAACCGTCGAAGCTGCGGGATCAGCGGACAGGCTGGAGAGCACTTGCTTGACAATGGCCTCCACCTGTGAAGAACTCATTTCCATTTTGGTTTCCTCCTTCTTTTATCGAATGCAAAGGCTGTCGCTCATGGTGCAGCGGCGGCGCTTTGTAAAGGTCTGTGCACTGGTTAACCCCTCACCGGTCCGGCTCGCGATGGTGAATGTGGGGAATCCCTCTCCCCCGAATCCCAAAGCAGCATAGGAGGGACCGTTTTTCACCAGAATGGCGGTGTCCATTGCCCTTGCGTAGGCCGTGATACGATCCACGTTCTTGGAATGGATGTGTGCCGAGTGGCGATTGCCATGCTCGAGCCATACGGCCTGCTCTACGGCATCTTCAAAGTTCTTGGCGCGAACCACACCCAGAATGGGCATCATCAGTTCCTCTGCGATCAGAGGATGCTCCTTGGGGCCTTCAAAGGTGATGCAGCGGATATTGTCGGGGACCTCCACACCAACCATCTTAAGCAGTGTCTTTGCACTTCTGCCCACACACTTGCGGTTGAGGGCGCCCTTTTCGTTGAATACGGTGGCGACCAGCTTGTCCTGAATTTCCTTGCTCGCAAGGAAGCATCCCTGCTCCTCCACCATGTACTTCATCAATTCGTCACAGATGGCGTCCACCGCAACGATCTCTTTCTCCGCGATACAGGGCAGGTTGTTGTCAAAGGTGCATCCGTTTACGATGTCCTGTGCCGCCTTGCGGATATCCGCCGTCTCATCCACCAGCGCGGGAGGATTGCCTGCCCCTGCGCCGATGCCACGCTTTCCGCTGGAGAGCACCGCCGTCACAACACCGGGACCGCCGGTTGCAACCAGCAGGGGAATATCCTTGTGTTTCATCATAATCGCACTGGTATCCAGGGTGGGCTTTTCCACGGTACATGCAATATTGTCGGGGCCGCCCGCTTCCAGGGAAGCCTCATTTAACAGATTCACCGCGAAAATGGAGGTGCGTATCGCCTGGGGGTGGGGATTGAACACAACCGTATTTCCCCCGGCCAGCATTCCCATGGTGTTACAGAGCACGGTTTCACTGGGATTGGTACAGGGAGTAATCGCTCCGATGACACCAAAGGGGCCCATCTCCACCAGGGTAAGCCCTCTGTCTCCGGACCACGCGGTGGTCTTGATGTCTTCTGTCCCGGGAGTCTTCTCGGCCACGAGAAGATGTTTTAAAATCTTATCGCCCACATTTCCCATGCCGGTCTCATCCACGCCCATACGGGCCAGGGTCTCAGCATTCTGCTTGATCTTCACACGAATCCGCGCAATGATCTTCTCCCGCTGATCCATGGACATGGCACGCACAATTTTTTGGGCTTCCTTTGCCTTGTCGATCGCTGTATTCATATCGTCGAAAACGCCGTGCATGCCGGATACGCTGCTCTGAAGCTGCATCTTGGCCATCACTTCGCCGACAATACTTTTGATCTGGCTTTCTGATATTTCCATTGTCTTACCTTTCCCGCAACCGCACCGAATGCTTTTTCATCATCCGGTGATGGTTCCGTTTTTGTTTACTAATTCCCGGAATCGCTCTACACCGTAAATTCCGAGATCGGTGTCCTGCTTCGCACTTCCTCCGCTGACACCGATGGCTCCCACAAGGGTTTCCCCCACATAGAGTGGTTCGCCGCCGCCAAAGATCACAATCTTACCCTCATTGGTATTCTGAATTCCATAGAGTGAGCCGCCCGGAGCTGCAAGACGCGCAAGCTCTGCGGTGGGCATCTGAAAAGCGACAGCCGTGTAGGTCTTGTTGAGCGCCACATCAAAGGATCCGATATAGGCACCGTCCATGCAGTGGACGGCGATCGGTCTCCCCGCTGCGTCGGATACCGCAATGACCGCTTTCACACCAACCTTCTTCGCCTGCTCCTCCACCGCTTCCATCAGATGCTTGGCCAGGTCCAGGTTCATGGTGGCGGAAGCCGCCATTTTACGGATCACTTCGCGCACCGTATCTTCGAGGTTCTGTTCCTTCATACAGAAATCCTCCGTTTCTTATTTCATCTCCGCGATGACTTTTCTGACAATTGCTGCGATGGCTGCCTCATCCACACCACCCTGGCTGTTCTCACAGTCACAACCGAAATTGTACTGGTAGCCGGGCATGTTGCTGTAATCCTCACCGCCACAGTGTCCGCCACAGTTATGACAGTTGGTACCGCTCTTATTCAGACATACATTGGCAGGATGCTTTCCGGGCATACCGAACTTACGGCGGATCTCATACAGCTTCTTAATGTTCTTCTCGTCAAACTCCTTGGGGCCGCCCAGCATCTTCGCCTTGTAAAGCAGCTCTGCATAAAACTCAACGCTCTCCATCTTGTGGTAAGCTGCAATCAGATCGGTGCTCCAGGTCAGTGCACCGTGGCTCTCCAGCAGTACGGCGTCAAAGTAAGGAAGGTACTTTTCCAGATTGTCGGGAATCTCCATGGTGGAGGGTGTTCCGTACTCAGCGATCGGTACGCATCCCAGAGAAATCACAGCTTCCGGCATAATGGGCTGAGTCAGAGGAATCCCTGCGATTGCAAATGCGGTTGCAAAGGTGGGATGGGCATGGACAACGCTACCTACATCCGGTCTCTTCTGGTATACACGCATATGCATCTTAATCTCGGAAGAGGGCTTAAAGCCCTTGTTGGCCTGGAGAACGTTACCGTTCTCATCAACCTTACAGATGAACTCAGGGGTCATGAAGCCCTTGGATACACCGGTAGGGGTGCAAAGAAATTCATGATCATTGAGTTTTACGGAAATATTTCCGTCGTTTGCTGCCACCATGTTGCGGGCATAGATTCTCTTGCCGACTTCACAGATCTGCTTTTTAATTTCCATTTCATTAACCATTGCAATCGTCCTCCTTAAGAATATGGTTCGTCTCTTTTTGTATATATAAATTCAACTTCACTTGCTCTTTCATCTGTCGAAGCGCGTATCCGCTGAATCCTAATACCGTTATTTCCGGGATTCTCCCACCTTCACTTTCACGGTGTCCTCTTTCAGATAATCCAGAATCTCCTGAACACCGACGCCCCGAATGGAATCGACATGAAAGATTTTCTTACAACCTGCAATTTGAAGCCATCTGTCTGCCTGCATTACATTGGCATTTGGCAGGTCAATCTTTGTCACGATTCCGATGCACTCCCTGTTAGCCTGGCATGTAACATTGGGTGGAAATAAGCTGTAGGGCTCATTGGCAGCCACCAGGATTCCCACCACATCCGCCTCGTAGGTATAAAGTGCAAGGGCTTTGCCCAGCCGGTGACTCTGGGCGTATTCTCCGGGGGTGTCAATCACGCTCTCGTAGTGGTGGATATCCTGTGTCTTATAATAGTGGATCTCCTCACCCCGAAGCGCCTGGGTCAGTGTGGTCTTGCCCGCCTGACTACGCCCCATCAGAATCAATTTTCTCATGTCTTTGTGATATCGCAGACAGTATAGCCGAGTTTGCGGTTCACATAATCGAGCTGTGCGGCCATGGCCTCTTCCACTTCACTGACGGAGCCGGTAAAGATCAGGGAACCGCTGAAACGGTCCACAAATCCCAATGTGACCCCGCTGGCTTTCAGGGCGATATCCGCCATGATGATGGCCGTCTCGGAAGGGGTTACGGTGGTGACACCGATGGCTGCTCTCTCATAGTCGATTCTGGGATCCAGTCCCAGTTTCTCATACAGAATCTTGTCCGGACTGGCAATGATGTGTGCCAGCGTCACCTGACAACCGGGTACATACTCCTGAATGATTCTGGTATGGTTTTCATTAAAAATATGATCGTTTGGCATATTCTCTCCCACGCTCATCCGCCGATGCGGCATTCGAGCTTCGAAACATTTTCTACGACCTTCCGGAGCATCTCCATCTTCTCATTCTCCGGAGGAAGGATATCCGGCAGCTTGTATTCTCTGCCAAGTCCCGTATATTTATCCTGTCCCAGTCTGTGATAGGGCAAGAGATGAATTTTCTTCACTCCCGCAAGCTTGTCCGCAAACTGTGCGATGGAGGCAATTTCCTCCGGTGTGTCGTTGAAGGTCGGAATCACCGGAACCCGGATCACCAGCTCGGTCTGACCGCTGTCTGCGATTCTCCTCGCATTCTCAAGCATCCGTTCATTGCTTTTCCCGGTAAATTGTCTGTGCTTTACGGGATCGGTATGCTTGATGTCCATCAGGTAGGTATCCAGATACGGCAGGATACCCGCAATCACTTCCCACTCCGCACAGCCCATGCTCTCCATGGCTGTGTTGATGCCGCGGCTCTTTGCCGCAGCCAGAAGGGCTCCCGCAAAGGCCGGCTGGCAGAGGCTCTCCCCACCCGAAAGAGTGAGGCCGCCACCGCTTCTTCGGTAATAACCGCGATCCTTCTCCACCGTTTCCATGACCTGTGCGACCGTTACGTCGCGTCCGATGGTCTTTGGCTTTCCCTCCACCAGCATGGTCTGAATGGCATATTCCTGGGATTCCGGATTGCAGCACCACAGACACCGGAGCACGCAGCCCTTCAAAAAGACAATGGTTCGTATGCCGTGTCCGTCATGGATGGAATAGCGCTGGATATCAAATATTCTTCCCTTTGTCTGCAAAATATCATCCATGGTGAATTTCTCTTTTCTGTCCTGTGCCGTATAAAAGCCCTGCTCCGTTCTTCGGATGATGTCATCCTGGAGACTCTTGGAAAGGGTTGTGAACAATGCGCTGTAACCTGCCACCCGAACGATCAGATGCTGATACTGCTCCGGATGCTTCTGGGCATCCAGAAGGGTCTCCCGGGAGACCACATTGAACTGCATATGACTGCCCTTCCTGTCAAAATACGTCCGGATCAGGCTGACAAAATTCTCCAGTCCATCCTCCCCGGAAAGTGCGGACGGATGAAATTTCTGATTGAACAGCGTCCCGTTGGAGGCAATTGCGTGATCCAGCATAGAGACGGAGTTGGCCGCCGCCGTGGGGCCGTTTACATCCTTTCCGGCGGTCGGGGAAACACCGTCCGCTACCGGGACTCCCGCAAACCTGCCGTCCGGTGTCGCACCGGTCTGAGCGCCCAGAGGGACATTTGCCGATACCGGATAGAGACCCGCCTGGAAAGTACCTCCCCGGGGATTTTTGTAATTCAGTAACGGTTTTGTATAGGTATAGGCAGCTTCCCGCGCCATGAGATCCACCGTTTCATCGTCGTTTCCGAACTTGGGAACCTGCTCAATCAGAGCGAGCAGTTCCTCATATTTCTTCTTTTCCGCTGCCGACATGGCGCTTTGGATGATTTCCCGGGAGGCCTTGGAAACGGTATTGAAATCCGGCGTCACGCCCTGCCCGGCAAGTTTTCTTGCAACCTCTCCGGCAACCTGCGACACCACATGTTCACTGACCTCATGACCGAAGTTGAACAACAGTGCCTTGCGGTAATCCGCCATGGACACCTTTTTCTCATCGTACACCAGGGTCTTGATCGCATACAGGGAATCCGCCACATTGGCGACCCCGAAGCCCTGGGGGCCGGTGAAATTGTAGACACAGCCGCCCTGTTCACAGGTTTTTCCGCGCTTGATGCAGTCCTCCACCATACTTGCAAGGAAAGGAAGCGGTGCCCGCTGTGCGTGGGCTGTGTCGATGGCATTGTCCGCATTTACCAGAAGTTCAATGAAGTAATTCATCTGCGTCCTGTAGGCTTCATAGAACTCCTCGAAGGTCTTCATCTGCTCCACATCACCGGTTCTGGGACCGATCTGCTCTCCCCGGTCCACACCGTTTGAAAACACCAGTTCCAGGGGTCTGCACATATTGAAGAATGCCGCGTCATGCCATCCCCAGGTCTTGCCTGCCTTCTGCGGCTCCACACAGCCGATGATGTTGTACTCTCTCGCATCCTCCAGGGTTAGTCCCCGGCTCATTAGTGAGGGGATAATCACCTCGTCGTTGTAATACGCCGGAAGCCCGATCCCCGTTCTGGTTAACTCCGCGGCACGAATCAACAACTCCTGCGGAGACCCGTTCCATACACGGATGGAGAGGGACGGCTGGGGCAGGAACACGTGGAAGGAGGCTTCAATGCAAAGGAAGGACAAATCATTTGTAACATCCTGCCCGTACTTATTCTGTCCGCCTACAATCAGATTCTGGAACAGACTGTAACCCGCAAATCCTTTCGCGCTGTCCGCGTCACGGCATTTGTTCAGATCGTTTAGTTTCACCCAGATACAGTCCACAAGCTCCTGCGCAAATTCTCTGGTTATTCTGCCCTCTCGGATATCCCGCTCATAATAGGGGTACATATATTGGTCAAAGCGCCCGGGGGAGATGGAGTGTCCCGAGGATTCCAGCTGCAAGAGTTGCTGCACGAACCAGAAGCTCTGACATGCTTCGTAAAAGCTTTCCGCTCCCTTAGCCGGTACGCGGCTGCAGTTTTCGGCAATTTGAAGAAGCTCCCTTTTCCGGACAGGATCAGAGATCTGAGCCGCCTCCCTACGGGCCAGCTCCGAATAGCGCTGTGCATACGCTATCACAGCGTTACAGCTAAGGATCACCGCCTGCAGGAAACGGCTTCTCTCGGCGTAATCTTCCGCGCCCGGACGACACCCTGCAAGTTCCTCCTCCGCTTCCTTCCGGATGCCTTCATAGCCGATTGCAAGCACCTTCTCATATTGCACGGTAACATGTCCCACACCGTTGTAAAAATAATTGCCCGGCGTGAAAATATTATGTGCCATTGCCCGAAGTGTCTCTGGTGCCATGTAGGAGGTTGCAAGCTCACTGGTAGTCCTTCCCTTCCAGTACTTGTCCGCCTCGGCAAGCTCCCGTTTTGTCTGCTCCGAAATAGAGAAGGGATCCGCTTCACGGTCCTTTACCGTGTCAAATTCCGCCTCCAGCCATTCGTAGGAGAATTCGGGATAGGTCTGACAGCCTCTGGGTGCAATGGTGGTGCTGCCCACGATCAGCTCGTTTTCCCGGATAATGATGGGGATATTGGCAAGGATGTGTTGAAACGCCTTGGCTCTGCGCAGGATGATGGGCTCATTTTCCGTCTGTCGGTAGGATTCGGTGAGTAACACCGCCCTGGCGGATTCGATCTCCGGAAGCTTGGCGTAGAGCTGCTCCACAAGCTTAGTGATTCGTTCTGTTTTGGGAATTCTGGAAGTGTTGAATTTCGGCATAGTTCCTCGCAATCCGTTGCTTTCGAAGTGCAAAACAACGTAAAACCACATTTTTTCTTCATTATATGTGGTATTGTGTGGTTTGTCAACAATTACACGTGTTGTTTTATGTGGTATTTGAGATATTTGTGTTTTCTTCTCTTTTTCTATACAAATCTCCATTCCGCTCCACAGATGCTATAGCGTCGAAGGAGTCGCAGCGTATCATTATCATTTGCAAAAAGAAAGGGAAGAGACCGAAATCTCTTCCCATACATATCGATTACGCTTATTGTTTGATCAACGGGCTCCTGAAACATTTGACCGGATTTCGATAAATCAATGTTTATCGAGTTGCTCTGCGTCTCTGACGCCCAAAATCAGGAATCGTTTGTGAATTTAAAAGTGCCTGTGCCTGCCGCAATGCTTCATGAAGCAGACCTTGAAATCCGTTGGTACTTAGCGAGGTCTTTCCGAGCTTAGTACCATTACGGATTTCACGGAGCGGAAGCGTTCTGCGGATGAAACATTGCGGCAGGCACAGGAGCACTAATTAGATGAATCGGTGCGGCGTAAGAAAATGAGTCAATTACCTACTGAAGCAATAATACAGGATACCAGTGGGTAAAAGGACCAAGGAAATCGAGGAAAATACCTACTGAAGTAATAATGCAGGATACCGGTAGGTAAATGGACCATGGAAATCGAGAAAATTACCTACCGAAACAAATAATACAGGATACCGGTAGGTAAATGGACCATGGAAATCGAGAAAATTACCTACCGAAACAAATAATACAGGATACCAGTGGGTAAAAGGACCAGGAAAAGCGAGCAAACTACCTATTGATGCGATAATGCAAAATGTCAGTAGGTACAAGGCAAGAATTCGCCTATTTCAATTTATCTGATTTGTGCTTCTGTGCCTGCCGCAGTGCTTTATGCAGCAGACCTTGAAATCCGTTGGTACTTAGCGAGGTCTTTCCGAGCTTAGTACCATTACGGATTTCACGGAGCGGAAGCGTTCTGCGGATGAAACATTGCGGCAGGCACAGGCACCGCTCTCTTTTCATTGTATATGCCGCTCAATTATCATTTGGGGCGGTGGGCTTACATAATCCTTTGACCCGTCAGCCCAAATCGAATTCATTACATTTATCTATAAAACTGACCACGCTAAAGATCACCGGTGAAATCGACGACCTTTAGCGTGGTCAGACAAAATGGAAAAAAGGGAAGTCTTCTATTCCATTTTCCGCAGAAACACAATCATTTCCTGCGTTCCGCTCAGGATATCCTCCAGTGTCACATCCGCAACATCTGTGCGAAGCTTCTCCATGGCGGGCAATAGCTCCTGCGGAAGAATACAGGTCTCCAGTTCCTTCATGGCGGCATCCACCGCATCCAGATCAAATACGTCCGCGCCGTCATGAATCTGTTTTAGAAGTTCAATCAGCTTCTCTGCAGGCACCTCTTTTGCTTCACTGTCCTGCTGTCTGCCGAAGGGCTCCAGCACTTTCTTGTAGCTTGTAAATAAACTTAAAAGTCCCTCCGTCTCCTGTTTGAGGGTTTCCACATCACCCGCATTACCGCATTGCTCCATCTTAAAAAACCATTCCGAAAGCTTTGTGGCACCGATCATGCGGGCCGCGTTTTTCTGGGCATGAACCTCTATGACATAGTCACGGATCATATCATCCTCCAGGAGCTTACGGATTTTCGATGCCTTCTGGTCAATCACCTTATAATAGTTCCCCAGGAGTTTGTGGAAAAGGTCCAATGAACCACAGTATTCCAGCGCTTTTTGCACATCCAGTCCCTCAATCTCGGAGAGGGCGCTTTCGCCTTCCCGGGTTCCCGGTCCGTCACCTGCAGTCCCGGAGGAATTGATATCCGCGCCATCCACCCCGATTCCGTTTGCGTTCACGGGTGCTTCAAGATTGCCATTGCTCTGCGGTTTCCCGGGTGTTCCTTTCACAATTTTTCCTTTGGGCAGCCATCGCTTTAACTGATGACAGATGTCCTTCATAACAATCGGTTTTGCCGTGAAATCATTCATGCCGCATGCCAGAAACTGTGCCTTGGCGTCCGCCACCGCATTGGCCGTCAGAGCGATGACAGGAAGCTTTTGATAGTATTCTTCCGGCATTTTGCGAAGCTCTATGGTGGCCTCCACGCCATTCATCACAGGCATCATATGATCCATGAAGACGAGATCATAGTGCTTCTTTCGGATCATATTGAGTGCCACCTGCCCGTTCTCCGCCACATCAATCTGCATTTTAAGAGGCTCCAACAGCGCAAGCGCCACCTGCGAATTGAGCTCATTGTCCTCAACCAGAAGAATCCGCGCTTCGGGAGCCGTGAAATTCATATGCTGATCGACTGAGCTCTGCCCGTTGTGCACCTTCTCGTGATTGAGAAGCTGACAGAAATTGAGACTGTATAAAGGCTTATGAACGCTCGCTATCCCCTTGCCGGAACAGATGCTCTCACACATGGGATTCTGCAGAACCACGACCTCCTTACCAGACTTCGCCAGGCTCTCGAATTCCGCCCTGCGCACCCCGTAGTCCGTCTCATCCGCCAGAATCACGTCCGCATTCTGCACCTCTTCCATGGAGACCACTCCGATACCGTATTTACCCGCAAGGCTCTCCACATTCTCCCGCAGGAAGACATTTTCCATGCAAAGTGAAATTGTGTGAGATTTCCTGCGTGTCTCCGGGTTCAGGCTTGCGGCAGGCTCCTCCCCTCGAAGTTTTTGACAGATGGTAAAGGAAAACACGCTTCCCTCGCCGTAGACACTCTCCACTCCGATGGTTCCGTCCATCATGGACACCAGCCGGTAGCAGATTGCCAGTCCCAGACCGGTTCCTTCCTTGTGATGATTGCGTTTCGCGTCCACCTGTTCGAAGGACTTAAACAACTTGCCCAGATCCTCTTGGCGGATTCCCTGTCCGGAGTCCTCCACAGACATATGAAGTTTTGCATTTTCATCGTCCACCTTTTCAAAGCGGACAGTGAGCTTCACAAATCCCTGATCCGTAAATTTCACCGCGTTGTTGACCAGATTTGTGATGATTTGACGGATGCGCAGGCTGTCTCCGTACAGCGTAGAAGGCAACTTCTCATCGATGTCATACAACAGCTCGATGTCCTTAGAACCGATCCGATTCCAAAACATCAGCGACATATCACTCAGAAGTGACATGGGAGCGTATTCTTCCTCCACCAGCTCCATTTTTCCCGACTCGATCTTGGAGAAGTCCAGAATATCGTTGATGATCGTAAGCAGTGCATTGCCCGAATTGCGGATGTTCTCAAGATATCCCCGATCCTCCTCGGACCGTTCCCTGCGGAGCAGAATATTCGTAAGGCCGATGATCACATTCATGGGCGTACGAATCTCATGAGACATGGTGGAAAGGAAATCTGATTTGGCCCGATTGGCAGTCTCCGCCTTCTCCTCCGCCTCTCTGGCGTCCGCGGTGGCCTTGAGCAGCTTTTCATTCTGTTCGTTCAATTGTTCTGTCAGGAAGTAAGCAACCCGCCCGGCGGAGAGCACAAATGCCAACGCGATGACCGCATCCGGTATCAGATACGGATCCACGCTATGCCCAAGTTCTGTAAATCTGCGCAACAAAACCGCAATGAGGACTCCCGTCACAGCTCCGACAACTGATTGAACACACAATCTCTTATCGCTGTAGAGCACCGTCACAAAGATCGGGATGGCGAGGAGGCAAAGCGTTGCCGAAAACACACAGTGAATGGAGGCAACCACAGTAAACACATAGGTCAAAACCACAACAGGGATAGCATTCAGCATGGCATCATTTCCGCGAAAATACTTCATCAATACCCGCTCGAGAATAAT
>CAMAGI010000017.1 GCA_945833775.1 uncultured Lachnospiraceae bacterium
GGAACAATTTGTCCAGGAAAAGCAATCTGTGCTGGAACAGCTTCAGGAAATCTATGCCCACCGCCAAAAAGATCATCCCTACATTGAACTGTAAGAGTGTGTTTGAGAGCGTTGCAACTATGCGCAAAACGCTTGTTTAACGAATAGTTTCACCTTTTCGCATTGCTCTGTATCAGATTTCATGGGAATCCAGCACGATCGTAAAGGGTCCGTCATTTAGTAGCGAAACCTTCATATCCGCCCCGAATATTCCTTGTTCAACAACGGAAATTTCCCGTTTACAAGTTGCAATAATATGTTGATAAAGTTCTTCCGCCATCCGTGGATTGCCAGCCCCGGTAAAGGATGGTCGATTCCCCCTTTTACAATCCGCATAGAGTGTAAATTGAGAAATCAGAAGAAGCTGTCCGTCGACTGTTTTCAGATCCAGATTGGTCTTGCCGTTTTCATCCTCAAAAATACGCAATCCCAGCATTTTTTTCGTCATCTTATCGGCGGTTTCCACATTGTCATCACAGCTGATTCCGATCAATACCAGAAATCCCTTCGAAATTTTGCCCACCACAGATCCATCAACCGCTACCTGTGCAGAACTTACTCTTTGTATTACAAATTTCAAGAAATACTCCTCTCCTTCGCTTTGTTATTTAATTAACAAATAGGTATATTCCAAGATCATTGACGTTCTCTACTTAACAATGTATTTACAAATTCCAGGATTTCCTCTTGCGCAGCTTCAATCTCAGAAGTCTTGACGCGTCCAAGCGAAGCCTTCTCTTTTTCAAAATCAATATCAGCAAAAACCGATTCCATGTATTCCGCCATCTGTGGTGAAACGCCCAGATACGCCTTTACAATACGCTCTCTTGCTACCCCGCAGGTAAGTCTTGCACAGCTTTGTCTGTCGAGTCTTAATAATTCTTCAAAGCAACAAAACGTAAGGGGTTCTCCGGACGAATTCTTTACGATCGGTTCATCAAAGCTGCTGATAAATCTGGTTCCGTAGGGATTTTTAAATTCCTCGCCGTTTTTATCTTTTATCCGTTTCCGTTTATAGTCCGGAACATATTCCCGGATTCCCTGATCGGTAATCTCCGCAACATTGATATAATCCTCCGTATTGAGAGGCATCTTTTTCTTCTCCAGGGAAGCTGTTACAAATGAACGGATTGCGGCATATATGACTGCAAAGAAGGGAACTCCGATGATCATCCCCATGATTCCGAGAAGTCCGCCAAATAGAGTAATCGCGAAGATCACCCAAAAGCCTGTCAATCCGGTTGAATTGCCGAGAATCTTCGGGCCTAAGATATTGCCGTCAAATTGTTGTAGAATCAGAATAAATATAACAAAATACACGACATTTAACGGGTGAAGCGGATCCAATACGAAAATCAAAAGAACGCTTGGAATTGCTCCCAGATATGGACCAAAAAAGGGAATCACATTTGTGACGCCGATAATCACACTGACGAGCATTGCAAACGGTGTCTTCAGCATTGTGGTTCCGATAAAACACAAAATACCGATAATTATGGAATCAACCACTTTCCCACTCACAAAACCGATGAAAGTGCGATGTGCAAAGCGGAAATTATTGATCAGAATATTTGCTGTATTCTTTTCAAATACGGCATAAGAAATCTTCTTGGCCTGACCTGCAAATTTTTCCTTACTGGTAAGAACATAAATGGAAATAATCATTCCGATGATGAAATTCCAAAGGACCTTCAGTCCGTTGATGGTACTCATTGAGACTGTACGAATGAGATTGCTGGATTTCTTCAATACAAAATCATTTAAAAACTCCTCAGCCTCTGCGGAGTAACGATTAAACAGATACACGGCATTCTTTTCCACTTCCGGATTGTCTGCCAGAATCTTGTTCAGCCAATTCGTAAAATTCGTTGCATAGGAATCGAAATTATTGATAATATTCGCAATACTCGGGATAATCTGAGAAAGCATCATTGCAATCAAAGCATAGATTAACAGAATGACGAGTGTTAACGTAATCGTAACACCGGCAACTCTTGAGAAGGAATCTCTTTTGGAGGATTTTTTCCATTTCAGAAAATCCAAAACGGGAATAATGAATCGATATTCCAGAAAGTTCAATACAGGCGCCAAAAGCCATGCCGTAACAAGCCCCATGACAATCGGACTTAATATATTGGAAATAATATGAAGCCCGTCGCGAATGTCTGAGTTGTTAAACATCAGATAATAAAAACATATACTGAGTATTATTACAATAAACGCGGTAAGTCCCCAGCGAAAATACTTATTATTTACTTTCCATTTCATATTTTATGTCCCTCTCTCATTTGCGTCGATTTCCTGCACAATCTTAATAATACTCTTCTTTCGCGGTATTCACAAGTGAAATATCTCGATCTGCGGTATTGTTTTTCATGTTAAAAAAATATAAAATAAACTCGTCCGACGCATTAGCGTCTGCGAAATGGGGATTTGTATGAAACTACAACAGGTACTCAGTAAAACACGACAGGCAGTCGATGATTATCATATGATTCAAACGGGCGATAATATTGCAGTCGGAATTTCCGGCGGAAAAGACAGTTTATCCCTGCTATATGCTCTGTGCAAACTACAGAAATTTTATCCGATTCCGTTTTCACTATGTGCCGTGACCGTTGATCTTGGTTTTCAAAATGTGGATTTTAATGCGATCGGTCGATTCTGCGACGATCTTGAAGTACCTTATCATATTTTACCCACAAACATTGCCGAAATCGTGTTTCAACAGCGCAGGGAATCAAATCCCTGTTCCCTATGTTCAAAAATGCGCAAGGGCGCTTTGAACGAAGGAATCCGGGATCTGGGCTGCAACAAAGTTGCCTACGGTCATCATATGGACGATGCCGTTGAAACGATGTTGCTCTCCTTAATCTATGAAGGTCGATTTCATACCTTTTTGCCCGTTACAACTCTTGACAAGAGCGGGATAAGCGTGATAAGACCTTTCCTTTACCTGCAGGAGGCTGAAATTATTGGTTTTAACAATATCATGCAATTTCCGGTATTGAAAAGCCCCTGTCCCGCTGACGGAAATACAAAGAGAGAATATGTGAAACAAATGCTTCGTCGTTTGAATCTTGAGAACCCGGGTGTCAAGCAACGTATGTTTCATGCGATCCAAACCGATCTTTACGAAAGGAGGTAGTCCCTATTATGGCTGTCATAAATGATATGAATTACCATGATCAACAAAATAAAAATAATATTCTGAAACTTCGTGCGGTTCTGGAGACACTCCCTCCTTATTGTCGTGAATTTTTCCGTGGAATTGAAAACTATACTTCCACCCGCACCCGACTCGCGTATGCATACGATATCCGTTTGTTTTTTGAATTTCTGCACGATACCAACAGTCACTGTGCAAAGCTGGATATCAGGGATTATCCGCTCTCCCTTCTGGATGCTGTCACGCGTGTGGATATTGAAGAATACCTGGAATATCTGACGCTCTATCAAAAGGATGGCAAGACTATCACCAATGATGAGCGTGGAAAAGCACGAAAACTTGCTGCATTGCGCAGTTTTTACAATTATTTTTACCAGAACGAAAAGATTGAAAAAAATACAGCCGCCCTTGTACCGTTGCCCAAACGCCACGCAAAGGAAATCATTCGTCTTGAGCCAAATGAGGTTGCGATCCTGCTGGATCAGGTTGAAGATGGAACAAAGTTGACACAGAAGGAATTGGAATACCACAGGAAAACGAAAACACGTGACGTAGCATTGCTTACGCTTTTGTTGGGAACCGGAATCCGAGTCTCTGAATGTGTGGGACTGGATCTTCAGGATATCAATTTTGATGAAGGAGGAATAAAGATTCGCAGAAAAGGCGGATACGAAGCTGTCGTCTACTTCGGTGACGAAGTGGAAACGGCATTGTTGGACTATTTGGAGGAACGGGAGCATATGATTCCTGCTGAGGGACATGAAAATGCCCTTTTTCTTTCCTTACAAAACCGTCGAATGGCAGTCCGTTCCGTTGAAAATCTTGTAAAGAAATATGCTTCCAGAGTCACGACTTTAAAGAAGATAACGCCTCACAAACTCAGGAGTACCTACGGTACTTCCCTTTATCGTGAAACCGGGGATATCTATCTGGTTGCCGATGTGCTGGGCCACAAGGATGTCAATACGACACGCAAACATTATGCTGCTCAGGAGGATGAACGAAGACGGCGGGCAGCCAATGCGGTAAGATTAAGGGAATCTGAGAATGAATGATCTTCTCGGATTCCCTATAGGTAATCCCGCTCATCGCTTTCCTCCGCATAAACCGCAATTCTTTGAAAATGATATAACCATATTACTTCACATAGCATTCCGAGAAATACGGAAATACTAATTTTTGACCGGCATGGATCTGATCTGCATCGGAGAGATGATTCATGTGACACACTTCGCTTATGTACTGATCCTTATCACGGTAGATGTCATAATTGACATATTCATCTGCCATTTCGTAAAGAGTCGTTCCGTAGGGAACCGTAACTTCCGTATAGTATTTATACAGGTTGCTCTCTCCGCTCTCTTTGGCGCTTGATGTGATTGCATGATAGGAAAAAGCCATCATGAGCATTACACAAAGCGAAGCAAACAGTTGGATACGTCTTATTCTAAGTTCTCTTTCTCTTCTCCGTTTTCTTTTATAGGCTCTGAGCTCGCGGTCAGTCATGTTAGAAATTCTCTTTTGCTCTCTCATATCGGTACCTCGATTCTGATGCGAAAATCTGTTCGTGAACATTTGTTCTGATCTCATTATATCGAACGTATTTTCTGTTGTCAAGCAAAATCGAACATATTTTCGCGAACATATTTTTGGAATATATGTTTGCTTTTTCAGAACAGGTATGCTATACTTTACGTGAACAGTTGTTCGTTCCCTATCGAATACGAGATATCAGATGGAGGTTTTTTTATGGGTTATGGAAAAATTACTGTGAAACAACAGGAGATACTGGACTTTTTGAAGGATTGTATCTTAAAGAAGGGCTATCCGCCTACCGTACGTGAGATTTGTGAGACCGTACACTTGAAATCCACTTCTTCCGTTCATTCCCATTTGGAAACTCTGGAAAAGAACGGATACATTCGCCGTGACCCGACGAAGCCCCGTGCAATTGAGATTTGTGATGACAGTTTTCAGATGGTTCGTACCGAGATGGTCAGTCTTCCCATCATCGGCAATGTAGCAGCCGGACAGCCGATTCTCGCCGAGGAAAATATCCAGGACTATTTTCCTGTTCCCGCTGATCTCGTTCCCCATGGAGAATCCTTTATTCTGAATGTGCGCGGAGATTCCATGGTGAATGCCGGAATTTTTAGCGGCGACCGCGTATTTGTAAATTGTTGCAATACTGCACGCAACGGTGAGATTGTTGTAGCTCTTATCGATGATTCCGCAACGGTTAAGACTTTCTACAGAGAGAATGGGCACGTACGTCTTCAGCCGGAAAACGACTCCATGGACCCTATTATCGTCGATGATTGTCAGATCCTGGGAAAGGTCTTCGGCGTTTTTCGTTTCTACCGCTAGTTTGTATCACCCCTGTTCCAATTCATATTTACATAAACAAAACACCGTTGTCTCGGCATGGTACCCCGTACCTTTTCCGATGCAACGGTGTTTTTCATACAAGTTTTCGTTGAAATTTATTTCGCCGGCATTACCGGCTCTCTTCACACTACTGAAAACGAACATTCATATAAGCAATGATTTCGTCAACACAGCGCTCAAATCCCAGCTTTGAGCTGTCCAGACACAAATCATAATTGCGTGCGTCCGTCCAGGATCTGCCGGTATAGTAATGATAATAATCGGCACGATGCTTATCCGTCTTCTGAATGAATCGTTTGATTTCGGCCGTATTCATACTAAGCTTCTTTGCTGCCTGTTCAATACAGAAGTCCTCCGGTGCATGCACGAAGACGCTGAGTACATTGTCATAGTCCTTGAGGACAAAATCTGCGGCTCTCCCCATGATAACACAGCTCTGTGTCTCAGCAAGCCTGCGAATCGTCTTCGCCTGATAGTTGAAGAGGTTATCTGTGGAAGTAAAATCATCACAATCGGGAGTGATCAACTCACCGCTGTAGGCACTTGCGGCTACTCGAAAAAGCTTTTTGGCACCGCGTGCTTTCTCGTCAGCCTTGATGAAAAGCTCCTCATTGATTCCGCTGTCCTCGCTCGCAAGCTTCATCAGTTCTTTGTCATAATAATGAATATTGAGTTTTTCAGCCAGCATTTCACCAACTGTTCTTCCACCGCTTCCGTACTGTCTGGAAATCGTGATGACAATGTTCTCCATCTCTCTACTCTCCTTATTCTCCCAAATAGGCCTTTTTAATCGAATCATCGTTCAAAAGGTCACTCGCCTTGCCCTCCAGAACAATATTTCCGGTTTCCAGGACGTATGCTCTGTCTGCAATGGAGAGCGCTTTTTTGGCATTCTGTTCAACGAGAAGAACTGTCGTTCCACTCTGACTAACCTGCTTGATGATATCAAATATTTCATTGACAAAAATAGGAGAAAGACCCATGGACGGCTCATCCATCAGAATAATCTTTGGATGAGACATAAGTGCTCTTCCCATCGCAAGCATTTGCTGCTCTCCGCCGCTTAAGGTACCTGCAAGTTGATTCTGCCTTTCTTCAAGTCTGGGAAAACGTTCGAAAACCATCTGTAAGGTTTCCTGAATCTCCTGCTTATCCTTTCTGGTATAGGCCCCCATTTTCAAATTCTGCAGAACGGAAAGCTGGGCAAATACACGCCGCCCCTCCGGCACATGTGCCATTCCCATGGATACAATTTTGTGTCCCGGAATTTTGGTGATATCCTTTCCTTCAAACACAATGTTTCCGGCTTTGGGAGCAATCAAACCGGACACGGTATGCAGGATGGTTGTCTTGCCGGCACCGTTGGCACCGATCAAAGCAACGACCTCACCCTCGTCAACATGAAAAGAGATTCCCTTGATTGCCTGTATTACACCATAATAAACCTGAATGTCATTTACTTCCAACATCATGGTATCACATTCCTCCAATATGCATATACTCCCGTTATTCGCCCAGATAAGCCTTGATTACTTCGGGATTATTCAACACATCAATCGTCTTACCCTGACATAGAATCCGTCCAAAATTCAGTACAGTGAGCTCCTCACAGATCCCGCTGACCAGCTTCATATCATGTTCAATCAACAGAATCGTCATGTCAAATTTCTCTCGGACAAAACGTATGGTATCCATCAGTTCCTGGGTCTCATTGGGATTCATTCCGGCTGCAGGCTCATCGAGAAGCAGCAACTTCGGATTAGTAGCCAGTGCTCTGGCAATCTCCAACTTTCTCTGCTTTCCATAGGGGAGATTGGAAGCCAATGTCTGTGCCTGCGAATCAAGATCAAAGACTTTCAGAAGTTCCATTGCCTTCTCATCCATCTCCTTCTCCACCTTACGATAGGAGGGAAGTCGCAGAATACCGGCCAGGGTACTATACTTATGATGATTGTGCAAACCCACCTTAACATTATCCAAAACACTCAGTTTCTTAAACAATCTTATATTCTGAAAGGTACGTGCGATTCCTGCCTGGTTGATTTCAGTCGTCTTGAGTCCGGTTATGTTTTTTCCATCCAGCGAGATGATTCCCTCATTCGGCTTATAGACTCCTGTCAGAAGATTGAATACGGTAGTTTTCCCTGCTCCGTTGGGGCCGATAAGGCCATAGAGGCATCCCTTTTCGATGGATATACTGAAATCATCTACCGCCCTTAATCCTCCAAAATAAATGCTCAGGTTTTTTGCTTCCAACAACGCCATATCATTCAGCCTCCTTTGCATTCTTTTTGCGGTTCAGGCGATAACGAATCTTTTCACGCCATGCGATACAGGCGGGAGCCCAGTTAAAGAGCATCATCGCAATCAGGATAATCGCATAGATCAACATTCTGGAGTCACTGACAAATCCTCTTAAGAGCTCGGGAAGAACCGTGAGAACTACCGCGGAAATAATGGAACCGCGAATATTGCCAATGCCTCCCAGCACAACAAACACAAGAATCTGAATGGACATATTATAGCCGAAGTTCTTCGGAAGAGCAGTCAGGGTCGAGAGATTGTGAGCGTAGAGAACACCGGCGATACCCGCAAGTGATGCGGAGATCGCAAATGCCATCAGTTTGTACTTGGTCACATTGATTCCTACAGACTCTGCTGCAATCGTATTGTCGCGAATTGCCATAATCGCACGTCCGTCTCTGGAATGTATCAGATTTAAGACAATAATCAATGCAAAAAGAACCAGAACAACACCGATTGTGAAATTCGAGTCATTGGGAGTGCCCGTGATTCCCATAGCACCGTTTACAATGATCTTATCCGAATCCTCCATGTGAAGATCCAATGCACTATTTAAGGAAATATGTACCCCATTCTCATCAATTCCAAGATACAGAAGGTTGATCAGGTTCTTAATAATCTCACCGAAAGCCAGTGTTACAATCGCAAGATAATCTCCCTTCAACCGAAGAACCGGTATGCCGATCAAAAGTCCGAACAGGCCGGCGAACAACGCCCCGATCAAAAGTGCCAAAAAGAAGCGAAGCGCTCCGGGCATCCCGGGGACAGCATATAAAATGTATTTAGAGAAAAATGCTCCTGTAAAAGCTCCTACACACATGAATCCCGCGTGCCCCAGACTGAGCTCTCCTAAAATTCCCACCGTTAGATTCAGGGATACAGCCAATATGACATAGACACAAATCGGCACGAGCAAACCACGCATTAAGCTGCTCACAAGATGAAGACTGACCAGAATCTGCATGACAGCATAGGCAGCAATCACAATGCCGAAGGTGATCAGATTACTTTTTAGGCTCGCTGATATGTTTATCTTTTTCATCTTATTCATTGCCATCACACTTTCTCCTGTATATTCTTTCCAAGCAGGCCTGTAGGCTTAACCAGAAGGACCAAAATAAGAACTGCAAAAACAATTGCATCCGCCATCTGTGAGGAAATATAAGCCTTACCGAAAATCTCAATGACGCCCAGAAGAATACCGCCGATAAAGGCGCCGGGAATGGAACCGATGCCTCCGAATACAGCAGCTACAAATGCTTTGATACCGGGCATGGAACCGGTATAGGGCGTAAGCTGCGGATAAGCAGAGCACAGAAGAACTCCCGCTATGGAAGCCAATGCGGAGCCGATGGCAAAGGTCAGTGCTATGGTTGCATCCACATTGATACCCATCAGCTGTGCAGCTCCCTTATCCTCCGAAACCGCAAGCATTGCCTGGCCCGCCTTTGTCTTATTGATAAAAAGGGTAAGCAGGATCATAATAATGATACATACCACAATCGTTACGATGGTCTCACCGGTCACCGTGATCTGTCCGCCTGCAAGCTTCACCGATTCCAATGTTACAATCGAGGTGAAGGACTTCGCATTGGCTCCAAAGATAAGAAGCGCAATATTTTGCAGAAAATAGCTGACGCCGATTGCAGTGATCAAAACGGCCAGGGGAGAGGCTGCCTTGCGCAACGGTTTGTATGCCACCCTCTCAATCAACATTCCCAGTAACGTACAGAATACCACTGCAACAAGCACACCCAACACAGGGGGAAGTCCCGCTATACTGCAAACGGTGTAGGTTGTAAAAGCACCGATCATGATGACGTCGCCATGTGCAAAATTCAACATTTTAGCAATACCGTATACCATGGTATAGCCAAGTGCGATCAATGCATACACGCTTCCGAGTGATATTCCGTTGATCAAATAACTGATGAAACTCATTTTCTCCCTCCGTCCAGTCAAAATCAATATGGTAAGTATACCAAAATTCAACCTTACATACAAGCTTAAATGCCCTTAAGAAACGGTATTTCCTTAACTGCCGCTTCCTAAAAACATTTGCATAGAAACGGATAAGGGTCACCATGGGTACGAAATCCCCTGATGACCCTCCTCGGTCTCTTATTCCGTTAACTTGCTTTACTGCATTGCCGCGTAAGCACCATCCTTGATGACAACAGCCATAGGTGCCTTGTTAACCTCTCCGGTTGCAGCCCAGGTCATACCGGCGCCGGTAACACCATCCACCGTAATCTGAGTCATTGCACTCTTCAATCCATCACAGATTGCAGAAGCACTGTCGGAGGGCTTTGCACCGCTCTTCTCAAGTGCTGCTTTCAAAATGTAAACCGCATCATAGCCGTCTGCAGCAAACTGAATGGGGGTCTCACCGTACTTGGCAATATATGCCTGAGTGAACTTGCTGCTGAGCTCATCGGTTGAGTCTGCTGCATAGGGAGTAAGAAGCATAACACCCTCTGCCAGAGTAGTATCAAAGTTATCAACGCCGAGAATACCATCCATACCGTCACAGGAGAACCAGTTGGGTGCATATCCCATTGCATTTGCCTGTGTAAGAATCAGAGCAGACTCCTGATAATAGATCGGAAGGAACACCAGATCAGCGCCCGCATCCTGAGCCTTCTGAAGCTGTACTGAGAAATCGGTCTTGCTGTCAGCGGTAAAAGCTTCTGCAGAAACGATCTCGAAAGGCTGGCTCTCTGCACCGCTTACGAAGCTCTGATAAATACCGGTAGAATATACGTCGGAACTGTCATAGATCACAGCAACCTTGCTTGCCAGATTATTCTCACCGATGTACTGAGCGGAAGCAGCTCCCTGGTTAGGGTCGGAGAAGCATACCTGAAATCCATTGTCATACTGCGTACATTTTACAGCAGATCCGGAAGGGGTAATCTGAAATACATTGTCAGCGTTGCTCTTTTCGGTTACAGCGATACAAGGTGTGGAGGTCACACAACCGATCAGCATCTGTACGTTCCAGTCCTTCAAGGTATTGTAAGCATTTACAGCCTTCTCGGCATCATGCTCATCATCCTGGAAATTAAACTCAATCTTTACGCCGTTGATACCGCCCGCCTCATTGATCTCGTCAACAGCCAGCTGGCATCCGTTCATAACACTCTCACCATAAATGGCTGCACCACCGGTAATCGGTCCGATTCCACCAATTTTAAAGGTGTCGGAACTGCCTGCATTGCTTCCGCATCCTGCCATGGAAAGCACCATTGCCGAAGCTGCAGCAAGACTTACAAGTTTGCTAAATTTCTTCATAACAAAATCCTCCTTCGTTGCATTGCCTGATGTGACATCAGATGCTTTATACTTGTATACAAGTATATTTAAATGAATGATACCCTTATCTTAATTATTTGTCAATATGCAATTTTGTGAATAAACGTATTTTGAATGGGTACACTTAGTAATGCAGCAAGACAAAAAACAGAAATGGAGAAAGAATATGGGCAATAAGTATTTGGATGGTACAGCTCTGACAATTGCGATCATCGGCGCCCTGAACTGGGGATTGATCGGACTCTTTCGCTTTGATCTGGTAGCATTCCTGTTCGGTGATATGTCCTGGCTCTCCCGCATCGTATATGTTCTTGTGGGAATCTGCGGGCTCTATCTCATCACCTTTTACATGCACCTTGATCGCGGAAACGGTGATGTTTAAACGTTCTGTACCGAGAAGAGCTTCTGCCTTTTACAGACAGAAGCTCTTTTTTTCTACAGACTCTCACGATCAATCTGTTTTCCGTCCCTCCACAGACGTTCCAGATCATACAGAAGACGATTTTCCTTATCAAAGATATGGACAATAATATCGCCAAAATCCATAAGCACCCAATTTGCAGTTTCATATCCCTCAACCTGCCTGACTGGAAATCCCGCACGTCCGAGTTTTTCCTCTACATTATCGCAAAGCGCCTGAATCTGATTTCGGTTGCTTCCTCCCGCAATCAGAAATACATCTGCCACGACAGAAACTTCACTGATGTCAATTATTTTAAGATCTTCTGCCTTTTTTTCCTCCAAAGCTTCGATTGCCAAGCGGACTGTTTCTTTTATCCTTGCTTCCATATCTTACTCCTTTCCGACGGTGTTTCTTTTCGCCGTTCCAAATAATAGTTATAGGTTTTCTGCGTTATCTCATCCAGATCGCCCTTGGTATCTTTCAGATAGGTAATCGTATTGTATAAGATCCGAAGCAGAGCCTCATCCAAATCCATAAAAGACATTTTACGGATCTCGTCCAGCCCGGGCGGCTCCTTTCCGTTATTTCCCCTTCCCGGCTCAATATAGTCCGCCACATATATAATTTTTTCCAAAAGGCTCATTCCGGGTCTCCCCGTTGTGTGATTTAGGATCGCATTAATAATATCATCGTCATCCACATGGTATTCGTATATGGCAAGAAAACTCCCAACCTTTGCATGAAGCAGATAAGGATGCTCCTTTTCATATTCGGTGATACTGATATTATACTTCTCACACAGATCCAGCTTCTTCTCATCGGACATACACTTTGCACAGTCGTGCAAAAGACCCGCAAGCTGAGCCTTCTTTACAGATTCCCCGTAACGCATTGCCAGTGCGGCAGCTGTATAGGCAACGCCCAATGTATGTTCGAAGCGTTTCGCATCCTGGCATTTTTCCATTGCCTTACGTATCTTTTTCATCTCGGTTGTTTTCATCGCGATACAATCTCTTTTCTAGGATATAGGAATTGACGGCATCCGGTACAAGGTAGCGAATCGATCTTCCCTCTGCAACCCGGTTACGTATCTGTGTGGAGGAAAGTTCCATTCGCACAAACGGCATCAGGAGAATTCCGGCGTGAAACCGTTCCTCCAGCTCCTTTGCTTTTTGTTCCATTTCCTCCCACATAGAATCATTTCGGATGGCAGCAATCCCATCGCATTTTGCAAAAATACGTTCCGGATATTTCCAGGTCTCAAGCGAAAACAGACAATCCGCTCCGAAGATAAAATAAAAATGATCCTCCGGAAACTGCACGCTCAATTGTTCAAAGGTCTCATAGCTGTAGGTGTAACCCTCCCGGCGCATTTCCAGATCCAGGACTTTCATCCGGGGATTGCCCGCAGTCGCCAGCAAGCACATTTCATACCGATGAACTGCGGACACCACTTCCGTGGCTTGCTTTTTATAGGAATACCCCGTTGGAATGACCCAGACCTCGTCCAACGTTGCAAAATCCATCGCCCATTCCGCCAGCATCAAATGACCGCAATGGATGGGATTAAAGGTTCCTCCCATAATACCGATTTTTCTGCTCTTCATCTGCACTGCCTCGTCCAACGGTGATTTATTCCCCGGGAAGTATGATCTTCGGATGGTCTCTGTCCGGTTTATAAAGTACAATCTTTTTCCCGATTACCTGCACTACCTGGGAGTGGGTTCTCTCGCCGATCGCCTCCGCAATCATACGCGGATCATCGATACAGTTCTTAAGAACGGCAATCTTTATCAGTTCATTCCTGTTAAAACACTCCTCAATCGCAGCCGTAATCTCCGGGGTAAGACTTGCTTTTCCTATTTGAAAAACCGGATTTAGATTACTTGCAAGACTTTTTAAATAAGCTCTCTGTTTACTGGTCATCCCATTCTCCTCTATCTGCCTGTTCTATTTATAGTAGTCAAAAACCAGTCCGTACATCCGGACGGTGTCCCCCTCTTGAATACCCAAGGCCTCCAATTCATCCAGAATACCGGAATCCTTTAGGAAGCCTTGAAAGAACGTGAAGCCCTTCTCACTCTCAAGATTCGTATAGCCCAGCATCTTTTCAATACGGGGGCCCTCCACCACATACTCCTCATTTTCTTCATCGTAAAGGACGGTATACGGTTCATTTTTAAAGCTTGCCGTTTGATATTCCGGGAAATACTCCTGCGCAAAAACAGTGGTCTCTTCACCGACCTCCTGAAGCATCCCATATACATGATAGAGCAATTCCTTTACCCCTTCACCGCTGACTGCCGAGATCGCAAACACCGACACCCCCTGAGGTTCAAACTCCGCGCGAATTGCCGCTACGGGATCACTGTCGTCACAAATAGCGTCAATTTTATTGGCAGCAATCACCTGTGGCCTTGCGGCTATTTCGGGATTGTAGGCCTCAAGCTCTCTGTTGATTGCATAGATGTCGGCGATCGGATCTCGCCCTTCCGTTCCCGCAGCATCCACGATATGAATCATAACCTTTGTGCGTTCAATATGACGCAGGAATTCATGGCCGAGACCGACACCCTCGGAGGCACCCTCAATCAGGCCCGGAATATCTGCAATCACAAATCCGCCGGTTCCCTCAAGATCCACGACTCCCAGATTGGGATTTAAGGTTGTGAAATGATAATTTGCGATTTTTGGTCTGGCATTCGTCACCCGGGAAAGAAAGGTAGATTTGCCCACATTCGGGAATCCAACAAGCCCCACATCTGCGATCACCTTAAGCTCCAGCAAAAGCTCCAGCTCCTGTGCGGGCTGTCCGGGCTGTGCGTACTTGGGAGCCTGCATGGTGGAGGTTGCATAATGTTGATTGCCGTTTCCGCCTTTACCGCCCCGCAAAAGAACCACACGCTTGTTATCGCCGGACATATCGGTGATAACCTTTCCGCTCTCCGCCTCTTTGATGACCGTACCTGCAGGAACTTTTATCAGAATGTCTTCACCATCCTTACCACGGCAGTTTTTCTTTCCACCGGGCTCACCATCCTGTGCCTTATACTTTCGTACATGTCGAAAATCAATCAGGGTGTTTAACCCTTCATCCACCACGAAGACAACATCTCCGCCGCGTCCGCCGTCACCGCCGTCAGGACCTCCGTTGGGTACATATTTCTCCCTTCGAAACGAAACGTGTCCGTCGCCACCCTTACCGCTTCTCACATAGATTTTGGCTCTGTCTGCAAACATGGGGCACTCCTCTCAAACTTCAAATCAAAAGATAAAAAAGGCTTCAAACAAGATTTTGTTTGAAGCCCTTCCTGCTCTGTAAAAACTTACTCCTCTACGGGATAAACGGAAGCCTGTTTCTTATCTCTTCCCTTTCTCTCGAAACGAAGGACACCATCAACAAGTGCATACAGAGTGTCATCTCCGCCGATTCCTACATTGACACCGGGATGGATCTTCGTACCGCGCTGTCTGTAGAGGATGTTTCCGGCTTTTACGAACTGACCGTCAGCTCTCTTAGCACCAAGTCTCTTAGACTCGGAATCACGGCCGTTCTTTGTGGAACCAACTCCCTTTTTATGAGCAAAAAATTGAAGGTTCAGCTTTAACATGATTTACACCTCCTCGATTCTAACCTGTAAATAACGTTCGCCGTACTTTCTGCTGAGTTCGTTCAGGGTAAATACCATGGAGTCCAGCAAAAACTGCGACTTTTCCTGCAGTGGCTCTTCGAAATCACATTTGATAAAACCGGTGTTCTCATTTTGGCTCACTTCAAATTTTTCATCAGCGAGCTCTTTCAAAGAATTCAAAGTACCGATTACAGTCACTGATATGGCCGCGCACAGTATATCCGGTTCTCTGAAAAGGAAATGCTTTTTCGCGTAGTCTGCATGTCCCATACAAAGTATACCCCTGTAGGAACCATTTTGATCTTTACGAATGACAATCGTTGTCATAACACTTACGCATTGATCTTATCGATCTTAACCTGAGTGTATGCTTGTCTGTGACCATTCTTCTTGTGGTATCCGGTTTTTCTCTTGTACTTGTATACAATAACCTTCTTACCTCTACCCTGCTCCATAACGGTTGCGGTAACATTTGCTTTCGCAACTTCCTCGCCAACCTTGAGAGTAGCGTCACTTACTGCGATAACCTGATCGAAAGTAACAGTAGCACCGGCCTCCGCATCGAGCTTCTCAACTTTGATGATATCACCCTCGGAAACTTTGTACTGCTTTCCGCCTGTTGCAATAATTGCGTACATATAAGGCACCTCCTTACTCACATGAACACGCCCCTTAAAAAGCGAATCCATTTTCTCGCTAACTGTGGTGGCACCGTAAAACGGCACACTTCTACCTCGTTATGCGGCATACTCGAAGATAATAACATACAATTCTTCCTTATGTCAATACCTTTCGCCAAAATTACGAATTAATTATCTCCGATATAGATTTCAATAATTTTGCTGATGAAGTTCAAATAAGCCTCATCCGCCTTCGCCCACTTTCTTGCCATCGGATTGGTCTTACAGTAGGTAATGTAACCTTCGTGCTTCACGGTCTGCAATTTGTATACCAACACGGCGGTAATCCCTTCGTCCTTAAAATAATGAAACATTTCGGGACATACCATCTCCAGCAGCTCCACATTGCTGAATTCCGCCATTCCGTTTCCGTTAAAAAATTGTTGAAAGTCTTCACGGATACATTCGACAAAGCGCTCGGAACGTTCAATATTCTTACGGCTCCAATACCACTCCTGCTTCAATTCGCCCGGATTGCCATAGTAGACCGATATTGCATCCAGATCAAAGGCTGCGCTGATCTGTTCAAAGGCAATCTGAAAGGACATACTCTGCTTTACCAGCATAAGCTCCATCAGTCCCAGTACAAGGCTCTCCCTGTCCTGACGAAGCGCACCGACATACCGCTCCTTCAACTCATTTTCCCCGGAAATCATGTCTCCGTGCAACTCCGGTGTGTAAATGATATAGCGGTTTCTGCCTTTCTCCTTTGCACGGTACAGCATCTTATCCGCAATCTTGAAAAGATCATCATAGTTATCGGCATTTGCAGGGAATCTCGCCGCACCGATGGAACAGGTCACCGTCACATCATCGCGCTGCCCTTTGTAAAGCCATTCCACACCCGAACGGATTGCCCGGAGGATTCCGCGAAGATGGGTTGTCTTGTCATTCTCATCGATATTGTCAAGAACAATCATCATCTCATCGCCGCCGATTCTTCCCACAACACCGTAATTTTTGACGGCATCCCGGACGACTTCCGCAACTTTATAGAGAACCTCATCCCCAAAGAGATGACCAAAGGTGTCATTGATGGATTTAAAATTGTCGACATCCAGAATGCACAGATATACGTTGCGGCTGGATGCATGGGAAATCAACATACGACAGTAATCAATGATTGCTTTCTTGTCCAACACATCGGTAGTCACATCTATACTGGCATCCG
Source organism: uncultured Lachnospiraceae bacterium (assembly GCA_945833775.1). Lineage (GTDB taxonomy): Bacteria > Bacillota > Clostridia > Lachnospirales > Lachnospiraceae > Acetatifactor. The sequence continues at coordinate 17,102 of CAMAGI010000017.1, forward strand.
GAATTTCCTTGTCTTCCTCCTCACCTCTCGCCTCAGGAACAATATTTCCCAGAATCATACGCCCGAAATTAGCGGTGTCCACGGTTTTCGCGCGCATAAGATAATGAGCCTTATTCTCCGGTTTTCCTCCACCCGCTAACAGAATCTCCTGCTCCAGGACCTGAGACGGGCTCTGAAGCAGTTGCCCGATAAAGTCTTCCAGAAGGCCTTCCCTTGTCTGTAGTGGCGCCTGCCCGGCAATCCACTCGGAAATCGTCCCTTTAAAAACACATCCCTGCCTGACATCCTTCTTGAAGACAATCATCTCATCCGTATCCACCAGATATTGGAAATGCAACACTTTCTTCCATAATCCCAGATAAGTGAGATACTTAAGATTCTCATCCTGCAATACGGAGACTTCCTCGGCGTAAACAGATGTGTCCTCAAACTCCATCCGAATATATTTTCTGGATGCCGTCTCCGATGTCTCAAAAGTTAATTTCGCCACAACCCAACGGTATTCACCGTCCCGATTCAGCATGCGGAAAGTGACACGATCTTCATTTCGCTGACTTAGCCGGTCAACAGCCGCGTTCACCCGCTCCAGTTCATCCGGATGGATACTCTTGGCAAGCGTGAGAAAGTTCTCAGGATCTATGAACTTGTAAAACACCTCATCTCCGTAATAGATACGAAGTGTTTCGTCAACTATGACCGATCCGGAATTCATTTCTTTAATGCCTCAAAATCTTCAATATATTGAGTGATTAATTTCACGGTTCCCTCAATGCCCAGAACACTGCTGTTTACACAGAGGTCGTAGCTGTCTGCGCGTCCCCACTTTTTGGAGGAGTAGTAATTGTAATAACTCTGGCGCTGCTTATCCTTCTTAATGATCATATCACGGGCTTTGCTCTCGGGAAGGTCATACTTTTCCATGATGCGTTTTACCTTCGTCTCCTCATTGCCGTAAATGAACAAATGAATGCAATTCTTGTAATCCGCAAGAGCATAATCTGCACAGCGTCCCACAATTACACAGGGACCCTCGTCCGCAATCTTTTTGATGGTATCAAACTGTGCCAGAAACACCTTATGACTGATCGGCATATCCACAAAGGAGGAGGAATTATAGCCGAATGAATAGGTGTCCATAACGAGGTTGTAAAGGAAGGAATTGGTAGGTCTCTCGTCATGGTTCTGAATCATCTCCTCACAAAATCCACTCTCCTTGGCAGCTCTTGAGAGGAGTTCTTTATCATAACACTTAATACCGAAATGCTCCGCAATCTTCTCACCGATTTCACGACCTGCAGACCCAAACTGACGTCCAATTGTAATGACTGTATTCATAGACCAACCTCGCTTTCTGATTTTTTGTATAAGTACGTAAAAATTGTGTATCTATCTAACCCTATTATACGACATTTTCACGTTTTCGACAACAATAAAAAATTCTTTCACTTCGGCATGATTTCCAGCAGGTGTTTGAAGTAATCCGGCAGCGGAGCCTCCGTCTCAATCCGCTCTTTGGTTGTCGGATGCACAAAGCCAAGGGTTTTGGCATGCAATACCTGCCCCTCCAGTTTCCACGGACATTTTCGCCCTGTCGCATACACCGTATCTCCAAGCAGGGGATGCCCGATACCGGCCATATGAACACGAATCTGATGGGTTCGCCCCGTCTCCAGCCTGCACTCCACATAGGTATATCCGGCAAAACGTTTTATCACTTTATAATGTGTCACAGCGCGCTTCCCGTTTTTCTCATTGATCGCCATCTTCTTTCGATCGGTGGGATGCCTTCCTATGGGCGCATCGATCGTTCCTTCCTCCTCATCGATCACACCATAGCAGATTGCATGATATACACGGTTTATACTGTGCTCCTTCAACTGCTCTGCAATGCATTGGTGTGCGGCATCGTTTTTGCAAACAATCACGGAACCCGTAGTGTCCTTATCAATCCGATGAACGATACCGGGTCGCATCACTCCGTTGATCCCCGACAGGCTGTCCTTACAATGATACAAAAGAGCATTCACCAGCGTCCCGGTGTAGTGTCCCGCTGCAGGATGAACCACCATGTTTTTGGGCTTGTTCACCACGATTACATCATCATCCTCATAGAGAATGGAAAGCGGAATATTTTCCGCCGGGATATTCGGTTCCGCAGACGGTGGTAAATCAAAGCCAACCTCATCCTCAGGCTGTACCCGGTAGCTGCTCTTCACCGGCTTGCCATTGACCATAACCCGTTCTTCCCGGATCATTTTCTGCAAAAAAGAGCGTGACAGAGAATCGACAAGCATGCTCACACACTTGTCGATTCTCTCATTCTCCATTTCTTCGGTTATGAAAAACTTATAAGTTGCCATTCTGTACCCTGTCACTTCACTTCACGGTATTTGTTCTGCTTAAAGCTCATAAATTCCAGGTCCTTTTCCTTAAATACAAACAGAAACAGCAGGAATAAAGCAATTGTGCCGACAACAATACAGATGTCCGCAACATTAAAGATCGGAAAATTAATTAATACAAAGGAAATAAAGTCAACCACGCAGTCAAAACGCAGCCGATCCACCATATTGCCGATACCCCCGGCAATAATCATTGCCAGAAGAATATGGACAATTCGAAATTTCTTTTTCTGTGGAAGTTTGAAGAGGAAAAAGAGGAGTACCGCCATGAATACAACACCCACAAAAAGGAGAAAAATCTTCTGATTTTGAAGCATGCCGAAAGCGGATCCACGGTTTTCCAGATACTGCAGCTCCAGTATGCCGTCAAACAAAACATAGGCCGGCGCATCCTTCAGATGCGTGATGGCAAGATATTTGGTGAACTGATCAAAGGCAAGCAGCATAAAAGCTAACAGGCCGTCGATGATCAGCCATTTGTTACGATTGATTTCATTATTATTCATATGCATCCTCTTCACTGAAATTGATTTCTTTTACCGCTGCGACAATCTCCTCATCGGTGACGGTACGATCAATAACTGCCTTTCCGATTTTCTTAAGCAGAATGAATCTAACGGTTCCGTTTTCTGCTTTTTTATCGGATTTGGTGAGACTTAAGATTTCCTCCGGATCCACCCCGTCCACCGAAATCGGCAGATAAAATGGAACAAACATATCCCTGATCTCATAGAACTCGTCCATGGTCAGCATTTCCTTCTTCCAGGAGATATACGCTGCCGCAACCGTTCCAAGTGCAACACACTCTCCGTGAAGAAGTTCAAAATTCTTGGCCTTCTCGATCGCATGCCCGATGGTATGTCCGAGATTAAGAAGTGCCCGGTCTCCCTGCTCGGTGGGATCCTTCTCGACGATCATTTTCTTAACGTTTAAGCTTCCCAGGACCATCTGCTCCAACGCAGCCAGATCCCGCTCGCAAATCTCATACATATTCTCAATGAGCCAGGAATAGAACACTGCATCGCGGATCAATCCGGACTTCATCACCTCTGCAAATCCGGAGAAAAACTGCCTGTCGTCCAGAGTTTTGAGAGTATTCAGATTCATATAGACCAGCCGGGGCATTTTAAAAGCACCGACCATGTTCTTATAACCGTCAAAATCAACCCCTGTCTTTCCACCGATGGAACTGTCCGCCTGGGAGAGTAAAGTTGTAGGTACCTGGATAAAATCAATTCCGCGCAGATAAGTTGCGGCACAATAACCGGTCATATCTCCGACCACGCCTCCCCCAAGTGCTACCAGTACATCCTTACGATCAAACTTTTCCTCGATCAGGAAACGATACATATCTCTCACCGTATCGAGGTTTTTGCTCTCTTCCCCAGCCAAAAACACATATTTACAGGTTTTTGAGGCAATCGTATCCAGCTGCTTGATCAGCTCCTCTGCATAGAGCGGTTCCACATTGGAATCCGTGATTACACAGAATTTTCTTCCTTGCAGGGAAAGTGCTTCCAGTTCTCCTGCAATCTTTTCAAAGGAATCCTCAATTACAATATCATAGCATGGCTTTTTTTGATACATTACCGGTAATCTCTGCGCCATTTTGTCTCCTCTCTTTGTAAAAAGAAGCTCCCCACCTTTCAAGTGGGAAGCTCACATTCATTCTCCGATCAATAGCCTGTGCTTAAAGGTGAATCAAAAGCCCCTCCCAGGATATCCTGAAAATCTCCCGAGATATCAACACTTGCGGGGGTGATAATGAAGATATAGTTGGAAATCTTCTGAAAATTACCATTGATGGCAAAACAGGAGCCCGAAGTAAAGTCTATGATTCTCTGCGCAAGATCCAGATCAAGTCCCTCAAGGTTCAAAACAACCGTCCTGCTTGCCAGCAATGTCTCCGTGATCTCCCGAGCCTCTTCAAAGGAACCGGGTTTGATGACGCAAACCTCCATTCCACCAACCGGTACACGTTTTGCGGAGGATTGACGAATCGGGGTTACTTTCTGAATGGGAGGCTTCTTTACACCTTTGTCCTCCGATGCCGAGTCATCTTCCTTGACGGAAGATTTTGCGGGACTGCTCTTACGGGCAGGAACTTCCGGCTCATCATCCTCATCCAGATACTCGTCATCCTCATAATAATCTTCATCTTCATCATTCAGTCTCATGTAATTTAAGAACTTATCCATTACACCCATGGTCATTCTCCTTTATTACTTGCTGTAATCGCGCTCTCCGAATATTCCGGTACCCACACGCACATGCGTCGCGCCCTCGGAAATCGCAACCTCATAATCACCCGTCATGCCCATTGACAGAACTTCCATAGAAACATTATCAATGTTTTTCTCATTAATGTCAACAGACAATTGTTTCAATTTCCGAAAAAATACGCGATTTTCCTCGGGATTCTCCGTGTAAGGAGCCACCGTCATAAGCCCTTTTACGGAAACACCCGGTAAGGAGGCGATTTGTTCCGTCACCGCTGCAATCTCCTGCGGTGTAAAACCGTATTTGCTCTCTTCCCCGGATATGTTCACCTCCAACAAAATGTCCATGCAGGCACCGGCGCGGATTCCCTCCTTGCTGATCTCCTGCGCAAGTGCAACCGAATCCACACTGTGAATCATACACACCCTGTTGATGATATCTTTTACCTTGTTGCGCTGCAGATGCCCGATCATATGCCAGCGTATGTCTTTCGGAAGTCGGTCAATCTTTTTCAGAATCTCCTGAACCTTGTTTTCCCCGAAATCCCGCACACCTCCGTCATAAATTTCCCGAATTGCTTCCACCGGTTTCGTTTTACTGACAGCAATCAGATTGACATCCATTGTCGATCTGTTCGAAGCTTCACATGCCTTTCGAATATTCTTTCGAACATTGTCCAGATTCTCTCTCATCATACCGGTTTCCTCATCTTCCTCTACTCATTGATAAACTGGTCATCACTGACTTCCTCTGCGTTCAGAACGATATAATCATATACGTTTAAACCATATCGGGTATTGGCGCGCACGATGGCATATTCATCGTTCTGATACAGGATTTCAATCTCCTTGAAATCCGCATATCCTTTATTCATGTTGTATACACCGGTTAGTGTTGCCCTGGTACTGACAATGTACGTGTCCTGGCCATCCTTTTTATGCAGTATGTCTCCTGCCCCCAGGGTTCCGGCAGCCACATAGTACTGTTTTGCCTCTTCATCGTAACTGTACACACCGGTTTCAAGCACCTCACTTGAGATGGTTCCATCCTCCAGATAACACTGCCGGATAACGGTTTCGTGCCCCTCTTCCTCCGTATTTCCCACGAATTCTTCCGGAATCAGGAAGAACTCCTTCTGAACGATCGAGGAATTGGGAATCTTAAGACCTTTTTCATCGTGTATGATCAGCTCCACATCCAAAAATCTCTCGTCCGCAAAGGTGATCATGGAATTGGTAAACTTTAGCTCTGCATATGTCTTTCCATCGCTTCCCTCATGCAGAGATACCTGTCCCCAGGATTCGTATTGATTCTTCAAAAAAAGAACCTTGACATACTGTTCCTCTAAAAGTTCCTGTCCGAAAGACTTCTCGACCGGGATGACAACAGACCAGTGCTCACTGACAGCCAGCTTATAGGCAGCATCCCCCGCAGCAATCAAATCATTACTCATCAGTTGATGCTTTTCATAATTCTTCTCGTCAAATACCGATTCATTCACCTGTTCGCCGGTCAATTCCTCGTATCCGTCCGTCCAGTACTCGACAATACCCGAGCGCGGAGCATTATAGAAATTGACTGAGATGCCTGTCCCGGAAATGTCACTGATATTCTGAAGCATGTTGGAATTGGCAAGCTTCAATACCGTGTTATAAAGAGAATTCTTAAACTTATAGACACTGTTGAAATCCGTTTCCTCATAGCTATGTAAGAAGCTTACGATTTCACTTCGAAAAGTCGCCAGTTCCCTCTCACTCAGGGAATTCTCATCGGATATCGAATTGGAAAGCTGCTCCTTAAGACGACCTGTCTCGTCAACGGTATAGACAAGATCCTTGTTGGAGACCTTCTCTCCCTCCCGGGCAAAGAAATTGATATAGCCCGACGACTGTGCTTCCACAACGGTTTCACTGCGCAGAGCGATTCCCCGATACACATTGTTGGTAGCCAGAGAGCCTTCTTTTACTTCATAACGAGCCACATGAGATGTCTGAAAATACATGAACACGCAGATGATGACATAGACAAATATAGCTCCGAAAATCAGCATTCCGATATTCAGATTGATGGGTTTGCGATACTTCCTGATTTTCTTGTTTTTTGCCAACTCGTCTCCTACTTTCCGTCACTTATGAAAAGCCTCGGCAATTGCTTCCGAGGCTTTTTCCTATTGATATAATATCTGAATCCAACCGGTCATGAACCGAATGAAACAATTATAATGCTACGAGAATCTTATCCTTCACTGCCGCCGGCAAATCACTTTCATCCATCGACACACTCAGAACAAAATCCACATTGAATTTTTTGCTGACTTCCTCAAGTTTCTGTATGGTTGCGGTAATGTCCTGATCCTCCAGAGCAGCAATTTTCAAAAAGCTGTCAAAATACATCTGCTGAAGGTCATGATCCTGAGAGATGATACCGCAAACAAATCCGACAAACGCGCTGCTGTCGGTAATGTCATATTGTGAAACATCAATGAGACGAACCTTATTGTTCAACTCATACATATGCTTTGTGCTCTTGTCAAGATATACGATATTGCCAGAAATATCTTTAATTTCCGTGTTTACTTTATCCAATAACTGTTTTGTTTTGCCCTTGCCTTTATTCCCTACAATTAATTGAACCATTGGTAAACCCTCCTGTGTTTGTTTTAACTTCATTATAGTGTATCTTACCGTAAAAAACAACCTCTATTTATTGATTTCATCCAACAAATCTATCGTATCAAGGTAACAATTATCGCTGGAATCCGCCCCCAGAATTATTGAAATATAAGGGGCTCCGTTCACGTTTCTGGAATACAGCATCAGGCAGTGTCCGGCAGCATTGGTGGTGCCTGTCTTTCCCCCCACCACCGTCACATTTGCGGGAGACTTAAAGTCACCTCTTAAAAACCGGTTGGTCGTATTCTTACTGAAACTCTTTTCACGGCCATTCTTATCATAATAAGTGGTCTCATAGCTTGTCATTTGAATGATTTCATTGAATGTGTCGTAGCGGATGGCTTCATTCATAATCAGGTACAAATCATATGCCGTCGTATAATGCTCGTCCTGACTCAGTCCGTGGGGATTGGCAAAATGGGTGTTCGTGGCTCCAATTCTATGTGCCTCCTCATTCATCAGATCCACAAATGCCTCCGGTGAACCGGCAATGTTCTCCGCAATCAGCATCGCTACATCATTGGCAGAATACACAAGCAGAATCCGAAGTGCCTGATCCAGGGTCATGGAGTCCCCGCTCTTAAGCCCGCACAGCTGAGCCCCCGACTCCGTAATCGTCACCGCACTGGTAGCTGTCAGTTTCTGATCCAAAGATCCGTATTTGAGTGCAACCAGAGCCGTCATCACCTTGGTAAGGCTGGCGGGGTACATCTGTTCGTGTACATTCTTGGCACAGATCACATTCACATTGTTGAGATCACATAGAATCGCCGCACCGGCGGTAGACATATCCACGTTCTCTTCATCCAGAATATTGCCGGAAACGACACACAACTGTGCCGCAAAGGGTGTCGCAGCATTCTTATCATTGCCCGCCAATACGTTAAAGCTGGACACATCGGAATCCACACAGTACTCCATACTGTAGTTGAGACCGGCACAGCCGGTCAGCTGTAAAACAAACATTAATGCCGCAAGAAACACGGCAATTTTTCTACTTGTACATCTCACGCCACTCCAGGTCTCCTCTGTCCAAAGACTTGATCAACAGTTCAGCGCTGGCAAGATTGGTTGCCAACGGAATATTGTGAACGTCACAGAGCTTTACGACATTGTTCACATCCGGTTCATGGGACTTTGGTGTAAGCGGATCGCGCAAAAAAATCACCAGATCAATCTGATTGTGCTCGATCTGTGCGCCAATCTGCTGTTCTCCTCCCAAGTGCCCCGCAAGATACTTGTGAACATTCAAATTCGTCACTTCTTCAATCAACCGCCCTGTGGTACCCGTGGCGTAAAGTTCATTCTTGCTCAAAATCCCCCGATACGCTATACAGAAATTCTGCATAAGCTTTTTCTTTGCATCATGTGCAATCAACGCAATGTTCATAGCTGTAACCCTCTCTGTTGTTCATTAATTCATTGCTCTTTTGGCTTGTAGTCTTACATTCAACACAAAACCCATCCCTATATACAGGCTCATCAGGGAAGTCAGTCCGTAACTTACAAAAGGTAACGGCAGTCCGGTATTGGGCAAAATAAAAGTCGCAACACCGATGTTAAAAAAGCCCTGGAAGGCAATCAGACCGCCCATTCCCGCGGCTATGATCTGCCCAGCGACATCCTTTGCCCGCAGCGATATGGCAATACACTCTATGGCGATCGCAATAATCAGAATGATAACCGAAATACTGCCCTTAAAACCAAACTCTTCTCCGATGACGGCAAATATGAAATCCGTCTGAGCCTCGGAAATGAAATTCCCGTTTTTAACGGAGGTAATTTCGTTGTTTTTATACCCCTTCCCGTCCAACTGACCGGAACCGATGGCCATGATGGAATTCAACTGCTGATAAGCTTCCTCCATCGCATATTCCTGCGGGTTGATAAATGCGCGAATTCTGGTCTTATGATACTCTTTGAGGAAACCGCTTCCATCCTCTCCCGTGGACGGCTGAAGAGCCAGAGCAATCACAATAATCACTGCCGGTACCACCACCGCCAGGGCTCCTCCGATGATCTTCCAGCTGATTCCTCCGGCGTACATAATAATACAAAATACAACCAGTAAAACCACGCTGGTGGACAGATCCGGCTGGTTAAAAATAAGAGCCCACGGTATTCCTATCAGCACAATGCACAAAAGAATCGTCCGAAAGGAATTTAATTTCTCCCTATGTTTCATAATAAACTGTGCGAAGAATAAAATCAATAAAATTTTCGCAGTTTCCGAAGGTTGAAAACGCAGACCGCCGATTTCCAGCCAACGCTGTGAATTATTGCTGGAATCCCCCGCAAACTGTACCAGAACAAGAAGTCCAAGATTGCCGATATACATCAGCCAATACAGTTTCAGAAGGAGAGAATAATTAAATAAGGACAGCAGAATCATCAGAACAAAGCCCGCCGCAACGCCTGCCAGCTGTTTGGTCTGAAGTGACTCCTCAGCGCTTCCGATGGCCAATACGCCGATTCCCGAAAGCGCCAGAATCATTAAAATCAATTTAAAATCATAATCCCGAATCCTATAACGGTTTCTAAACATAACAACCCTTCTCGTCTTACAGTGCCTGTTTATGAATGTCCAAAATGGGAATGTTGGCATACAGCATAGGCGTTTTCCCTCCCTTGCCGCTCATTCCGGACTTTGCACTGATCTGTATATCCATATTGTCTGCGTCAATTTTCATGTACTTGGATATCACCTTTGCAATATCCATCTTAATTAGTTCCATCATCTCCGGCGAACAGTTGACCCGATCCGAGATCAGTAAAATTTTCAGTCTGTCCCTGGCCACCTGGCAGGAGGTTTTTTTGCGGAAAAATCGCATTCTGTTCCACCTCCCTAAGATTTATGAAAAATACCGGAAACCCTGGTCCAAAAGGAAAGCCTCGCTTCGATATGATCAAATGGTATATCCTTGCCCTCCACCCGGGAAACAATTCTGGCATATGCACTTCCCGCAGGTGTATCGCTTCCCACAAGCGGTTCTCCCTGATTGGTTGCAATCACGACGTGCTCATCATCCGGCACGATTCCGATTAAGGGAATTCCCAGGATGTCCACCACATCCCCGGCAGACATCATATCGCCCCTTTTTACCATGTCCGAGCGGAGCCGGTTGATGATGAGGTCCATTTTGGAGAATCCGTTCGCCTCCAGCAGCCCTATAATCCTGTCCGCATCCCGGATTGCAGAAACCTCCGGTGTCGTCACAACAAGCGCCCGGTCTGCCCCCGCAATTGCATTTTGAAATCCCTGTTCGATTCCTGCGGGGCAATCCAGAATGATGTAATCAAACTGCTCCTTTAAATGCTCGATCACTTTGATCATCTGTCCCGGTGAGACAGCGGATTTATCCCGCGTTTGCGCCGAAGGCATAAGATACAGTCCCGGATGGCGCTTGTCCCGGATCAGTGCCTGTTTGACCCTGCAGTTACCTTCCACAACATCCACCAGATTGTATACGATCCGGTTTTCCAGACCCATGACAACATCGAGATTGCGAAGTCCGATATCTGTGTCAATCAGACAGACTTTCTTCCCCAGTGTTGCAAGACCTGTACCGACATTTGCGGATGTGGTAGTCTTACCCACACCGCCTTTTCCTGAAGTGACGACAATGACTTCGGAGTTCTTCCCCTCCGTGGAAATATTGCTTTCCATACCAAAATCCTCCATTCTTTTTTGTGTCTGTCGTCCCCCGGATCTTTCTTAAAAAGAATCCAGTAATTCTTTTGTTAGCGGATCAAAAACGATTCTTTCGTTTTTTACATATGCAATTTTCGGTTGTATCTTCGGGCGGATTCCCCACTTTGATTGTTTTCCGTTGCATTTATATTTGAAATCGCCGATTTTTAATCTTTCCGGCTCCATTTCAAGCGCTACC
>CAMAGI010000018.1 GCA_945833775.1 uncultured Lachnospiraceae bacterium
AAAACTGCTGAAGCGGAAGGATTCACAGCTCTTGCAGCAAAATTCCGTATGGTAGGTGCTATCGAGAAACATCATGAGGAAAGATACCGCGCACTTCTTAAGAATATTGAGACTGCACAGGTATTTGAAAAGAGTGAAGTGAAGGTATGGGAGTGCCGTAATTGTGGTCACATCGTAGTTGGCACAAAGGCACCTGAGGTTTGCCCTGTATGTGCACACCCACAGTCATACTTTGAAGTAAATGCAGAGAATTACTAAAAAATGAATTTACGGAGATATAATTTATGGAACAAAGATTTTATATATGTGAGCATTGTGGGAATATTATTGCAATGGTAAAGGACTCTGGTGTACCGGTAATGTGCTGTGGTCAGAAAATGACAGAGATTATTCCTGGTACATCTGATGGTGCAGTAGAAAAGCATCTTCCAGAATGGACTGTGGAAGGTAATACAGTAAAGGTTTCTGTTGGTTCAGTAGAGCATCCAATGGTAGAAGCTCATTATATTGAATGGGTATCTTTACAGACAAAATCCGGAAATCAAAGAAAGGTGTTAAAGCCAGGTGATGCACCAGAAGTATGCTTTGCCATTTCTGAAGGCGATGAAGCAGAAGCTGTATATGCTTACTGCAACCTTCATGGATTATGGAAATCATAATGATATGTCTTGATTGATATGTAAACGGCTGCAACTTATATGTTGTGGCCGTTTTTGCGGATAATATAAAAGAGAATTGATAAGGTAAAAGCAAATAGAACTAAGTATAGTCTCACTAGTCTCAAATTACTATGAGACTGGTGAGACTAAGATGAGACTGACTAAAGTAAAATGTTTTCCCAATTTGGGGAATATATTCGCGACCGATTTTTTGAATTAGTGCTGTTTTATTGGAAAGACTAAGAAGGTACATCTCGAAACGCAAGGAGCAGAAATTATGAAAGATAAAATCTTTGGTGTATTGCAGCGTATCGGTCGAAGCTTTATGCTTCCTATCGCAATTCTTCCGGTGGCAGGGCTTTTGCTGGGAATCGGTAGTTCTTTTACGAATGAGACAATGATTGCAGCCTATGGCCTGGAAAGGATGCTGGGAGATGAAACCGTGCTCCACGGTCTTTTGGTCATCATGAATCAGGTGGGAAGCGCGGTTTTTGATAACCTGCCCCTGATTTTTGCCGTGGGCGTGGCAATCGGGATGGCAAAGAAGGAAAAAGAGGTGTCTGCTCTATCCGCGGTGATTGCGTATTTTGTCATGAATACAGCCATCAGGGCAATGCTTTTGAATCGTGGTGAGATATTGGATAACGGCGAGATATCGGCCGGTGTCCTGGAGGGAACAATTACTTCCGTCTGTGGGATACAAACGCTACAAATGGGTGTGTTTGGCGGTATCATTGTGGGCCTTGGTGTGGCAGCGTTGCACAACCGGTTTTACAAGATTGTGCTTCCCAACGCCCTGTCCTTTTTCGGCGGGACGAGATTTGTCCCGATTATCTCTACCATTGTGTATATGTTTGTGGGAATACTGTTGTACTTTATCTGGCCTGCCATTCAAAACGGAATTTACGCTCTCGGTAGTCTGGTAACAGGAAGCGGTTATCTCGGGACCCTGATTTTCGGATTGATCAAAAGGGCCCTGATTCCGTTTGGCCTGCATCATGTATTTTATATGCCATTTTGGCAGACTGCGGTAGGTGGGACAATGGATGTAGCCGGACAGATGGTGCAGGGCGGACAGAATATTTTCTTTGCGCAGCTTGCCAATTCTGCTGATATTGTACATTTCAGTGCAGATGCGACCAGGTATTTTTCAGGGGAGTTTATTTTTATGATTTTCGGGCTCCCGGGAGCCGCGTTGGCGATGTATCACTGTGCAAAACCGGAGAAAAAGAAAGCAGCCGGAGGCTTGTTGCTTTCTGCTTCTCTGGCCTGTATGATGACAGGTATTACAGAGCCGTTGGAGTTTTCCTTCCTGTTTGTCGCACCCGCACTGTTTGCGGTGCAGGTGATTCTGGCAGGCTCTGCCTATATGATTGCCCATATGCTGGACATTGCAGTGGGCCTGACATTTTCCGGAGGATTGCTTGACCTTTTTCTGTTTGGAATTCTTCAGGGAAATGAGAAAACAAGTTGGTTGAGAATCCTTCCTGTAGGGATTCTGTACTTCTTTTTGTACTATTTTATTTTCCGTTTTATGATTAAAAAATTTGATTTTAAGACACCGGGAAGAGAAGAAGACGATTCAGAGACAAAGCTGTACACAAGGGCGGATGTAAATGCACGAAAAGAGAATGAGAAAGCCGGAAATGCAGGGGAATATCATCCTGATTCGGTCAGTGAGAAAATCGTCGGAGGACTTGGCGGCAAAGACAATATCAGCGATGTGGACTGTTGTGCAACCAGACTCCGGTGCAGTGTATTTGATGCAAAATTGGTGGATGATACGTTACTGAAATCAACCGGTGCATCGGGAGTGGTTCACAAAGGAAACGGAGTGCAAATTATTTACGGTCCCCATGTCACAGTAATCAAATCGAATCTGGAGGATTATCTGGAGCAGACATCGCACTTGGGAAAGGTAACGCGCATTGTGATTTCCAGCCCCATGAGTGGAGTAGCCGCAAATCTTTCGACAGCACCGGATGAAGCATTCGCGGAGGGCATGATGGGAGACGGCGCTGTGGTCACTCCTGTTGATCCGATTGTGAGGGCACCGGAGGATGGAGAGATTGGCTTTGTGTTTGATACGAAACATGCAATCGGTTTTGTGACAGATTCGGGTATCCAGCTTTTGATCCATGTCGGAATTGACACCGTAAAGCTGAATGGAGAAGGGTTTGAGGTCTATGTTGAGAATGGTCAAAAAGTGAAAAAGGGAGAACCAATGATGAAACTTGATTTGGACTATCTCCGTGAAAATGCGCCCTCTCTTGCGTCACCGGTTGTGTGCACAGGGCTCTCGGAAGACAGGAAAGTCCGCTTGTTGAAAGAAGGAGAAATACAGGCAGGAGAGGCGTTATTTGAAATTGTAAATTGATTGCTATTTCTCTGAGTGGATGAAGAAATAACCTATCATGTATTCCCATTTCATACATGATAGGTTATTCTATATTTACGGGACAGAGTTTGATTTCCCGGGATAATAAAAAAATGACCAAAAGAAATATTAGAGAGAGGAACAAAACATGAAGGAAACGATCAAAATATCAGGATTTGCAGATGAGATTGCAGGGGATCTGGTTATGCAGGTTGAAAATCTGAAAAAACTGAATATGAACTATGTAGAGATGCGGGGTGTCGACGGCGACAATCTGATTTTTCATACCAATGAGAAAGTGCGGGAAATCAAAAAGTACATAGATGCAAACGGCATCCGTCTTTCGGCATTAGGTTCTCCTCTCGGAAAAATCGGCATCAATGATCCGTTTGAGCCGCATTTTGAAAGCTTTAAAAGAGCAATCGAGATTGCTCATATGATGGAATGCAATCGAATCCGCTTATTTAGTTTTTACCTTCCCGAAAACAGCAATCCGTCGGAATTTGAAGGAGCTGTGTTTGAAAGAATCGGTAAGTTTTTGGATTATGCAAGTGCTAACGATGCCGTTCTTCTCCATGAGAATGAAAAGGGAATCTACGGCGAGAAGGCAGTAGAGTGTAGAAAACTTATGGACACTTTTTACGGAGAGCATTTTCAGGCGATTTTCGATTTTGCAAATTTTGTACAGGCAGGAGAGGATACTCTGAAAGCTTACGAGCTTTTAAAGAAATACATCTCGTACATCCATGTAAAGGATGCATTAATGGCAGACGGAAGCGTGGTTCCTGCCGGTTTCGGCGACGGTCATGTTCAGGAGATTCTGACAGATCTGTTTGCCTCGGGATTTGACGGATTTCTTTCTCTGGAGCCGCATCTTTTCCATTTCTCAGGCTTTGATCTCCTGGAGAAGGACGGAAAAAGTATGCAGAATACGGAAAAGAAGGAATTGGATGGTGTTCAGGCCTTTGTGCTGGCACATGATTCCCTCCTGAAAATTCTGCCGGATTGATGGTATTGACGAAATACGGACAGGTGTGCTATACTGACGCAAACTGAATAAGAAGTAATCAGGTGTCGGAACAATTTTTAACAGATTGGTTCCGGTGAAAAGGGAAACAGGTGAAAATCCTGTACGAACTCGTCACCGTAATTAGGGAGCTAAGCCGAAATATCACTGGGAAACAAGGGAATCCTTTCCTGGGAAGATGGTGGATGCATTGATCTATAAGCCGGGAGACCTGCCTGACTACTGTACAGAAACGAGAGTTTCAAAACCACGAGTAACTGGTTGTACGCGAAAATGCGGGCGGCTTTGAAGAAAGCAGTGTTCCGCTTATATCTATGCGTGTAAAACCCTTTACCTGTGCAGGTAAGGGGTTTTTTGCATGGAAAGTTACACGCGCTTATTCAGATTTCAGAAAACCATAAAGGAGATTAAAGAGTATGAAAAAGAGACGTAACATGAAAACACTGTCATTCCTTCTGTGTATGACGCTTATTGTGACAATGGCATTGTCCACAGTCGGGTGCGGCGGTAAAAATGAAAATGGGGGAGCTGCGTCAGCAGAGAGTGCCGCGACATCTGCCAATAACAATGTATTGGGTGAAGGACAGACGGAGTTTGCCTTCACAGTAGTAGACAAGGATGGCAATGAGACAGTATTTGAGATTCATACAGACAAAGAAACGGTAGGAGAGGCCTTATTGGAACTGGGTCTGATTGCCGGTGAAGACAGCGAATATGGTCTTTATGTAAAGACAGTAAATGGTATTACAGCTGACTATAATACGGACGGAGTATACTGGGCATTCTATGTAAATGGTGAATATGCAACATCCGGCGTTGACACGACACCTGTAACAGAAGGAGACAGTTACTCGTTTAAGGTAGAAAAATAATGAGGCTTACGGTCAGGGAAACAGCAGTTTTTGCAATGCTGGGATCCATCATGTATGCATCCAAGCTGATTATGGAACTTGTACCGAATGTCCACTTGCTGGGGGTATTTACCATCGCATTTACGGTGGTATATCGGAAAAAAGCATTGTATCCGATTTACACGTATGTTTTGCTAAACGGAATATTTGCCGGTTTTGCAACGTGGTGGATTCCGTATTTATATATTTGGACCATTTTGTGGGGTGTCACGATGTTGCTTCCGAAACAGATGCCTCCGCAAATTCGACTGATCGTATATATGCTTGTATGTGCATTGCATGGCTTTTTGTTTGGAACCCTATATGCACCGGCACAGGCGTTGCTGTACGGACTTAGTTTTCAGGGAATGATCGCCTGGATTATTGCGGGGCTTCCCTGGGATGTCGTGCATGGCGTCAGCAATTTTTTCTGCGGATTACTGATTGTGCCGATTGTTTCTGTGCTGAGGCGTTTGGAAAACAGTGTATAATTTCATGGAAATGATAAATCATGACGGTATTATGTGTTTTGATTTTCCCGTCTGTTCAACGCGATACTGCTTTGGAGTTATGGACATATTCTGTTTGAACTGGCGGCAGAAGTGCTCCACGTTGCGGTACCCGCAGAATTCTGCAATCTCGGCAATGGTTTTATCCGTGTACATAAGCTGGTCTTTGGCGAGGCGGATACGGCCTTCGATGACGTCGTCCATGCAGGAGATACCAAAGGCGGATTTGTACAAAGACTGCAGATAACCGGCACTGATGTGTAGAGAATCTGCCATCATCGGCACGGTCCAGTTCTTCTGGGGCTGATTATAGATTTGCTTGCGCAATTTTAATAGGGAAGAGGAATGAGAACACTGCAGAATTTCTGTGGTGTTCTCATTTAGTTTCAGGAATAGTGCGTGCATCAAATCAGAAATCAGCCATTCACTGTTGGGGGAAGAAAAGGAGGATTCCCAGGTGAGGAGTTTGATCAGATGGCGGCAATATTCCGGATCGGCAGCCGGAAACGGAACACCCTGCAGAGGAAAACCGGTCACATAGGCTTCATCGGATACAAAACGAATCCAATCGTTGGAGAAGTACTCTCCGCAGGCGCGGTAATGAACTTCCTGTTTTGGTGGATAGAGAATCATGGTGTTTGCATTTACATATTGCCATTCGCTATTTATGAAGACTTCTGCAGGCGATGTAATGAGAAGCAACAGATAAAAATCCTGGGTTCCGGGAAGCTCGTAAATGAAGTCTTTCGTGTGTTTTGAGTCATATCCGATAAAGAGAATTTCGTTCACAGATCCTGTCTCCTTTCGAGAAGAATATGAGAATCCATCAATTATGAGATAGTATACATCATTGTCAGAACAGGGTCAATCATAGTAATCTATAAGAAATCGGGAAGGGAGAGGATTAGATGGAAAAGAGAGAAATTATTCTAAATTCCGCGAACGTGGTTCCTTTTCGGAATCAGGTGGATTTCTGTGTGGGGACAGGCCGTATGGGACTTGCCCTTCAGAAGGAGTATCAGGATCAATTGAAGCTGGTACAGGATATGATTGGATTTTCCCATATCAGAGGACACGGCCTGTTTTGTGATGATATGGCAATTTATCAGGTGAGACCGGATGGAACGGCGGAATATAACTATACCTATCTGGATCGTGTGATGGACAGCTATCGTGCCGTGGGATTAAAGCCGTTTCTGGAATTGGGATTTATGCCAGAGAAGATGGCCAGCGGTACACAGACCGTCTTTTACTGGAAGGGAAATACGACACCTCCTGCCTCCTATGAGGCCTGGACGGATATGGTAAAGAGCCTGCTGGTGCACCTGTGTGATCGCTATGGAAGAGAGGAAGTCGTCACCTGGCCCATCGAGGTATGGAATGAGCCGAATCTTGCGGGCTTCTGGGAAAATGCGGACATGCCGGAATACTTTAAACTGTTTCACAAAACCTTTGATGCCATCAAGGAAGTGGATACCCGTTTTCGGGTGGGCGGACCGGCGGTCTGCGGCGGCAGTGATGAGGTCTGGATCAAGGCGTTCATGGAGTATTGTCATGAGAATAAGATCCCGGTGGATTTTGTCACCAGACATCACTACACCACAGAGATTCCGGATGACGTGGGTCATTACGGATATCCGGAACTGATGCAGGCGGAGGACGGTTTTGCCAACCTTAAGACCACCCGGGATATCATTGACAGTTACCCGGAATATGCCGGTCTGGAGATTCACATCACGGAGTTCAATACCTCCTACATACCAAATGCACCCATCCATGATACGAACCAGAATGCGGCCTTTCTGGCGCAGCAGTTGTCCAGACTGGGGGAATTGAACGAGTCCTATTCCTACTGGACCTTTGGGGATGTGTTTGAAGAGCGCGGTGTACCGTTCACCCCTTTCCATGGAGGATTCGGATTGGTGGCAAACGGCTGTATTCCGAAGCCGACTTTCTGGACCTTTGTGTTTTTCAAAAAGCTGAAGGAAAAAGAGGGGACTTGTGTTTATAAGGATGATAACACTGTCATCATGCATTTGACGGATGGATCCTACCGTGGAGTTGCCTGGAATATGACAAACCGGAGAGCCGGATATGATTATGAACTGACTTTGGAGATTCCGGAGGCAACCGAGGGATGTCTTTTGACTCGTATAGTGGATGAGGACTGCTGCAATCCGCTAAAAGTTTGGCATGATATGGGAGAACCGGCTTATCCCACGGAGGAAGAAAATGCATTGTTCCGGACAGCGGCGAATCCCCTGACAAAGACCAGTCATGTGTTGGCGAAAAACGGTCGAACCAGAGTTGCCATGACGGTGCGTGAGAACGGGGTAGTTTATTTCGAGTGGAAGTCGAATGCTATCCATTCGGATGAAGGATATTCCTATGAGAGGACCATGCAATATCCGGATATCAATCCGATTACCGGGCTGGATTATCCGGATGCGGATGTGATTCGTGTGGGGGACACCTACTATATGGTCAGCACTACCATGCATTTCATGCCGGGATGTGAGATTCTTCGTTCCTATGATTTGCGTAACTGGGAACATGCCGCTTATGTGTATGATCGACTGGACAGTACGTCTGGTCAGAAGCTGGAAGACGGAAAGGGTATCTATGGACAGGGTATGTGGGCAGCCTCTATCCGCTACCACGAAGGCAAATTCTATATTTGCTTTGTGGCAAACGATACACATAAGACGTATTTATACACAGCCACTGAAATTGAGGGACCCTGGGAGAAACACGAGATTGAAGGCTTCTATCACGATTCGTCCCTGCTGTTTGACGATGACGGAAAGGTTTACATTGCGTACGGCAATAAGAACATCTATATTACGGAGTTGAAGGAAGATCTGACCGGACCGAAAGAGGGTGGTCTGCATCGACTGGCGGTCTGCGATGAAGGAAACACAATTCTGGGCTATGAGGGAACGCATTTTTACAAAATAGGCGGCAAGTACTATCTTTTCTTCATTCACTCGCTGAAAGACTGTTGGAGAAGAACGGAGAGCTGTTTTGTTGCGGATTCCCTTGACGGAGAGTTCGTTGGATGTGATGTTCTGAACGATGACAGAGGCTATTGTGGTCAGGGAGTGGCTCAGGGAGGTATCGTAGATACCCCGGAGGGAAAATGGTATGCGTTACTGTTCCAGGATAGCGGAGCGGTAGGAAGAATTCCGATTTTGATTCCGGTTACCTGGGAAAATGATTTTCCGGTGTTTGGGGACCATGGACGGATTCCGGAACATTTCGCTGTCGAGAGTACCCGTCCGGGATATCGATATAAGCCTCTGGTGGAAAGCGATGATTTCCGGGGAGAATTGAAGGATTGCTGGCAATTTAACCACGAGCCGGATCTTTCTTTGATTACGCATGATAAAGAGGATGGAATCTGGCAGGTAACAACCGGGAAGATCTGCAGGGATCTGACACAGGCGCCCAATACCATCACCCAGAGAATGTTTTATCCGGGCTGTGCCGGAGAAGTTACTGTGGATGGATCGGAACTGAAGGATGGTGACTTTGCCGGGTTGTGCGCACTGCAGGGCTGTCATGGAAGTATTGGTCTTGTGAGGGAAGAAGGACAGCTTTATCTTGTTATGCGGGAAATGCCGGAAGATGGCGGGGAGGAAATAGAAGTCGAACGAATCCTCTGGGAGGAGAAGGAGGTCCGCATCAAAATCGAAGCAGATTTTACCCGTATGAAGGATGAGGCAACCTTTTATTATCTGGAGCCGGGAAAGAGATTCGTTCGTTCCTGGCGAAAACTGGGCAGAACGCATAAGTTGTTCTTCCGTCTGGACCATTTCTGCGGGTGCCGCTTCGGACTGGTGGCATTTGCCACAAAGGAAGCAGGAGGCAATGCGAAGTTCAAGGATTTTGTGTACAATAGGAGATAAGGTTCCGGAGAATATGAAACCCCGCACTTTTTGTGTGGGGTTTCATTGTAGTCAAACAGTAAAATTTTTCTTGCCAAATAAGTAGAATAAGTTATAATGTATACATGTATATTAAATATGCAAATTCGTGTATATTTTTAAGGAGGAGTAAATTATGAAAAAGAAATTGCTTGCTGTTCTGATGTCTGTATGCATGATTGCAGCTGTTGCAGGCTGCGGCAAATCCGATGATGCATCTGCGGGTGCTTCCGGAGTAGAGACTGTTACCAAGGGTAAACTGACCGTTGCTACCAGCCCGGACTTTGCACCTTATGAATTTTATGCAATCGGTGAGGACGGAACTCCCACCATGGCAGGTTTTGATGTGGCTCTTGCAAAGTACATCGCAGACTATATGGGACTGGAGCTGGAGATCGTTCCCATGGACTTCGACGGTGTGCTCACTGAGCTGGCAACCGGAAACGTAGATCTGGGTCTTGCAGGCCTGTCTCCCGATCCCGCTCGTGCAGATGCCATGGATTTCTCCGAGATTTATTACAAGGGTGGTCAGTCTCTGGTTACCGTAGCTGACAAAGCGGATTCCATTAAGAGCTTTGACGATGTAAATAAGCCGGAAGTTTCTGTCGGTGCACAGATCGGTTCCATTCAGATGGATCTGGCCAATGAGAATACGCCCAATGCCGACATCATTGCACTTCCCAAGGTTACCGATCTGATCAGTGAGTTGATCGGCGGCAAGATGGATGCAGCTTTCATCGAAACTGCAGTAGCAGAGAGTTACAAGACGAACTATCCCGAGCTTACACTGGTTCTGGAGGTTCCCTATGATGTAGAAGGTTCTGCAGTCGGTATCAAGAAAGACAATACGGCTCTTAAGGACGCTGTCAATGCGGCAATCGCAGCTGCAATTGCAGACGGATCCATGGACAGATTTGTCGCAGAGGCAAATGAGCAGGCTTCCGGCAATACCTACGAGGGTCTGTTGGATGAGAACGGAAACGTTCAGTAATTCTGGGAACATTTCGGATTTGATAAGTGGATTCCTCCCCGGAAACGGGGAGGAATTTAACTATCCGAACAAAACATACAAGAAAAAGGAGGGTATCCATGGATCAATTTATTAAATGGTCAAATTTCTCCAAGATCGCACCCTATGCGCAGTTGTTCAAACAAGGACTCCTGGTAACGATATTGCTTTCCCTGTTTACGGTGGCGATCGGATTCTGCCTGGCACTTATACTGGCACTCATGAGAATGTCAAATATCCGGCCGTTTCGCGCTCTGGGAATTGACAAGGACGGTCACCAGAGGGAGAAGGGGTTTTTGGCTGTGATCAGTAAGTTCAATCCTCTTTCTTTTCTTGCAACGGCATATGTAGAAATTCTCAGATCCACACCTGTCATTGTGCAGATTTTCATTATCTATTTCGGTGTCTTCGGAATGATTAAGCTTCCTTCCTTTGACCTGTTCGGATTCATTAAATTCAATCGTTTCTTCCCCGGTGTAGTCGCATTGGGCATGAATTCCGGTGCTTATCTGTGCGAAATTATCCGGGCGGGCATTCAGTCGATTGACGGCGGGCAGACGGAGGCGGCGCGGTCGCTGGGACTTTCACAGGGACAGAATCTGCGGTATATCATTCTTCCGCAGGCACTTAAGAATATCCTTCCGGCAATCGCGAACGAGTTCGTTGTGATTATCAAGGAGTCTGCAATCACCTACACCATCGGAGTTCAGGATATCATGTCTGCGGTAAATGCAGTAAAGGGTGCAACATTTATTATCATTGAACCCCTGCTGGTGGCAACGGCGATCTATTTCTGCCTGTGCTTCCCGACTTCCAAACTGATTGCTTACTTTGAAAGGAGAATGAGCCATGGCGACAAGAGATAACCTGATTGAAGTAAAAGATCTGAAGAAGCATTATCACGGCGGCGCCATCAAGGCTCTGGACGGAGTCTCCGCAGACATTCATCCCGGTGATGTGTGTGTGGTAATCGGACCCTCGGGATCCGGCAAATCTACGTTTCTGCGCAGCCTGAACCTCTTGGAGGAGCCCACCGGCGGTTCCATCGTTTTCGAGGGAACGGATATTACCAGAAAAAAGTACAAGGATGAAAACGGAAAAACCGTTCGTCTGGATGTCGATAAACTGCGGCAGAAAATGGGGATGGTTTTTCAGCATTTTAATCTTTTCCCACATATGACCATTCTGGAAAACATGACGCTTGCACCCATGAAGGTAAAGGGTATGAGCAAGGAAGAAGCAGAGCAGAAGGCGCTGGAACTTCTGGATCGTGTGGGACTTAAGGATCGCGCCAATGCTTATCCCATTCAGCTGTCCGGCGGACAGAAACAGCGTGTGGCTATTGTCCGTGCTCTTGCCATGGAACCGGATGTCATGCTTTTTGATGAACCCACTTCCGCACTTGACCCCGAGATGGTCGGCGAGGTTCTGGATGTCATGAAAAAGCTGGCTGAGGAAGGTATGACGATGGTGGTTGTGACCCATGAGATGGGATTTGCCAGGGAGGTCGGCAATCGAGTGCTGTTTATGGCAGACGGGATGCTGATTGAAGAGGGCACTCCCGAGGAGATCTTTGAGCATCCGAAGAGTGCGAGACTACAGGATTTTCTGTCAAAGGTATTGTAGGAATGGGGATCAGGATGATACGAGAGAAACAAATTGCAGTCGATGAGATTGATCGAAAGACGCCATTGATCACGGACACAGCGGATCGGATTTGGGAGTATGCCGAGCTTTCTCTGCAGGAATTTAAATCCGCCGCTCTCTATTGTGAGGTTTTGGAACAGGAAGGATTTGACGTGCGCAGGAAGGTTGCGGGTATCGAAACCGCTTTCTGTGCAAGCTTTGGAAACGGCAGACCTGTCATCGGGATTCTGGCTGAATACGATGCTCTTTCCGGTCTGTCCCAGAAGTGTGGCGGTTTGGAACAGGAAGAAATTGTTGCAGGCGGAAACGGTCACGGATGCGGGCATAATCTTCTGGGTGCGGGAGCCATGGCAGCAGCAATCGGCGTGAAAGCATTTCTGCAGAAGACACAGAGCTATGGAACCGTGGTTCTGTACGGATGCCCCGGAGAAGAGGGCGGCGCCGCCAAAGCATTTATGGCGAGGGACGGTATCTGGAAGGATTTGGATGCGGCGCTTACCTGGCATCCGGATGACAGCAACGAAATTGTGACCGGCTCCACCAATTCCTGCATTCAGGTACAGTACAAATTTGCGGGAATTGCCTCCCATGCCTCCGGTGCCCCGGAAAAAGGAAGAAGTGCACTGGATGCCGTTGAGCTTATGAATATCGGTGTGCAGTTTCTGCGGGAGCATATGAGTGACCGCGCGCGGGTTCACTATGCCATCACGGATGCGGGTGGTGTCAGTGCCAATGTGGTGCAGCCCAAGGCGTCGGTTCTCTATATGGTGCGTTCCAATCATGTAGCCGAAGCCGTAGAACTGCAGGCAAGGGTCGATAAGATTGCGGAGGGCGCCGCTCTGATGACGGAGACCTCCTATGAGCGAAAATTTATTGACGGATGTGCGGATACCGTGCCCAACCATGTGTTGGAACGGGTGATGTATGAGAATTTTGAACTGCTGGGTGTCCCGACTTACACGGAGGAGGAGCTTCGCTATGCGGATGCCCTTGCAAAGACTTATTCCGGCAGTGATGCTCTACCCGGAATCGGCGCAGCCAATGATGCGCAGATTCGCATGGAGGTAGCAAAAAGGAGACGGGAATTCGGACATTCCATGAATCAGTTTCTGATGCCCTTGTATCAGGGAGATGCTTTTAATCCCGGTTCCACCGATGTGGGTGATGTCAGCTGGCTGACTCCCACGGTACAGATCCATGTGGCGTCCTGGCCGAACGGATGTCCCGGACACAGCTGGCAGAATGTATCCTGCGATCGTACCGAAATTGGCCATAAGGCAGCGGTATATGCGGGAAAAGTACTTGCGATGGGAGCCGTTGATCTGTTTCAGAATCCGGATCTGCTGGCACAGGCAAGGGCAGAGTTTGACATGCGTACCGCGGAAGGCTTTGTATGTCCGATTCCCCGGGATGCACAGCCTGTGATTCCGGACTAATAAAATGTTCGCAAGGCAGACAACTGCGTTATTGCTTCGAGGAGGATTAGGATGGAAATCAAAGAGACCTACAGACAATTCTATTTTGACACGGTGACCCGACTTCTGAATACCCCCAGCCCCAGCGGGTATTACGAAAAGGTCATGAAAGTTGTGGAGGAGATTGCCCGGATTGAGGAATGTGGGTTTGAACAGACGAACAAAGGCTGTGCAATCCTTACGATTGCGGGAAAAAATCATGAGAAAGCGCTGGGTGCCTGCGCACACTGTGACACGCTGGGAGCCATGGTCCGCAGTATTACACCGGAGGGCGATTTGAATTTTACGAAGGTGGGCGGCCCTATTCTAAGCACTTTGGATGGGGAATACTGCAGTATTCTCACAAGAGACGGAAAGAATTATACCGGGACATTCCTCTCCAAGAGTCCTGCTGCCCATGTTTATTCCGATTCGGACAGCCGTGCGCGGGATGAAGAGAATATGTATGTGCGTCTGGATGAAGTGGTGCACAGTGCCGATGATGTGAAAGCACTGGGTATCTCCAATGGTGACTACATTTGTATTGATCCCAAGACAACAGTAACTCCCTCCGGGTTTTTAAAATCCCGTTTTATCGATGACAAAGCCAGCGTTGCCTGCCTGCTGACGGTGGCACATATTTTGCGTATGGAAAAAATCGTTCCCGAGCAGGATCTTGTATTCCTGATTACGATGTATGAGGAAGTAGGACACGGCGCAAGCTATACACCGCAGAATCTGGTTTCCATGCTGGGTGTGGATATGGGCTGTATCGGCACGGATCTTGCCTGCACGGAGTACGATGTTTCCATCTGTGCAAAGGACAGCTCCGGTCCTTATGATTACCCGTTGACCACAAAGCTGATTCAACTTGCGAAGGAATACAATTTGAGTTACGCTGTGGATATATATCCGTATTATGGATCGGATGTGGGAGCAATGTGGAGAGCCGGAAATGATATTCCGGGTGCCTTGATCGGAACCGGAGTGCATGCTTCCCATGGAATGGAGCGCACCCACTATGACGGAATTTATAATACAATTGCATTGATCCTTCTGTATATCGGCGTGGATATCGGAAAGCAGTAGAAGGGAGTTAAGATGAATCTCGTTATTACCATGAGTCGACGTTTCGGAACCGGTGCCAGTACAATTGCGGCAGAACTTTCCGAAAAGCTGGGGATACCCGTATTTGATAAAGCGTATATTGAGCACGAAATGGAGGGCAGCAGCTATCAGTCGGAGGCAGAGCTGATCCGCAGATTGGCTGAGAAGCCCTGTATTATTCTGGGCAGATGTGCATCCGAGATTCTGGAGGGCCAGCCCAATGTTTTCAACATCTATGTGAGTGCCTCCAAGGAGGATCGCATAAAACGAATTATGCAGCAGAAAAACTTAAGCCAGGCGGATGCCAAAGTGCTTTTGGAGCAAAATGATAGGGAGCGATCCGACTATTATCATGAGCATACCGGCAAGATGTGGGGGGATGTGAACAACTATCATATGATTCTCGACACCTCTGCCCTTGGTATAGAAAACTGCGCAGATATTCTGATCAAGTATTTTAAGAAGCTGGAGTATATCTAGTACACCGATCTGGCAAAACAACCGGCAGGAGGGTAAACCGAAGAGGAAGAGAGCAAATAGAAGACATTACAATACAACATAATACATCAACAAAAAGATTAAATAATGTCTACTATAAATCGATTTATCCAATATAAAAGCCACAAATACATTAAATAATATCAATCAACAGAATAAGCGGACTCCTTGTATGTGTATAAAATCAATGTTATTATGAGTAAACAATACACAGACAGGGAGTTTTTATCATGAAAACAAGCGTTTCCGAGAAATATCAGAAGACTTATTACATGCCGCCCGAGGTAACCTATGACTGGGTGAAAAAAGAGAGCATTGATCATGCGCCGATCTGGTGCAGTGTGGATCTGCGCGACGGCAATCAGGCTCTGGTGGAGCCGATGTCGCTGGAGGACAAACTGGCCTTCTTTGAATTGCTGGTTAAGATTGGCTTCAAGGAGATTGAAGTCGGATTTCCCGCTTCCTCCGATACGGAATACAATTTTATCCGCACAATTATTGAGCGCGATATGATTCCTGAGGATGTTACGATTCAGGTGTTGACACAGGCGCGCGAGCATATTATCCGGAAAACCTTTGACGCCGTAAAGGGTGCACCTCATGCCGTGGTACATCTCTACAACTCCACCTCCGTGGAGCAGCGACAGCAGGTGTTTAAGAAAGAGAAGGAAGAGATCAAAAAAATCGCAGTTGACGGCGCTGCTCTCTTAAAGAAGCTGGCGGATGAGACGGAGGGTAACTTTACCTTTGAATACAGTCCGGAGAGCTTCTCCCAGACCGAGGTGGACTATGCTCTGGAGGTCTGCAATGCAGTGCTTGACGTATGGAAGCCGACACCGGAGAGAAAAGCCATCATTAATCTCCCCAGTACGGTACAGGTGGCGATGCCTCATGTGTTTGCCTGTCAGGTGGAATATATGCACAAGCATTTAAAATATCGTGACAGTGTGGTTCTCAGCGTTCATCCTCACAATGACAGGGGATGTGGTATCAGTGATGCGGAGTTCGGGATTCTGGCTGGTGCGGACAGAGTGGAGGGCACGCTCTTTGGAAACGGCGAGCGCACCGGAAATGTGGATTTGGTGACGGTGGCTGTGAATATGATGTGCCATGGTGTGGACAGCGGACTGGATTTTTCGGACATTTCGGGGATAAGATCTGCGTACGAACAGTTTACGGGGATGCGTGTCCATGAGAGAACCCCCTATGCGGGAGAGCTGGTATTCACCGCTTTTTCCGGTTCTCATCAGGATGCGATCAGCAAGGGAATGAGCTGGCGGTCCGAGGGTAAAACAGGAAAGCGCTGGGATGTGCCTTATCTTCCCATTGACCCTTCGGATGTGGGACGGGAGTATGAGTCGGATGTGATCCGTATCAACAGTGTATCCGGTAAAGGTGGCGTTGCCTTTGTGTTAAAGCAGCAGTTTGGTTTCTCATTGCCTGCAGCCATGAAGGAAGAAGTCGGCTATCTGATCAAGGGGATCTCGGACAGACGGCATAAGGAGCTTACACCGAAGGAGATTTACTCAATCTTCGAAGATCATTACATTTATCCCCGGGCAGTGTTTCAGATTCCGGAATGTCACTTCAGGCAGGAAAGCGGAATCCAGGCGGAGGTTACGATTGTGAGCGAGGAAAAGGCACGCGTAATCCATGTGGCGGGTAACGGACGTCTGGATGCTGTCAGCAATGCCATCAAGACATTCTTCGGTTTGAACTATGAGCTTTCCGTATACGAAGAGCATGCCGTTTCCAAGGGCTCCAGCTCCAAAGCGGCAGCCTATGTGGGAATTGTATCGGATGGAAAATTCTACTGGGGTGTCGGCGTGGATGAGGATATCATCAAGGCTTCCATTGCAGCGCTGGTATCCGCAGTCAACAAGCTTGCCTCGGAGCAGCACATTACCCATGGCCGGGAGGAACGTGCGGTGGAAATTATCAGCTTTATCCAGAAGCACTTTGTGGATGTGACCCTTGATATGCTTTCCGACAATTTCCATCTTTCCAAGCCCTATCTCTCCAAGTATATCAAGGAAAAGACCGGAATGACCTTCCAGGATGCCGTGA
This sequence comes from uncultured Lachnospiraceae bacterium, assembly GCA_945833775.1. GTDB lineage: Bacteria > Bacillota > Clostridia > Lachnospirales > Lachnospiraceae > Acetatifactor. The sequence goes on from CAMAGI010000018.1 coordinate 17,171, forward strand.
AGGAAGAGCGCATGAAAAAAGCGAAGAATCTGTTGAAAGAAACTTCGCAGAATGTGGAATCGATTGCTGCTGCCGTGGGCTATGAGAACGCCGAGCATTTTAATCGAATCTTCAAAAAAGAATTCGGTTTGACTCCGGTTCAGTACCGCAAGGCATAGACGCCATTACAAAAGCTTCAGTTTATCCGCAGCAATATTTCTGGGAGTGGCAATTTTTTCGAACTGTACGACACAGGCTCCGATGTCCTGACGCAGACCGATGATTTTACCAACCCCGAAAACAGCATGTTCAACCTCGTCCCCCTCCTTCCATTCGGGGACGGGGTTGTCTATTTTACGTTCGTTCGCACAGATAAATTTCTCCGCATTTTCCACCAGACGCTGTTCCAATTCCACCGTATAGTCCAGGTATTTCCGCCCGGTATTGAAAATAAAGCGGGAGGGGTAACGGTAGGATCCGTCAAAATTTTCCCCCTCGGCATCACTCAAAAACAAAGCGTTTTCCGCCCGCGTGTAGGCAACATAGGCCAGTCTGCGCTCCTCTTCGAGACGTTCTCTGGTATCTACGTGCTTTGTGGGGAAGATTCCTTCGTTCATACCGCAGACAAAGACATAGGGGAATTCCAGCCCCTTTGCGGTGTGGATGGTCATGAGTTTGACGCTGTTTTTACTCTCCTCCCGGTCGGATCGGGTGAAAAGTGCCACCTGCTGCAGATATTCCTCCAGAGTATTTTCCTCACCGGAGGTTTCTTCAAAATGAAAGATAGCCTGTTTTAACTCGGCCAGATTGTCCAGCCGTTCCTGTTCGCCCTGTGTCCGCAGCATGCTTTCATAACCGCTTTGGTTCATAATGCGGGCCATGAGCTCGGATACGGAAAGCTCCTCCGTCATGGTTCGAAAATGCTCGATCAGAGCGACAAAGGAACCTGCCTGCGTACCGGCAAAGAGCTCGGTTTCCAGATTTTCTTTCAGCGCATTGTATAGGGAACAATCATGCAGTTCGGCGTATTCCGTGAGAAAGCCCATGCGTTTTTTGCCGATATTCCGACGAGGTTCATTGACAACCCGGGAGAAGGATAGATCATCCCCGCAGAGGATCATGCGCAGATAGCAGAGCATGTCCTTGATTTCCTTGCGCTTGTAGAATTCCACACCGCTGTAGAGCGTGTAAGGAATCTTTTCGCGAATGAATAGCTCCTCCACGCTGCGGGATACATAGTGGGATCGATAAAGTATGGCAATGTCGCTGAATGTATGGTCGCCGCTTTCTGTGATCCGGCGAATCTGCCGGACAATCCAGGCGGCTTCCTCCTGGGTGGTGCGGGCATGATTGTAGATGACCGGAACGGAAGCTCCTTTCATGGCAATCAGGTCCTTTTCCATTCGGAGACGGTTATTGCGGATTAAGGCATTGGACGCATCCAGAATATTAGGGGTGGAGCGGTAATTGCGGTTGAGCACGATAGTCTGTGCTCCGGGGAATTTTTTGTCAAAATCCAGAATGTAGTTGACATCCGCACCACGCCAGGAATATATGGTCTGATCCGGATCCCCCACAATGAAAAGGTTGCCGTGATAAGCACTCAGGATGGTTGCAAGTAAATATTGACTGTTGCTTACATCCTGAAACTCATCCACCATAACATACATGAACCGCTCCTGCCATTTCCGACAGACATCCTCCCAGGTGGTGAGAATGTACAATGTCAGGGAGATCAGATCTTCAAAGTCCAGGCCGTAGCATTTCTTCTGCTCATAGAGATAGCCCAGAAAGACCTTTTCTTTCCGGTCGGTGGCCTGCTCGCAAGCTTCCTTCAATTTGCTGTTGTCCAGTTCCAGAAACCAGGGAATGTGTCGATTATGGGCTTTTGCGGCACAGATATCCCTGCGCGCCATCTCGTAGGTATAGGCTCGCGCCGGAATATCACAAGTTTCATAGACGGTGCGAAGAATGGCCTCGGAATCCTCCTCATCCATCACGACAAAGCTTTTCGGAAAACGTAAAAGATGGATGTCCTCCCGCAGCATCTGTACACAGAGACCGTGGAAGGTGGTGATATAGCCGGTATCGTTGTCACCGATCATGGTGCGGATGCGCTTTTTCATTTCGTTGGCAGCCTTGTTGGTGAAGGTGACGCAGACAATATCCGACGTGGAAAGGCCCAACTGGGTTACCAGATAGGCATAGCGATGCGTCAGTGCACGGGTCTTGCCGCTGCCGGCCCCGGCAATCACGCGGATATAGCCCTCTGTAGCAGTTACGGCAGCTCTTTGCTCTTCATTTAATCCCTGTAAAATATCGGACATATGCAGGTTCCTTTCGAAAGTAGGCAGATGCTGAAATTATTCGAATATATGTTCTGATACTACTATACCGTATGCCTCTGTAATTTGCAAGCACATGTGCAGGTTGCGGGTCGGATTTGGCAAGTTGGATTGACGGAATAACGGAAGAAGTTGTATTATTTAGGATGATAAATCGTGCGCAAAAGGAGGAGTTGGATTCCATGCGTCTGTTGCTCGCGGAGGATGAGAGGGAGCTTTCGGAAGCTCTGGTTACTGTATTAAGGCGGAACAATTATTCCGTGGATGCGGTTTATGACGGTCAGGCTGCACTGGATTACCTGGAAGCTGCAGAGTATGATGGTGCCATTCTGGATATTATGATGCCGAAGATGGACGGTATCACCGTGCTTCGCAGGATCCGCGAACAGGGAAATGCGGTCCCGGTACTTCTGCTCACTGCAAAGACGGAGGTGGATGACCGGGTGACGGGCTTGGACGCCGGAGCGGATGATTATCTGGGCAAACCTTTTGCCATGAAGGAGCTTTTGGCCCGTATACGTGCCATGACCAGACGGCAGCCGGAGGTTCCCCGGAATGTGCTGGAATTCGGCAACCTCATTCTGGACCGCGCCACCTTTGAACTGAAGTGCGGAAAGGAATTCATACGATTGGCGAATAAGGAGTTTCAGATGCTGGAGATGTTGATGTCCAATCCCGGACAGATTATTTCCACGGATCGTTTTATGGAGAAGGTATGGGGCTATGACAGTGAGACCGAGATCAACGTGGTCTGGGTCTATATTTCGTATCTGCGCAAGAAACTGTCCGCGGTAAAAGCGGATGTACAGATCAAGGCGGTCCGCAATCAGGGCTACAGTCTGGAGCTTTCTGCGTGACGGGTCAGTTTCGTACTGCCGGGAAAGCGGAAAAAAAGGAGAATTCGGATGATCGAGAAGCTTCGCAGGAACTTCATAATCGTAGCAATGTGCTCGACCTTTGCCGTTCTGGCCATCATTGAGGGTTCGCTTTGTATGGCCAGTTATTACAACATGGTACAGCATTCGGAAACCATTCTGGACATGCTGTCGGAAAATGATGCCTCGTTTCCGGCGGACCTGTTCCGCAGGCAGGATCCGGGCACTCCACCCCGGGAGACTCGGCCCGATACACGCGATAAATATTTCGGTAAAAACGGGTTTACCCAGGAGACTCCGTACGAGACGCGATTTTTTTCAGTGCGGATGAATCAATCCGGTGAAGTGCTGACCGTGGATACCGGGAGAATTGCCGCCGTGGCAACGGGTGATGCATCGGATTATGCCAGAGAGGTGTTCAACAGCGGTAAGACCGGCGGCTTTTATCAGAAATACCGATACCGCGTAACCGGGAAATCCGGCACGTACATGATCATTTTTGTCGACTGCACCAGAGAGTGGAGTAATCTAATAGGTCTGGTGAAAAATGGTAGTCTGATTTCTGCGCTTGGCCTTTCGGCAGTTTTTCTATTGGTTTTGTTCTTTTCCAAGAAGGTGTTCCGTCCGGTTGAGGAGAGTGTGCTTCGCCAGAAACGCTTTATCACGGATGCCAGCCATGAACTGAAGACCCCCTTGACGATCGTCTCTGCCAATGTGGAGATCCTGGAGATGGAAAACGGATCGAATCAATGGACCAAGAGTATTCACAATCAGGTGGAACGTCTTACCTCTCTGACCAATCAGTTGGTTACCCTGTCCCGGTTGGACGAGATGAACCAGAGACAGGATTTTTCAAAATTCCCGTTATCGGATGCAGTACGGGAGGTTGCGGAGGGATTCGCGGCTCCGGCCCGGGCGCAGAGGAAAACATTCTGGACAGACATTGAGGAGGGGATTTCGTATTTCGGAGATGAAAAGCTGTTGCGTCAAAGTATCTCACTCCTGCTGGATAATGCGCTGAAATACTCGGATGAGGAAGGTCAGATTGACCTGTCATTAAGGCGTCGGGGGAAAAGAATACAGCTTGTGGTGTGGAATACCGTGGAGACCATGGAAAAAGGAAACCAGGAGAAATTGTTTGAACGGTTTTATCGCCCGGACAGCTCCCGCAGTTCGGCAACGGGAGGATCGGGTATCGGTCTTTCCATTGTGAAATCCACTGTTCTTTTGCACGGCGGAAGGGCAGAAGCCTTCAGTGACGACGGCAAGAGTATCCGATTCACAATTACCTTATAGAAGAAAATGAGCGAAGATTCCATACGAAACAGAAATGTGAGGAGAACAATATGAGCGGATTTGCATTGCATATCAGTGAGAACGGAAGATATTTCTATGACGGAGAGAAGCCTTTTTTCTGGCTGGGAGACACTGCCTGGCTGATGCTTCAGAAGCTGGAAGAGGAGGAGATCAGAACCTATCTGCGCAACCGCAGAGAGAAGGGGTACAATGTGATTCAGACGGTTCTGGTTCATACCCTGCCGAATGTGAGCGCGGAAGGATGTTCTCTGGCACCGGGAATCAAGGATGTGACGAAGAACTCCTATTGGGAATTTGTGGACCGCATTGTGGAGATGGCGCGGGACATGGGTCTGTATCTGGGTCTTCTGCCATCCTGGGGATCGCTGGTAAAGGACGGTATTCTCAATCGGGAGAACATCGAATGCTATGCGGAGTTTCTGGGAAGCCGATACGAGAGGTTTGACAATCTTATCTGGATTCTGGGCGGTGATGCAAGAGGAGATGTGGGAATGGAGGTGTTTCGCAGGGAGGCAAAGATCCTTAAGGCCCACAATCCTCACCGTCTCATAACCTATCATCCCTTCGGCAGAACCTCTTCCTCTCTATGGTTTCAGGACGAGGACTGGCTGGATTTCAACATGTTCCAATCGGGACACAGAAGATATGACCAGGCCCGGTTGGGTGAGTGGGATGACAATGCCGGCAAGGAGACCTTCTTCGGGGAGGACAACTGGAGGTATGTGGAGCGGGATCACGGCAATGCGGTACAAAAGCCGACTCTCGACGGAGAACCCTCCTATGAGGGGATTCCCCAGGGGCTTCATAATCCGCGCAATCCGTTCTGGGAGGAGTGGGATGTGAGACGTTATGCTTACTGGTCTGTATTTGCGGGTGCTGCGGGTCATACCTATGGCAGTAATGCCGTCATGCAGTTTTACACTCCGGAGGAGGGAAAGGATGCCTACGGTGTGCGCGAGAGTTGGCAGGATGCGATGCATCATGCCGGATGCGGACAGCTTCGTTATCTGAAGGAGCTGATGGAAAGTGTGGACTTTACCGAGGGTCATCCGGAGGATGGGATGCTTTTGTTCGGACAAAAGGAACGGTATCACCGTATTGCTGTTTTTGCGGGAGAGAATTTTGTGTTCTGCTACGATTACAGCGGGGATGAATTCCTTTTGGATCTGAGCCGTTATATGGATGTGCCCATGGATGCCTACTGGATGAATCCGCAGGACGGTACCTACAGCTATATCACGACTCTGCAGGGTGTGCGCAAATGGCTTGCCAGCCCTGTGGCGCGAAAAGACAAGGCGAATGACTGGGTACTGGTACTGAAGAAGAGTCATCGGAATACGGAGGAATCGGAAAAATGACACTGAGAGATTTGGAGATCGGGCAATCCGCCCATATTTTAAAGGTCGGAGGAGAAGGATCTCTTCGTCAACATTTTCTGGACATGGGACTTATTCCCGGAGCGGAGGTGACGCTGGTGAAGTTTGCTCCCATGGGGGATCCCATGGAGCTTCGCATTCACGGATATGAGCTGACACTCCGGCTGGATGATGCTGCGCAGATCGAGGTATCCTGCATTGATTCGGAGAAAAAAGAAAAGGAAACACAGGGGGCGAAACCGGCAGAGACTGCTTCCAGAGCACGCAAAGAGCACCCCGGCTTCGGCGAGGGCGGACGTTTTCATGTGAAGGCGGATGAGAATCCGCTTCCCGAAGGACAGAAACTGACCTTTGCGCTGGTGGGCAACCAGAATTGCGGAAAAACTACACTTTTTAATCAGCTCACCGGATCCAATCAACACGTGGGTAATTTTCCGGGTGTCACAGTTGACCGGAAGAGCGGTGTAATCAAGGGCCATCCGGAGACCGAGATAACGGATCTTCCCGGTATTTACTCGATGTCTCCCTACAGCAGTGAGGAGATTGTCACGCGGCAATTTATTATCGGTGAGAAGCCTACCGGCATTATCAACATTGTGGATGCCACCAATATCGAGCGAAATCTGTACCTGACCATGCAGCTTATGACACTGAATCTTCCCATGGTTCTGGCACTTAACATGATGGATGAAATGCGGGGAAACGGCGGTGTGATCCACATCAATGAAATGGAGGAAAAACTGGGGATTCCCGTCATTCCCATTTCCGCGGCCAAAAATGAGGGTGTGGATGAGATGGTCGCCCATGCACTCCATGTGGCGAAATACCAGGAGCGGCCGGGTCGCATGGATTTCTGCGATGAACGGGACAACGGCGGTGCTGTTCACCGTTGCATCCACGGGATTATTCATCTGATTCAGGATCATGCGGAGGCAGCAGGCATACCGGTACGCTTTGCGGCGACGAAGCTGGTGGAGGGGGATAAGCAGGTTCTTGAGGCGCTCTCTTTATCGCAGAATGAGCAGGAGATGCTGGAGCATATTATTGTGCAGATGGAGGAGGAACGCGGATTGGACCGCGCCGCAGCCATCGCCGATATGCGTTTTACATTCATTCGAAAACTGGTGGCGGAGACGGTAACAAAGCCCCGCGAGAGCAGAGAACATGCAAGAAGTCGTCGGATTGATAAGATACTTACCGGAAAGTACACGGCGATTCCTTCGTTTGTCGGAATTATGGCGCTGGTATTCTTTCTGACCTTTAACGTGGTGGGAGCCCGATTGCAGGAATTGCTGGAAATGCTGATTGAAATGGTTACCCTTGCAGCGGACGGCGCCATGACATCCTTTCATGTCAATCCGGTATTGCATTCTCTTGTCATAGACGGGATTTTTAACGGCGTGGGAAGCGTGCTCAGCTTCTTGCCGATTATCGTTACGCTGTTTTTCTTCCTGTCCCTGTTGGAGGACACCGGATATATGGCCAGAGTTGCCTTTGTAACGGACAAACTTCTGCGTAAGATCGGGTTGTCCGGGCGCAGTATCGTGCCGATGCTGATTGGATTCGGATGTACGGTCCCGGGAGTTATGGCAAGCAGGACACTGCCCTCCGAACGGGACCGGAAGATGACGATTCTGTTGACTCCCTTTATGAGCTGTTCCGCCAAATTGCCGATTTACGGATTTTTTACCGCGACCTTTTTCCCGAAGTACAGCGGTCTTATTATGGTTGGTTTGTATTTCCTGGGGATTATCGTCGGAATCGGAATGGCTCTTCTTTTTAAGAATACACTGTTTCAGGGAGAAGCGGTTCCCTTTGTGATGGAGCTTCCCAATTATCGTATGCCCGGCCTGAAAAATGTGGCGCAGCTACTCTGGGAGAAGGCCAGAGATTTCCTGCAGAAGGCGTTTACGGTAATCTTCCTGGCCACGATTGTGATTTGGTTTCTGCAAACCTTCAGCCTGCACTTTGCAATTGTGGACGACTCTGCGGACAGTATCCTCGCTGCCATTGCCGGTCTTTTTGCCCCTCTTTTTGCGCCGATCGGTTGTGGTGACTGGCGTATCTGCACCGCACTGCTGTCCGGATTTATGGCCAAAGAGAGTGTGGTTTCAACGCTGACAGTGTTGTTCGGATCCGTGGAGGAGCTGTCCGGTCTGCTGGCGCCGGCATCCGCTGCGGCACTTTTGGTATTTTGTCTTCTGTATACACCCTGTGTGGCAGCGATTGCTTCCATCAAGAGAGAGCTGGGAAGCAAATGGGCAGCAGGCGTGGTCATAACCCAGTGTCTGGTGGCCTGGATTTGTGCATTCCTCGCAAGTGTCATTCTGAAGCTTGTGTTATAGCGGGTTGGAATGCCGGATAGGAAATGTGGCAGAAAGATGGTGCTGTAAGAGTCTTACAGCACCATAATTAATGTTCCGGCTGTGATCAAAACCGCTCCGATGGCGGATTTGGCAGTGAATTGTTCGTGAAGAAACACGAAGGCAAGGATCAGCGTGATGACAACACTGAGTTTGTCGATGGGTACGACTTTGGAAGCCTCCCCCATCTGCAGAGCCTTATAATAGCAGAGCCAGGAAGCACCTGTCGCAAGGCCGGACAGGATGAGGAAGATCCAGCTTTTCCGGGATATGGATGCGATTCCGCTCTGCTGGTTGGTCAGAAAGACCATTCCCCAGGACATCAGTACGACGACTATGGTACGGATGGCTGTTGCCAGATTGGATCCCACATTTTCGATGCCGATTTTCGCCAGAATAGAAGTCAGGGCGGCGAAGACAGCGGACAAAAGAGCCAGTACAAACCACATAATAGTCACCTTCTTTCGTAAATTGATAATTTCACATTTATAATTCCACATCAGCTTGCAGTGCTGCCGTGAACTCATTCACAATCCGGGTTTTTTCCTCCCACAGTTGTCTGCCGGCGTTCGATATCATCGGATTATTCTGTTGCATGCGGTGTGTGTAACGCATGATGTGGTCAAGACAATCCGTAAAACGCGCCAGAGGATTACGGGTCTGTGTGATCATGCAGTCCATGACAATCCCCAATGCGCCCATATCGTCCAGAAGATCCGCTTCCATCAGAAAAAGGAGATTCGGATCAAGCTTCTCATCGTCCATAAGGTGCTTGTCAGAGTGACTGCCCACCAGAAAACAAATATATTCTGTGCGTTCCGGATCAAACCCATGGGAGAGAAGATAATCGCGGGTAATCGGAACACCTGCTTTTGCATGAGGGAGGTTGGTGGATTTCGCGACAGCTCTGCCCACATCATGAAATATGGTGGCGATCATCACATCCTCGTAACGCAGCGTCTCCTTTTTGTCCGACCCATCGTACAATCGTTTTGCCCAGCCGAGCACGCGCTTTGTGTGTTCAAACCGGCTGTAGGCGATATCGGTTTTTGCCCCCGGATTTTCGGCATCGGTGGCACTCAGCTGCGCTTCGACAAAGGACAGCATTTCGGCATAATCCGGATTGCCCAGTGCCCGAAGTGTGGCCCTCTCGTGTTCCGCCCGGGCGCGTTTTCGCAGTTCCAGATCAACGAGATCCAGCACCCTGCTGTCACGTTCAATCATATGATGGTCGCAGTCAGCCGCCCGGACATTCCGATTGTGGTGCATGGCGGTGAGGGGATCGATCCAAACCGCAGTAAAGCCTTCTTCCGCTTCGTAGTCATCCAGGGCAACTTCGCCCGCACATTCTTCCACATCACAAAAATAGTAAAAGTTTTCCTGTTCGAAAATACCGTTTTCATCATAGGAATCCTTTTGGCGTCGCAGTACACGTCCGAATTCACGAATGGAATCGGGAAGAATGCGATAGCCGCTTTCTTCCTGTACTTCACGCAATAGAGCCTCTGTATGGTTTTCTCCGGCTTCGATTCCGCCGCCGGGGAATTTATAGTAATCGTATTTTTTGGAATAGATCAAAAGAACATCCCCATGTCGTGCAATAACTGCCCGCACGGAAGGTCTTTTGAAAACTTTGCCATTCGGGTTGTAATCTTTCTGATCAAACGTTATCAGATCTCGCATGAACTTCCTCCCAATCCAAATGAATGAACAACCACAATTTCATTATACCGCCTCCGGATATTTATGCAATCCATGGAACCAGTTTTTTGCCGGGATATGGAAATTCGAAAAGATTTGTTAATTTAAGGTTCATTTTAAGTTTGTCTTGTAGAATCAGGTTCATATCAGAAAAAGACAGAAAGGAAGCAAAAATGAAATATCAGGAAAACTTCCGGCGATATGAACTAAAGTACCTTTTGAGTCCCGGACAGAAGACGGCGGTCCTAAAGGGTATGAAGGGCTGTATGGCGTTGGATGATTACGGAAGAAGCACCATCTGCAACATCTATTACGATACGCCCGATAAACTGTTGATCCGGCGGTCATTGGAAAAGCCGGTTTACAAGGAGAAGCTCCGGGTGCGCAGTTACGGAACGGCAACTTTGGACAGCACCGTCTATGTGGAACTGAAGAAAAAATACAAATCTGTGGTCTATAAAAGAAGAGTCAGTGCTACGACAAAGGAAGCCCTGGACTATATGGAGAGAGGAATACCGCTTCGGAAAAGATGTCAGATCGCTGAGGAATTGGATTACACCTGCAGTCTGTACGGTACATTGGAACCGGCTGTGTATCTTTCCTATGAGAGGGAAGCGTACTACGGGTTGGAGGATTCAGGGCTTCGGATTACCTTCGACGAAAATATTCTCTGGCGGGATACGGATATTTCTCTCTGCAAGCCGGCTTACGGAAGACGGATCATTGACAGGGACCGCACGCTTATGGAGATAAAGATTTCCGATGCAATGCCGTTGTGGCTGGCAAAGCTGCTTTCGGAATACGGAGTCTTTCAGACATCTTTCTCAAAATACGGAACAGCGTATGAACAGATGCTTGCGGATGAGCAGGCATGTAGCCGCAGCGTATCCTGATGAATGCCGGCTCTTTGTGCTGCAGGCGCCACAAAGTAGCCTTTATCGCAGAGACGAATCGGAAATTCGTCTCGCGATTCCTTCGAC
>CAMAGI010000019.1 GCA_945833775.1 uncultured Lachnospiraceae bacterium
GGTACGCACGGTGGTGTGAGAGGACGGGAGCTAATCACTCCCTCCTACTCGATTGCAAGGCAACGTGCTTTACTGCCGCATTTTCTATGGATTGCGCGTTGCGGAGAAATCCGAAATCTGATATAATACGAGTGTTGTTTTTGTCACGTAAACGGAAAAGGGAATGGAGCTTAAGATGGCAGATTACGAGTATATTGTGGAAATGCGGCATATTACAAAGAGATTTCCGGGTATTGTTGCCAATGATGATGTCAGTATCAGCATAAGAGAAGGAGAGATCTATGCACTTCTCGGTGAAAACGGTGCGGGGAAGTCGACTCTGATGAGTATGCTTTTCGGAATGTATGAGCCGGACGAGGGAGAAATCCTGATACGTGGAGAAAAGGTAAAGCTGGAATCCCCGAATCATGCTACAAAACTTAATATCGGTATGGTTCACCAACATTTTAAATTGGTTTCCAATTACACCGTAGCGGAGAACATCGTGATGGGAATGGAGCCTGTCAAAAAAGTACTTGGCTGTATTCCCGTAGTGGATTTGAAGAAAGCCAACCGGGAAATTCTGGAATTGTCCAAACGGTATGGACTTGAGGTGAATCCCACAGACCGAATTGACAGCATCAACGTATCGACACAGCAAAGAGTTGAAATCTTAAAGATGCTTTACCGGGAAGCGGAAATTCTGATCTTTGATGAGCCGACAGCGGTACTCACTCCTCAGGAGATCGATTTTCTGCTGGATATCATCAAAGGTCTGCGTGATGCGGGAAAGACGATCATACTGATCACGCACAAACTGGAAGAGATCAAACGAATCGCAGACCGATGCGCAATCTTAAACAGGGGAAAACTGATTGATGTACTGGACGTTGCACAGACATCCACGAAAAAGATGGCAAATCTGATGGTGGGGCGTGAGGTTGCGTTCGAGACGGACAAGACCCCGGCTACCTTTGGTGATGTTGTGTTTGCGGTAAAAAATCTAAATGTATACAATCGTCAAAATTTTCGGGTTGTAAAGGATGTCTCCTTTGAGATCCACGCCGGTGAGATCCTTGCAATTGCGGGCGTCGCGGGGAACGGACAGGTGGAGATTGCGGACGCCATTGCCGGTCTTGTGGAATCAAAAGCAGAAAGCATGACCCTGAACGGGGAGGAAATCTCTGTTTTATCCATACGTGAACGAACGGAAAAAGGGATTTCCTATATTCCGGAGGATCGTCAGAATATTGGTTTGGTTATGGATTTTACCGTATCCGAAAACCTGGCACTCAAAGAATATTACAAAGAGCCTTTTTGCAGAAAGGGAGTCCTACAGGAGAAGGCATTTGCAGGTAACAGTGAAGCGCTGATCGAAAAGTACGATATTCGAAGCGGACAGGGAAGCAATACGGTTGTCCGTTCCATGAGTGGAGGAAATCAACAGAAAGCGATCATAGCCAGAGAAATTGAACTCAGTTCCCCGCTCATGATCTTTGTACAACCGACCCGGGGCCTTGACATTGGTGCAATTGAAAATATCCACAGGCAGATCATCGCGCAGAGAGATCAGGGAAAAGCTATCTTGCTGGTCTCCCTGGAGCTGGATGAGATTATGAACTGCGCAGATACCATTGCGGTCATCTACAACGGGGAGATTCAAAAGATCGCACCGGCAGAAAGTCTTACCTCCAATGAAGTCGGCGAATTTATGATGGGTGTCGGAAGAAGGGGTAAAGCAGGAGAGGAGGAAGCAAAAGCATGAAAAAGAAAAAGGTCCTGGCATCCGTAAAGGTGCCGCTTCTTGCAATCCTCGTCAGTCTGATTGTGGGCGGAATTATCATTGCGCTTACCGGCAGCAATCCCTTTAAGGCCTATTATTCCCTGCTCCAGGGTTGTGGACTTGCACCGAAGAAATCATATGCGGGATATAAAAATATTCTGACGGACTTTTTGAGCTATGTAAATTATTTCACACCCATGATTTTTGCCGCTCTGGCGGTTGCTGTGGCATTGCGTGCCGGACTGTTTAACATCGGAATATCCGGGCAGATGCTGGTGGCCGGGTTTACGGCCACAGTGATTGTAGGTTACAGCAGCTTAAACAGTGTGCTTGCAAAACCGCTCGTCATTGTGATCGGAATCATTACGGGCGGACTCGCCGGTGCCGTAATCGGTTTCTTAAAATACCGCTTTAACATCAATGAAGTTGTATCATCCATCATGTTCAACTATATTTTTCAATACGTGATCAGCTTCTTCATCAACACCTACTTTGTGGACCCTGTATCCAGACAATCCAGGGAAGTGTCTTCCGCAGCCAGGCTTACCCTCATGGATACTCCCGTGGGGAATCTTAAGATGGATCTTCCGCTAGGAATTCTTATCGCTCTTATCTGTGTCTATGCTGTATGGTTTCTTTTGGAAAGAACCAGAACAGGGTATGAAATGAAGGCAGTCGGTTATTCCAGAAGCGCCGCAAAATATGCGGGAATTAAGGTTGGCAGGAGTATGATTCTTGCCATGACAATCTCCGGAATGCTTTCCGGTCTTGCAGGTGTCACGTACTATTTGGGTTATGTAGGTTCCATACAGCCCAAGGTCTTAATCAGCACCGGATTTGATGCGATTGCGGTATCCCTGCTCGGTAACAATCATCCGGTTGGCATCGTCTTTTCCACAATGCTGATCACCATGATCGGCAAGGGGAGTACGTATATGAAGTCCGTTGCCAATGTGGATGCGGAGATTGCCTCTGTTATTACCGGTACAATTCTGCTGTTCTCAGCATGCAATGTGTACCTGAAATGGAAATTGGAACACAGCAAACGGGAAAAGGAGGACAAGTAAATGGATGTGATAATTATTGACGGGCTTTCTTTTGCTTTGCCTCTGTTTATCATGGCAATCGGCGGAATCTATTGTGAAAAATCAGGTGTGACCATGCTTGCTGTTGAGGGCCTGCAGGGCTTCGGAGCATTTACCGGAGCGCTTGTTGCGACACTTGCAACCGTGAATTTCACCGGAAATTCCTCCGCTTTGTTTTATCTGGCGATGCTGTTTGCGGCAATCGGAGGTGCTGCCTTTGCGTTAATTCATGCATTATTATGTCTGAAATTCAAAGCCAATCAGGTTATCAGCGGTGTGGTAGTCAATATTCTTGCCATGGCGCTTACGGCATATCTGACCAAGCTGTTGAATCGCGTCCTCTTTGGTGCAACGTCGGATAAGTTTGTGTTGGCGACATCAGCAAGAATTACGATTCCGGGACTTTCTTCCATACCGGTCCTGGGAGCTGTTTTTACCAATCTTTATCCTTTTGAGATCGTGATTGTACTGGTTTCGTTCGTCATGTGGTTTGTTCTCTATAAAACCCGTTTCGGAATGCATTTACGTGCCTGTGGTGACAATCCCCATGCTGTGGATGCAGCCGGAAGAGAAGTGAACCGGATCCGACTTTCTGCAATTGTGCTCTGCGGGGCATTGTCAGGGCTTGGCGGAATCTGCTTTGCATATTCCATATCGGCAAAATTCTCCGACAGTATTTATGTGGGATACGGATATCTTGCGATTGCAGCACTGATCTTCGGTAACTGGCGAATTCTGCCGACGCTGGGGGCATGTCTTTTGTTTGGCTTTGCCCGCTCCGGTGGCTACCGCCTTGTACAGATCCTTAAGATGCCCTCCAGCTATCAGGATCTGGTAATGATACTTCCTTATGTTTTGACACTTTTACTGCTTGTCTTTTTCTCCAAGCAGAATGGCGCGCCGAAAGCCCTGGGTGCGATTTATGACAAGGGTGGAAGATAAGGAAACAAAAAAATTAGAAATTATGGTTGCAAAATAGAGGGGAAACAGATATAATACATTTGTTGTTCGCTTAAAAGGGCAACCATATGCTCCCGTGGCTCAGTCGGTAGAGCGACTGATTCGTAATCAGTAGATCAGGGGTTCGAGTCCCCTCGGGAGCTTTTGCTTTTCGAAGCAGTTATGTAGTCTGGCACAGGTGTTCCTGTTGCCAGCTTTTTTTGTCTGTCAGATTCCCATTTTTTTCTTGATGCTGTGCTCGATAAGCTGAATTGACTTATAGAGTACCATCGCGATGATACAGAGAATTACAATGCTCATGATCACAAGATTCAGTTGAAAAACCTGTGAACCGTAGATAATCAGATAGCCGAGTCCCTGCTTTGCAGCGAGAAATTCTCCGATGATGACACCGACCAAAGCCAATCCGATATTCACTTTGGTAGTGGATAGAAGAACGGGTATCGAGGAGGGAAGCACAATCCGTTGAAATACATCCCGGCGGGTTCCTCCCAGAGTATAAATCATAGTAATCTTCTCTGGATCACAGTTTTGGAAACCGCTGTAAAAACTGATGATTGATCCAAAGATTGCAACCGAAATCCCGGCGATGATGATTGTCTTTTGTCCTGTCCCCAGCCATACGATAAAGAGAGGAGCCAGAGCGGATTTCGGGAGACTGTTTAAGACAACCAGCCAGGGCTCCAGAACCGACGATATCCCGGAAGAGAACCATAGTAAAGTTGCGCAGATCAAGCTGAGAAGAAAAACCAGAAGAAAACTGATCATCGTCTCATAGATTGTGACCGCAATATGATGAAGGAGGGTTCCATCCTTCATTTTATCCAGAAAAAGAGTAAAGACCATGGATGGACTGGAGAAAAAGAAACTGTCAATCACACCCTTTTGGGCACACAATTCCCATATGCCGAGAAAGAGAACCAAAAGAAAAAAGCGCCATATGCAGATGACACGATGATTCCTGCGATGTTTTTTGAGAAATTCCTCCTGCCTGGTATCTGGTGAAGAGATCGGACTATTCACTTGTCAGTACCTCCCATAGTTGATTAAAGTAATACGGAAATTCCGGAGCATTCCGCGCTGCCAGCAGAGAGTCATCCGGAAGTGTCAGATGGATGGGCATTTCCGCCTTGACGCGGGCAGGCCGTTTGGACAAGATAATGATTTTGTCTGCAAGACTGATTGCTTCTGCCAAATCATGGGTGATAATTATCATGGTTTTACCGGTTTTTCGAATCAGACGACAGATATCGGCGGATACGGTTAATCTGGTCTGATAATCCAGTGCACTGAAGGGCTCATCCAAAAGAAGAACGGAAGGATCAAGTGCGAGGGTTCGAATCAGTGCCGCGCGCTGTTTCATACCACCGGAGAGTTCACAGGGACGCTTATCACGAAACTTATTCAGATCGTATTCTTCCAGAAGCTGATCGACATGAGCAAGCCTTTCCGGAGTCATCATATGGTTGATTTCCAACCCGAGTGTCACGTTACGATAGACGCTTCGCCATTCCAGGAGATGATCCCGTTGGAGCATGTAGCCGATACGGGGATACTTTAGACTTCCGTCAGGATTTTCAATGCGTATGGATCCGCCCTCCGGTGTCAGCTGTCTGGCAAGAATGGATAAAAGTGTAGATTTACCGCATCCGCTGGGCCCTACGATAGCGACAAATTCTCCTTCCTTAACACCAAAGGAGATGTCTTTTAATGCGATTGTTTCACCGCTTAAAGTATGGTAGGAATAGCTTATATTTTGGAGTTCAATGATGTTTTTCATGGGAACATCCCCCAAAAGGCTTTTTACTATTTTATGTAAAAGCAAGAAAAATGGTGTTATAACTTCGACTTTTGTTCTATTGCATTAGAGAAGCATTTATGATAAAATCAAATCCAGTTTTAATGAAACAGGAGAGGATAATAAATGGCACAGTTGTGGGGCGGAAGATTCACCAAAAAGACGGATCAGATGGTATATGAATTCAATGCATCCATCGAATTTGATAAGCGGTTGCTAAAACAGGACATTCAGGGAAGTAAAGCCCATGTAACCATGCTTGCAAAGCAGGGGATTCTTACGGAGGAAGAACGGGATACCATAATCGCAGGACTTTGCTCCATCCGGGAGGATGTGGAGAACGGTTCGCTGATTATTGACATGACTTATGAAGATGTTCACAGCTTTGTGGAGGCCAATCTGATCGATCGAATCGGTGATGCCGGCAAGAAGCTTCACACCGGAAGAAGCAGAAATGATCAGGTGGCTTTGGACATGCGTCTTTATACCAGAGAGCGCGTAATCGCTGTCGATGCGGCATTGAAGGCGCTTTTGGAGACCATCCTGAAGACGATGGAAGAAAATATCCATACCTACATGCCGGGGTTTACCCATCTTCAGAAAGCTCAGCCGATCACCCTTGCCCATCATTACGGTGCCTACTTTGAAATGTTCAAGCGCGACAGACAGCGCATGAAGGACATTTACGAGCGTATGAATTATTGCCCTCTGGGAGCAGGTGCGCTGGCCGGAACCACTTATCCTCTGGACCGTGAGTATACGTCAGAACTTCTCGGATTCTACGGCCCCACGTTAAACAGCATGGATTCCGTGGCAGACCGGGATTATTTGATTGAATTCCTGGCAGCTCTGTCCACAGTGATGATGCACCTGAGCCGTTTTTCGGAGGAAATCATCATCTGGAACTCCAATGAGTATCAGTTTGTGGAGATTGACGACGCATTTTCCACGGGTAGCAGCATCATGCCGCAGAAGAAAAATCCGGATATTGCAGAGCTTGTACGGGGCAAAACCGGGCGGGTGTATGGTGCACTGATGAGCCTTTTGACGACCATGAAGGGAATTCCGTTAGCCTATAATAAGGATATGCAGGAGGACAAGGAGGTTGCCTTTGATGCCATGGATACGGCACTTAACTGTATTGTTCTCTTTACCGGAATGCTGGAAACCCTGAAATTTCGAAAGGATCGTATGGCAGCAAGCGCCATGAACGGATTTACCAATGCAACGGATGCAGCTGATTATCTGGTCGGCAAGGGAGTGCCTTTTCGGGATGCGCACGGCATCATCGGCAGACTCGTCTTATATTGTATTGATAAAAACACTTCCATTGATGCCCTTTCTCTGGAAGAACTGAAAGCTATCAGTGATAAGTTTGAAGAAGATATTTACGATGCAGTATCTCTAAAAACCTGTGTGGAAAAGCGTCTTACCATAGGCGCTCCGGGTCCGGATGCCATGGGTAAGGTAATCGCTGTGGAGAAAGAGTATCTGCAAAATACAAAAAACGGTCTTTCGCAGGAAAGCCTGCAACAGTAAAAAATGCCTCAGGCATCACATAAATACCAAATTATGGAGGAGATAAGTTATGAGTGAGAAATTGAAGGTAGGTATCCTTGGCGGAACCGGTATGGTAGGACAGCGTTTTATTGCGCTGCTTGAGAATCACCCCTGGTTTGAGGTGACGACAATTGCAGCAAGTCCCCGCTCCGCCGGGAAAACCTATGAGGAGGCAGTGGGTGGAAGGTGGAAGATGGACACCCCCATGCCGGAAGCGGTTAAGAAACTGATCGTTATGAATGTCAATGAAGTGGAAAAGGTGGCTGCGGAAGTGGATTTCGTATTCAGCGCCGTTGACATGAGCAAGGATGAAATCAAAAAAATTGAAGAGGATTATGCCCGTACGGAGACTCCGGTTGTGTCCAACAACAGTGCCCATCGCTGGACTCCGGATGTCCCCATGGTAGTTCCGGAGATCAACCCCGAGCACATGAAGGTAATCGACTTTCAGAAGAAACGCCTTGGTACCACCAGAGGATTTGTAGCTGTAAAACCCAATTGTTCCATTCAGAGCTATGCACCTGTGTTGACGGCATGGCAGGAGTTTGAACCTTATGAAGTGGTGGCAACCACATATCAGGCAATATCTGGAGCAGGCAAAACCTTTCAG
Source organism: uncultured Lachnospiraceae bacterium (assembly GCA_945833775.1). GTDB lineage: Bacteria > Bacillota > Clostridia > Lachnospirales > Lachnospiraceae > Acetatifactor. The sequence goes on from CAMAGI010000019.1 coordinate 7,776, forward strand.
GACTGGCCGGAGATGGTTGGAAATATCATTCCCTACATCGGTGGCGAGGAGGAGAAGAGTGAGAAGGAGCCGCTTCGAATCTGGGGCGAAATTCAGGATGGCGTGATCGTACCTGCAAAGGAACCTAAGATTACCTGCCAGTGCATCCGTGTACCCGTACTCAACGGCCATACGGCTGCCGTATTTGTGAAATTCCGCAAGAAACCGACCAAGGAACAGTTGATTGAAAAATTGAATACCTTTTCCGGTGAGCCTCAGAGACTGAATCTTCCCAGCGCTCCCAGACAGTTCATCCGCTATATGGAGGAGGACAACAGACCGCAGATCAGTCTGGATGTCAACTATGAGAACGGAATGGGGATCAGTGTCGGAAGATTGCGTGAGGATACGATATACGATTACAAATTTGTAGGTCTTTCACACAATACCGTCCGCGGTGCGGCAGGCGGCGCTGTACTTTGTGCAGAGCTTTTGAAGGCACAGGGATATATCACCAGAAAATAACAAAAGATCCGTATAATTGGAGAATCCGGGAATGGACGAATTACGCTATCAGATCGATCTGTTAAAAGCGATGAATCAAAAGCTTGTTCTGCAGGAGCATATCTATAAGACCGTATGCGATATGTCTTCTGCAGCTATGCTCTTTTATTCCTTTGAACGGGATGAAGCATACACTCTGGGCAATTGGGATAATATGTTTGATTTTAAAGTGCGCGATATGAAGGATATTTCCAGATTCTATGAATTGATCGATGAAGCATACGTGCTGAAACTCAGGGAGTCTCTTTTTTTGGAGAAGAAAGGAGAAAAAGAGACTTCCATTGAATGCAAAATGCGGGACAGCATGTCCTGGCTGCGTTTTCATGTATGGGTGATTTACGAAAATGACTGCCCCAGTGAAAAGGTTATTGTAATACATAATGTAACAAAGTATCACTCCCAAAATGAAGAATTGGAGTATATGGCATATTATGATGCGTTAACCGGTCTTTACAATCGCAACTATTTTGTGCGTAAACTCGGTGAGTTTGTGCGCAGGGCAGAGGAAGAACAAAGCATCGTCAGTACCATGATCATCGATATTGACGATTTCCGCAAGATCAATGACGGACGTGGAATCGTAGTGGGCGATGAGCTTGTACAACAATTTGGTTTTCTCTTAAAGGAACTGTCGGAAGGAGATGAAAACCTCATTGCATGTCATTTGAGCAGCGACGTATATTGTTTTGCTATCTATGATCCGGTAGGCAATCGAAGTGTGGAGACAATTGCGCAGAAGATCCGTGACAGTGTCAGGGATCCTTTTCGCATGAGCAACGGTGAGGAGATCAAGATTACCGTCAGCATCGGAGTGGCAGAATATCCCGAAGCGGCAAGGAATGCATTGGAGTTGATCAATTTTGCTGAGATTGTTATGTACAAGGGAAAGGCTCTCGGAAAGAATACCGTACAGTATTTTGACACGCCCATTCTCAATGAGTTTTTAAATTCCATTGATATGGAAAATCGGTTGAAGGAAACGGTTATACGCAACGGATTTGAAATGTATTACCAACCGCAGTTTTATTCCGGCAACAAAAAGCTTCGGGGTGCGGAGGCTTTAATCCGATGGTTCGATGAGGAAAAGGGAATGATCGGGCCGGACAAATTTATCTCCATTGCCGAAAAAAACGGTTCCATTATCGAGATCGGCAAATGGGTAATTGAGCAGAGTGTGATGCAGTATGCGAAGTGGAGAGAAAAATACGGCATGCGCTTTATCATGTCCATCAATATTTCCGCACTGCAATACAAGCGAGATGATTTTGTCGATTTTATTCTGCGTGTTTTGCGAAGATACAATGTGTCTCCCTCCGAAATCGAACTGGAGATTACGGAGAGCATTCTGATTGAAGACTTTCAGAGTGTAATGGACAGATTGTGCAGACTTCGGGATACGGGGGTACGTATTTCACTGGATGATTTCGGTACCGGTTACTCATCCCTGTCCTACTTGAAAAAATTACCGATTGATACCTTAAAAATTGACAAGAGCTTTATTGATACGGTTTTGAATGATTCTTCCACGCGCATTATAACGGAATCCATTATCAACATGGCGGATGCCCTCGGAATGGAGACAATTGCAGAGGGAGTTGAGCTGGAACAGCAGTATCGTTATCTGCATTCCGTAGGTTGTGACGTCATTCAGGGCTATCTGTTCGGAAAACCCCAATCAGCAGAGGACTTTGAAAAACTGTTGGACAGGCTTTGATTTTTGGAGAGAAAAGGTATGTATGTGGAAAGGGTATCAGAGACCAGGTTTTTGACAAGCAATTATGAGAAAGCGGACAGCCGTTTAGTCGTTTTGTATGGTCAAAAGGGAGTCGGCAAGACGACACTGATCAAGAACTTTGTACGGGATAAAAACTATGCCTATTATGAGGCCAGAGCCTGTTCCGACCGGGAACAACGTTTTCAATGGGCATGTGAGCTCAATGCTATCGGAGCAAATCTGGACCGTTATCCGGAATATTCCGATATTTTCAATGTCCTCTATCCGGAGAATGACGGTTCGGCAAAGATTCTGGTGATTGATGAGTTTCACCATTTGGTGAAGGGAAGCGATTCCTTTATCGAAGCCCTGCTTTCTTTTGTTAAGGCTTGTCCCGCCGGGAAAAAGCTTTTTGTGATTCTGATAAGCAGTGCGTCCGGTTGGGTGGAAAACAGCATGATATCCAAGCTGGGATATGCAGCGCTTTCCATAAACGGCTTATTGAAAGTGCGGGAGATGAAATTCGATGAAATCTGCAGAGTTCATGAACTTTACCCGCGCAGGGAAGCCATCAAAATCTATGCTGCTCTGGGCGGAAGCCCGGGACTTTGGAACAGTTTTGACGACCGGTTAAGTGCGAAGGAGAACATGATTCACAATCTTTTGAATCGTGAATCCAGACTTTTTGAAATGCTTTCAGTTTTTATGTCGGAAGAGCTTCGGGAACCGGCGGTTTACAATACGATTCTGGCAGCCATGGCAAGGGGCTGTAACAAACTGAATGATATCTATCGACACACGGGATTTTCCAGAGCAAAGATCAGTGTTTATCTGAAAAACCTGATGGAATTGGATTTGGTGGAAAAGGTTTCCTCCTATGAGACCGAGGGGTATGAGAATACCCAGAAGGGGTTATATCGGATAGCAAATCCTTATATCCGGTTTTATTTCCGATTCATTTTCCCCAACAGAAGTCTTCTGGAACAGGTATCCGCGGAGACGTTTTATGAGCAGGTGGTGGAGGATGCTTATCCTGCGTTTGTGGAGGAGTGCTACTGCAAAGTTTGCAGAGAATCCTTGCAGCAGACGGCTTCCTTTGCCGGAGAATGGATCGGGAAAGACGGCAACCTCGACATTGTGGCAGAGGATACGAAGGGGATTCTCACAATTGCCTTTTGCTCCTATGCGAAACAGGTTGTATACGAGGACTATGAGTGGCTGCTTTTCTGCGCGTCAAAGGCGAAGATCCGTCCCGGTAAAGTGATCCTTTTCAGTGAAAACGGATGCGATGAGCGTCTGGCTGAAATGGAGCGGCAGGGAGCATTTGAATTGCACCAGATTCTATAGGACGGAAGAATAACTGCGTGCGGTTCTTTTGGAGGAATTTGTGGGTAAAAACTTATTTATTGCAGAGAAACCGAGTGTGGCAAGAGAATTTGCCAACGCTTTAAAATATCATATGCGATCCAACGATGGTTACCTGGAGTCAGAGGAGGCAATCGTTACCTGGTGCGTGGGACATCTGGTCACCATGAGTTATCCGGAGGCCTACGATGAGCGATTCCGAAGATGGAGCTTTGATACGATCCCTTTTTTGCCCCGTGATTTCAAGTATGAGGTGATCCCTTCCGCAGCAAAGCAGTATCGTATCGTCAGTTCCTTATTAAACCGCGCGGATGTGAGTACCATCTATGTCTGTACGGACTCGGGGCGTGAGGGGGAATATATTTACCGACTTGTGGAGCAAATGGCCGGGGTGCAGGGTAAGGAGAGACGCAGAGTATGGATTGATTCGCAGACGGAGGAAGAGATCCTGCGCGGAATCCGGGAAGCAAAAGATCTGTCGGAATACGATGCCTTAAGCGATGCGGCATACCTTCGCGCGAAGGAGGATTACCTGATGGGAATCAACTTTTCGCGTGTCCTTACGTTAAAGTACGGTCGCAATGTAAAAGATTATCTGGGACGTGATAAAGCTGTGATTTCCGTGGGGCGTGTCATGACTTGTGTGCTCGGGATGATCGTGGATCGGGAAAGGGAAATCCGAAATTTTGTGAAAACCCCCTTTTATCGTGTGATCGGTAATTTTGAAATAAACGATTCATCCGGCATGCAGACGGTAAAAAAGCAATTTCCTGCAGAATGGAAGGCGGTGGAGGGCTCCCGGTATTTTCAGTCCCCCTTATTGTATAAAGAGAATGGCTTTCGGGACAGAGAAGCTGCAGAGGCTATGATAAAAAAACTGACCGAAGAACCGGTGGGAAAGATTGTGGTGGAGGACATCACACGTAAGAAAGAGAGTAAGAATCCACCGCTTCTGTATAATCTCGCAGAGCTTCAAAACGACTGCTCCAAAATGTTCAAAATCAGTCCGGACGAGACGCTTCGAATCGCACAGGAGCTTTACGAGAAGAAGATGACCACCTATCCGCGTACCGATGCCCGTGTGCTTTCCACGGCGGTAGCCAAGGAAATACACAAAAATATCGGGGGTCTTAGAAATTACAGACAGGGCAGTGAATTCGCAGCGCAGATCCTGAATAGCGGAAGTTTTAAGGGCCTTGCAAAAACCCGTTATGTCAATGACAAGCAGATTACGGATCACTATGCAATCATTCCTACCGGACAGGGCCTGAACAATCTTGCAGGCCTGCCACTCACCGCACAGAAGGTGTATGAAGTCATCGTAAGAAGATTCTTAAGTATCTTTTATCCGCCCGCACTGTACCAGAAGTTTTCGCTCTGCATAAATGTAAAGCAAGAGCGGTTTTTTTCCAATTTCAAAGTTCTGACAGAAGAAGGGTATCTGGCTGTCGCAACGCCCTCCTTCCGCAAAGAGAGTAAGCCAGGGGGAAAACAGTCCGGTGAGGAAAACAGCACCGTGAAGGACAATGCTGAAAAGACAGGTGAATGGAGTGAAGAAGAGCAGGAAGAAAAGTGTGATGATCAGCTGGTAGCACTTTTGATGAAACTGAAAAAGGGGCACGAGGTAGTCGTTTCCTCCTATGAGGTGAAGGAGGGAGAAACTTCGCCGCCAAAACGCTATACCTCCGGAAGTATTATCCTAACCATGGAGAATGCCGGACAGTTCATTGAGGACGAGGAGCTGCGTGCACAGATCAAGGGAAGTGGTATCGGAACCAGTGCCACGCGGGCCGAAATTCTGAAAAAGCTGGTTCATAATGAGTACCTTGCATTGAACAAAAAAACGCAGGTTTTAACACCTACCCTGATGGGAGAAATGATTTACGATGTCGTAAACAATTCCATAAAGCCTTTGTTGGATCCTGCGCTGACGGCAAGCTGGGAGAAGGGCCTTACGAAGGTCGCCGAGGGAGAAATCACTTCAGAAGAATATATGACAAAACTGACAGATTTTGTGTCGAGACGTACCAATATTGTAAAACAGTTGAACAATCAGGGAATGCTGTATCAGCAATTTTGTGAAGCAAAGAAGAATTATGTCGGAAGCGGCAGAAAAGAAAAATCGGATTCGTAGGAATGCGGGAAATGAGGAAGAATATGGCGGATATATCCATTCAAGATCTCTACGATTTAAAGGAAACCATCGCTGAGAAGCTCTTTGAGGGGGTTACCTATCCCTGGGAGGTTCTGCCGGCTATCCATGATTTTATTCTTCAGTTGGGGGCCTCCTTACCCGAGGAGCGTTTTGAGAAGAGAGGCGAAGACATCTGGATCGCCAAAAGTGCAAAGGTTGCACCCACAGCATGCTTAAATGGTCCTCTGATTATCGACGAGGAGGCCGAGGTGCGCCATTGTGCCTTTGTTCGCGGAAATGCTATCATCGGCAAGGGCGCGGTTGTGGGCAATTCCACGGAGCTTAAGAATGTGGTGCTGTTTAACAAAGTACAGGTTCCTCACTACAATTATGTAGGCGACAGTGTGCTTGGTTATAAGTCCCATATGGGAGCCGGATCCATCACCTCCAATGTGAAGAGTGATAAGACCCCGGTTGTGGTAAAATCCGGGAAGGAATGCTTTGAAACCGGTTTGAAGAAGATGGGAGCAATGTTGGGGGACCGGGTGGAAATCGGCTGTAACAGCGTACTCAACCCCGGAACCGTGATCGGAAGGGATTCCAACGTCTATCCAACCTCCTGTGTGCGCGGTGTGATCCCGGCAAACAGTATTTTCAAAGATGCGGATCATATCGTTCTCAAGAACTAGATTTCAATCGGACATGATCGTACAAAAGACAGAGGGTAAAACGTCCATGTTTCTGGAAGCCTTTTTGATTGCATGTGCAATGCAGTTTCAACTCCTTTTTCCGTTAAAAAGAGAATATTATGACAGTACGCTGCATTATCTGATCGCACAGATCTATGCACTGCTGGGCGACTATTCCTTTCTTTTTTTGATTGAATTTGTTCTGGTACTGATTCTGATACGCTGGATGCGTGAAAAGCACCTGTCGGTCAGAAATGAAGGCTTCCTGCTGCCTCTTTTTTTCGCAGCCTGCCTTCTGATCGGTTCATCCTACCAGTTGGCCGGAGACTGGTCCTGCTGTTTCGGAAGTATGGTCAATTGGATTCGTTTTTTCTGGTTTCTGGCAGGCTTTTTTTGCCTGTTTCGCAGATTGATTCTTCTTTTTTGGATCTTGTTTGATGCCCTTTGCGATAAAGAATCAGACGGAGGAAAACGGAAATCATTTTTTGCATCCCACTGCTTTAAAAAGGTGTTCTTTCTGCTTATCCTGCTATGGGCACCGATACTGATTTTGAGCTATCCTGGAAATGTTTGCTATGATGTCTACGGGCAAATCTGTCAAGTCCTTGGCAGAATGCCCTATTCACAGCATCATCCGCTGTTGCATACCTTCATCGTCGGGCTACCGATCAAGGCTTCCCTGGCACTCACAAAGAGCCCGGATCCGGGGTTGTTTGTCTATGTGCTTTTCCAGGCCTGTTTTCTTGCCAGTGCTCTGGCAGGTACAATTGCATGGTTGAAAAAGGAAGGCTGTAAAGACACTTTTTGCGCGATTCTTCTCGGAATTTACTGTCTTTCACCGATGTATTCCAATTATGCTTCCACAGCAATTAAGGATATTCCTTTTTCGGCTGCGGTGGTCTGGTATATCCTCCTGTGCGCAGAGGGGATCTTCCATAAGGAGAGAAGAGGTAAAAAAGGCTATTGCATCCTCTTTGCGGGGGCAGCTCTTTTGGTTTCACTACTTCGTAATAACGGAATCTATCTTGTGCTTTTTACGGGAATTGCACTTCTGATTTCGGAACATAGACAATATAAGGGAAAAGCCTTTTGGCGTTTCTTTTCGCTTTCCGTCTTTTGCCCCGTTCTCCTGTACGTGGTGTGCAGTCATCTGCTCAGTGCTTCCGTTCATGCCTCACCGATCAGCAAAGGTGAGATGTTGTCGGTTCCCTTTCAACAGACCGCAAGGTGTCTGAAAGAGTACGGGACAGAAGAATTAACGATAGGAGAGCGAAATGCAATTGACGGTGTATTGCAGAATGCGGATCAGGTCGCGGAATGGTATACACCGGATCTTGCAGATCCGGTAAAGGCATTTTATCGGAAGGATGCAACGAACCGGGAAATCGGAAGCTATCTGTTGACCTGGTTTCGGATGTTTTTTCGACATCCGGATTCTTATTTTCAGGCTTTTTTACAACATGTATACGGATGGTTTGATCCGCTTGTAACAAATGCGGAGCGTTACGAAGCGGATGTGGAAGAGTTGTTTGCACGCAAAGGATTATTTGCGGGTGCCGATAAAGTCCTGGTATTTTTTTACCGCTTTTTGGACAGGATATCTGTGATCTCTGTTTTCCAGAATGTGGGAATCTATGTCTGGGCCATGCTTCTTATCGGTAACCGAATACGAAGAGAATACAGAGAACTTACGGCTTTGTGGATACCGCTTTTGGTTTCCCTGCTGGTATGCATGGCGTCGCCCTGCTTTTTTCATCATGCGCGTTATGCTTTTCCGATTCTGTTTACGATTCCATTTTTATACGGTGCTTTGTCATGTCGTATGGCTGATACAAAAGAGGACGGGAGATCGCTATGAATCTGTGTTTTACGAAAGAAGATTCCCTTACGGCGAAAGGGATCGCCATTATCTGTATGTTGACTTATCATTTGTTTCATTATGATCACCAGTTAACGGATTTCAATGTGATCTACAAGCCCTTATCAGAGAATACTTTTCTGACCATTACCGGTTTTGGAAACATCTGTGTGGCTGTTTTCTTATTCATCACAAGCTATGGTATTGCGAGAGGCCTTCGAAACAATGATAACAGTCCGGAACCTGCCGAAATGATTCGGCAGTCCCTTAAGAGGTTGGGGCGTTTATGCCTCAATTTTGCGGCAATGTATCTGAGTGTAGTACTCATTTGGAACAAGTATTTTGACCATGCAGCGCGTTACGGCGAAGGATGGCAGGGAAAGCTTCAGCAGTTGCTTGATATGTTCGGATTCGCAAATCTGTTGGGACTTCCCACCTTAAACAATGACTGGTGGTATATGGAACTGGCGATTTTGGCAATTCTTTTTGTCCCTTTTGCCTGTCTTGCTTTTCGAAGAACAGGACCCGTTCTTCTCCTTCCGGCAATGGCGGTTCCCTATTTGATTACGCTTCCTTATGATGTGAACCGTTACTATATGGTGATGCTTCTGGGCGCGGCAATCGGTTGTCTGGATGAAGTGCCCGGTCCTTCCTATGAGAAGAAAATTCCGTTTTTGGGGAAATTATTGCTGTTTTTTGTATTGATCGCAGGATGTGTTTTGTTTCGCCAGAATTATTTTGTCTACAATCATCTGACCTGGCTGGTGGACGGACCCATTGCATTCCTGATTCTCTGGGGATGCCGCGAGATCATCGGCAGGATTCCGGTGGTGAGAGCTGTGATTCGATTTCTCGGTAAATATTCCATGAATATTTATTTTGTGCATATGTTCTTTTACATGGCCATTTACCAGCAGTTTATTTACTCTTTCCGTTACGCCGGATTGATCCTGCTTGTATTGCTTCTCGTAACCCTCGCTTATTCCGTTCTTCTGGAAGCCGTGAAGGGATTGATGAAAAGAGGATGGAGCTTCGGAAAGCAATTTTTACAGACGCGAAGTTTACAGGGGAAACAGCATTGACTTTGTGTGTTTTTTGGTGTATATTATGGCTTAAATGATTTTAAGACTTTAAATGGATAAAGGATTGAATCATCGGAGAATACATTAGGAGGTTTTCTTATGAAAAAGAAAGTATTGGCACTGGTTTTGACTGCCGCAATGGCAGCAATGGCACTGACCGGCTGCGGAAGCTCTGAGAAAGTTTACAATATCGGTATTTGTCAGTTGGTTGAGCATCCCGCACTGGATGCTGCTACACAGGGATTTCAGGATGCCCTGAAGGAAAAACTCGGTGAGGACAAGGTGACCTTTGATCTTCAGAACGCACAGGGTGAGCAGCCCAATGCAGCAACCATCTGTAACGGGTTTGTATCCCAGGGTGTTGATCTGATCCTTGCAAACGCAACATCCCCTCTGCAGAGTGCAGCGGCGGCAACTACTTCGATTCCGATTCTGGGAACTTCGATTACGGATTATGCATCCGCGTTGGAAATTGATCCCTGGAACGGAACGACGGGACGCAACATTTCCGGCACATCCGATCTGGCACCCATTGATGAGCAGGAAAACATGCTGGTGGAATTGTTCCCGGATGCAAAGATGGTCGGCTTGATCTATTGTTCCGCAGAGTCCAACTCCCTCTACCAGATTCAGATCTTCGCAAAGGAGCTGGAGGCGGACGGAATCGCCTACAAGGAATTCCCGGTTGCAGATACCAATGAGGTTCAGTCCGTTGTCACCGCAGCGGTTGCAGAGTGCGATGTGTTGTATATCCCCACTGACAATACGCTTGCAAATGTGACGGAGACGGTGAAGAATATTGTGATTCCCGCGAAGGTTCCCGTAATTGCAGGAGAAGAGGGTATCTGCGGAGGATGCGGTGTAGCAACCTTATCCATCAGTTATTATGATATCGGATATACCACAGGTGAGATGGCATACGAAGTTTTGGTCGAGGGTAAGGATATCTCCTCCATGGATGTTCGTTATGCACCCAGTGTAACCAAGAAATACAATGCTGAATTTTGTCAGGAACTGGGAATTACCGTTCCTTCCGACTATGTGGCAATTGAGTAAAGCCTTGTGCTGAATTAAGGAATTACCCGGGATAGGGATGTCGTGCAGACGGTATCCCTATCTTGTGTTCGTAGAAAAGATTGTTTAAAAAGGAGAGAGAAAATGCCTTATATTTTGTCCTTAAATCCCATGGCGCTGCTGCGCGCATGGCCCGGATCCATTGCCCAGGGAATGCTTTGGGGAGTAATGGCACTGGGAGTCTATATCACATTCCGTCTGCTGGATTTTGCGGACCTGACCGTGGATGGATCAATTGCCACCGGTGCTGCGGTATCCGTCATGTTAATCCGTGCCGGTGTCCATCCCATTCTCTCCCTTCCGATTGCATTCCTCGCGGGAATGTTAGCCGGACTGGTGACGGGGCTGTTAAATACCATGCTGGGAATTCCCGGGATTCTGGCAAGTATATTGACGCAGATTTCTCTGTATTCCATCAATCTTGTCATCATGGGCAAATCCAACCAGCCGGTCAGTGTGGATAATTATCCTCTGGTGGTATCCCTGCGTTACGTTACCGATGGGGCAACCGCATCCAAAATATTGTTCTTTGTCGGGACCGTGTTCTTTTTGCTGCTTTTGGTTGCTATTCTCTACTGGTATTTCGGAACCGAACAGGGTCATGCCATTCGCGCAACGGGCTGTAATCCCAATATGGCGAGAGCTCAGGGAATCAACACAAGTTTTATCAAGGTGCTTGCACTGATGCTGTCAAACGGTCTGGTAGGGTTAAGCGGCGGTTTGTATGCCCAGTTTCAAGGTGCTGCCGATGTCAATATGGGACGCGGAGCCATTGTAATCGGTCTTGCAGCAGTCATCATCGGTGAAGTGCTGTTTGGTAAATTTGCCGCCAAGCGCAAGCTGGCCTTTGCGTTTACCTTAATTTCGGTCATTTTAGGTGCAGTCATTTACTACATGGTTTATCAGTTTGTACTGTGGCTTCGTATGCCTTCCGACTATATGAAGCTTTTCTCCGCCATTGTTGTTGCTGTATTCCTTGCAATTCCTTATTTGAAGGAAAAGCGTCAGCAGAAGAAGGGGAGGGTGACAGTATGAGCTATGCATTAGAGATCTGTGATATCCACAAAGTTTTTAACCGTGGTACTATCAATGAAAAGATTGCGTTAAACGGTGTGAACCTCAATCTGAATCCCGGAGATTTTGTAACGATCATTGGCGGAAACGGTGCCGGTAAATCGACGACTTTGAATGCGATCGCGGGCGTATGGCCGATCGATTCGGGAAAGATTATTATTAACGGAACGGATATTACCGCACTTGCGGAGCACAAGCGGGCCGCCTATCTCGGAAGAGTGTTTCAGGACCCTATGACAGGAACTGCATCCACTATGGATATTGAGGAAAATATGGCAATTGCTTACCGCAGAGGGGAGAGTCGTACACTCCGCTGGGGAATTTCCTCCAAAGAGCGGGAAATGTTTCGGGAAAAACTGGCTACCCTGGGACTTGGATTGGAGAATCGTATGACCAGCAAGGTCGGACTCCTATCGGGTGGACAGAGACAGGCAATTACACTTTTGATGGCGTCTTTAAAACAGCCCCAGCTGCTTCTTTTGGATGAACACACAGCTGCGCTTGATCCCAAGACAGCAGCCAAGGTATTGGAGATAAGTGATAAGATTATTGCGGAAAACCATTTGACTGCAATGATGGTCACCCACAATATGCGCGATGCGATTGCCCATGGAAATCGTTTGATCATGATGCATGAGGGACGAATTATTTATGATGTTTCCGGGGATGAGAAGAGCAGACTTACGGTTGCCGATCTTCTTCACAAGTTCGAAGAGGTAAGCGGAAGTGAATTTGCAAATGACAAGATGATTCTTGCTTAAAGAAAGAACAAATTAATATTTCTTTCAAAATAAGCTAAAATAAGCTAATAACAGTTAAAGTTAACAAATTAAAAAAGTAATTTTGTTAACTTTAACTGTTTTTTTATTACACAGATTTATTATAATAAAATCATAAGAAGAGAAGAAAGGAGGCAAAAAGGTGGCGAAAGCAGTGAAGCTATCGGATATAGCACAGACACTGGGCGTCAGTAATGTTACGGTATCAAAGGCGCTCTCCGGACAAAAAGGGGTCAGTGAAGAACTCCGTCAGAAGATTATCACTTTAGCGGATTCTCTCGGGTACAAACAACCCGCCGTTGCAAGAAGGGAAGCCGCTGGGCAAAAGAAGAAAAGCTATCAGATCGGTGTCCTTTTGGATGAACATTATCTGGATTCGTACGATTCCTTCTATTGGCAGTTATATCAACAGATTTCAAGCTATGCGATGGAGGAGAATTGTTACGCAGTCCCCGAGGTAATCACACCAAATCTTCAGGAACAGAAAGAGCTTCCGAAACTAATCCGTGAGAAACGGATCGACGGTTTGATTATAATCGGTAAAATGCGGAGTGAATACTTGAGTCTTCTAAAGGAATATATGGATGAAAATATGGTATTCCTGGACTTTACAACCCCGGATTTCGAGACGGATGCAGTGGTGTCCGATAATTTTTATGGTGCCTATCGGATGACCAGTTATCTGCTTTCAAAAGGACACAAGGAAATTGCTTATGTCGGCAATATCCGGGCAACCGGATCCATCGCAGACCGGTATTTCGGTTACCGAAAGGCTTTGCTGGAACACGACATTGAGCCGTTGGAAGAATGGGTTATCGAGGACCGAGAAAAAGGAAGCCCGTTGATCCTGGACGATTATCTCATCCTGCCCACAAGGATGCCAACCGCTTTCTTTTGCAACTGTGACCTGACCGCCGCAAGATTAATCAAAAAGCTGGAAGCGAAGGGCTATCGGGTTCCGGAAGATATTTCGGTTGCCGGCTTTGACAATTTTGTATATCCAGGTGCCTGTGATATTGCTATTACAACCTACGAGGCGGATCGATCCAAAATGGCAAGAAAGAGTGTGGATCTTCTCATACGACGAATGGGAGGCATCCGGGAATACGGATCCGTCCACGTTGTGGAGGGAAGAATTCTGGAAAAGAAGAGTGTGGCTGCCAAAAACCGAAGAAAAAAGTAAAATCAAAAGTAAAGCAGAAACAGTAGAAACACTACGATCAACAATAAGAAAAGATAAAAAGGAGAATGAGACATGAGTGAACTGAAAATGATTGCACCTGTTGTAAAAAATGTTCCCTGGCAGGAGAAGCCGGAAGGGCTTAAGGGAGCCCCGGTATGGAGATATTCCGAAAATCCAATTATCGGCAGAAATCCGATTGAAGGGGTTGCAAGAATCTTCAACAGTGCGGTAATGCCCTATGGTGATGAATTCATCGGCGTTTTCCGCGGCGAGCAGACCAATGGTATCCCCTATATTTATCTCGGAAGAAGCAAGGATGCCATTCATTGGGAGTTCGATCCCAAACCGATTCCTTTCACGGACGAGCAGGGCAATCCTTTCATGCCCCGCTATGCCTATGATCCCCGCCTGGTGAAGGTGGAAGATACCTATTACATCATCTGGTGTCAGGATTTTTACGGTGCTGCCATCGGTATGGCAAAGACAACTGACTTTAAGAGTTTTGTAAGACTGGAGAATCCGTTCCTTCCGTTTAATCGAAATGCGGTTCTGTTCCCCAGAAAGATCGACGGCAATTTTGTTCTGCTCAGCAGACCTTCGGATTCCGGACACACTCCCTTCGGTGATATTTTCATCAGTGAGAGTCCCGATCTTGTCTACTGGGGCAAACACAGACATGTGATGAGCCGTGGAAACGAATGGTGGGAATCCTTAAAGATCGGAGGAGGAGCTGCACCCATTGAAACCACGGAAGGGTGGTTGTTGTTTTATCACGGCGTGAGCGGAACCTGCAATGGTTATGTCTATTCCATCGGTGGTGCGATTCTGGATCTGGAGAATCCCTCCAAGGTTTTGTATCGCTGTGAGAACTTCCTTTTGACACCTGAGGAATGGTACGAGGAGCGCGGATTTGTACCGAATGTGACGTTCCCCTGCGCAACCATTCACGATTCCGAGAGCGGTAAAATAGCTATTTACTATGGTTGTGCGGACTCCTACGTGGGACTTGCGTTTACTAAGCTGGATGAGATTGTTGCTTATATTAAGGAGCACAGTGTAACCGGAGAAACCGATACCGAGATCGGAATACGCTAAGGGAAACGGCAACAGGCAACAATAACACATAAGAGGGCTATATTCTATGACGGATGCTATGAATTTTATTCAAAACTTGAAAGTGGGAATCAGTATCGGAAATACCCTGGATTCCACGAAGGAGGGAATGGATCCTCAGACAGACCCCGCAGCCTTTGAGACTGCATGGGGAAATCCTGTCATCCGAAAGGAACTGGTAGATGCTATATTGGATGCCGGTTTCAATGTGGTTCGTATCCCGGTTTCCTGGACAAATCACCTGGGTCCGGCACCGGATTTCAAAATCGTAGAAAGCTGGATGGACCGTGTACAGGAAGTTGTCAATTATGTCTATGACAGAGGAGCCTATGTCATTCTGAATTTGCATCATGAGGATTGGAACTACCCGTATTACGCCAATCGTGATGCGGCTTGTCAAAAAATGCGTGCGGTATGGAAGCAGATAGCAGAGCGTTTTGCGGATTATGATAACCACCTGATTTTTGAGGGGCAGAATGAGCCGAGAAAAGTGGGTACCGAGCTGGAATGGAACGGCGGAGACGAGGAAGGCTGGGAGGTTGTGGATGCCACAAATGCCGCTTTTATCGACACCATACGCAGTATGGGCGGCAGAAACGAGAAACGATATCTCATGATTCCCTGTTATGCAGCAAACTGCAGTGTGGGGATAAAGCATCTTACCGTACCTTCGTCCGATAAGCGGTTGATTGTGTCTGTTCACGCCTATGAACCTTATGAGTTTGCACTTCAGATTCCGGGAAGAGAGCATTGGAATCAGGATACGAAAGTCATCGATGAATTGATGCGGAATTTGAATTCCTACTACATATCCAAAGGGATTCCGGTGATTCTCGGTGAATTCGGAGCCATGAACAAGAATGGTAACGAGGCTGAACGCGCAGAATGGGTGAAGTATTATGTAAAGGCTGCGGCGAAAGTAAACATCCCCTGTGTGTGGTGGGATAACGGCCTGTTTGAAGGGGAAGGAGAATTATTCGGACTCTTTGACAGAAATAATTACACCGTTGCTTATCCGAAGATTGTAAAGGGATTGATGGAGGGGATTTTATGATTCATGAAAAATATTACGAGCTGTTGAAAGAGCAGGAAAAGCTTCTTGCGGCAAAAAATGAAAGAGATACTTCCTTTTACAACGGCATTTATGATCGCTATGTACATCCCGTTCTCACGAGAGAACACATTCCCCTCACCTGGAGGTATGATCTGAATGAGGAGACTAACCCGTATTTTATGGAGCGCCTCGGAATCAATGCGGTTATGAATTCCGGCGCAATCTACTTAAACGGTAAATACTATCTGGTTGCGCGTATTGAGGGCAATGACCGGAAATCCTTTTTCGGAGTTGCGGAAAGTGACAACGGTGTGGACGGGTTTCGTTTTTGGGACTATCCGATCTTGCTGGAGGACACCTGCCCCAACGAAACCAATGTCTACGATATGCGCCTGACTCAGCATGAGGACGGATATATCTACGGAGTTTTTTGCTCCGAGAGCAAAGATACTTCCGTAAATGATCTGTCTGCAGCAGTTGCTGCTGCCGGAATTGTGCGCACAAAGGATTTGAAGCACTGGGAGAGATTGGATAACCTGATCACAAAACGTTCCCCTCAGCAGAGAAATGTGGTACTTCATCCGGAGTTCGTGGACGGAAAATATGCGTTCTATACCAGACCGATGGACGATTTCATTGAGACCGGAAGCGGAGGCGGCATCGGTTTCGGTTTGTGTGATGATATCACCCATGCGGTAATCGATGAGGAAAAAATGACAAGTCTTCGCAAATATCACACGATTACGGAAGCCAAGAACGGTGCAGGTGCAACTCCCATCAAGACGGATATGGGCTGGATCCATATTGCCCACGGTGTGCGCAATACCGCTGCCGGACTGCGCTATGTCATTTATGCCTTCGCAACGGATCTTACGGATCCCTCCAGGGTAATCGCAGAACCCTCCGGGCTTCTCATCGGTCCCAGAGGTGCGGAGCGTGTGGGCGACGTTTCCAATGTGGTGTTTACCAATGGAGCGGTCGTCAATGAGAAACAGGATGTGTTTATTTATTATGCATCTTCCGATACCAGGATGCATGTTGCCGTGACAACCATCGACAAGCTCAAGGATTATGTATTTCATACACCGTCCGATCCGGGCAGAAGCGTTGAGTGTGTTGCACAGCGCTGTGATCTCATTACAAGAAATCTGGAGTTATTAAAGAAGCAGTAAAAAAACCAAAACGTGATTGGGAGGATGACAGAGAGATGTTTCCAAAGACTTTTGTGTGGGGTGTAGCCAGCAGTGCGTATCAGGTGGAAGGAACCGATCCGGATGATCAAAGAGGAGAAAATGTCTGGGATGTTTTCGTTCGGGAGGGGCGTGTTTTTGAAGGGCAGAATGCACTTGTAAGCTGTGATCATATGCACCGCTTCCGGCAGGATTATGCACTGATGCGAACGCTTGGAATTCAGGCTTATCGTTTTTCCATAAACTGGGCAAGGCTGATTCCGGACGGCATCGGTCACGTGAATCCGAAAGCTGTTGAATTATACCGCAATATGATTCTATCCATGAAGGAGAACGGCATCACTCCCTATCTGACTCTGTTTCATTGGGAATTTCCGCAGGCTCTGCAGGAAAAGGGCGGATGGCTGAATCCGGATGTGGTGGAATGGTTCGGGTATTATGCGAAAACGGTGGCAGAGAATTTTTCCGATATCTGTGAAAATTTCATTACCATCAACGAACCCCAGTGTGCCGTCGGACTGGGACATTTGAGCGGGGTTCATGCGCCGGGACTCAAACTTTCCTATGAAGAGACCTTTCAAATAGCCCATAATCTGTTAAAAGCACACGGGAAGGCTGTCATCATGCTGCGAAAGTATTCCGTTCAACCGGTCAGAATCGGGTATGCGCCCACGGGCGGTGTGGCATATCCCTATCGGGATTGCCCCGAGGATATTGAGGCGGCCAGGAAATGTTATTTTGGTTTTTACAATCCAATGAGCAATTGGACCTGGAATGTATCCTGGTTTTCGGACCCAGTTTTTCTCGGTCATTATCCGGAGGAGGGACTTCAAAAGTTCCGGCAATGGCTTCCGAAGATCACGGAGGAAGACATGGAACTGATCCATCAGCCACTGGATTTCATGGGACAGAACATCTACAACGGGTACTATGTAAAAGCGGGAGAAAACGGAGAACCGGAGTTCGTGACGAGAGAACCGGGATTTCCCAAGACGGGTACCGATTGGCCGGTAACGCCGAAGGCATTTTATTATGCCATAAAATTTCTGACCGAACGCTATCCGAATCTTCCTCTCTACATCACAGAGAACGGTATGGGATGCCACGATAACATTGCGCCGGACGGAAAAGTTCACGACAACGACCGTATAACGTTCTTGGACAGCTACATAGGAGCGCTTGATAAGGCAATGTCGGAGGGCGCCGATGTGAGGGGGTACTTCCTCTGGACCTTTCTGGATAATTTTGAGTGGAGTGACGGTTACAAGCAGCGCTTCGGTATCGTCTATGTGGATTATGCAACGCAGCGAAGGATTGTAAAGGATTCGGCGTTCTGGTACCGCGGTGTGATTCAATCGGGAGGCGGAACCCTTTCCTGCAACAATCCCTGTAACCGAATTCTCTTCCAACAGGATTTGCAGGAGACTTTCGACCTGCTTTTGCAGAACGCAGAAAGAGCCGAGTGCAGTGTTCAAAAGATCTCCGGTTCCTTTACCTTACACAAAGGCACAGAACGCTGTTTTGTGAAAGTGCTGGAAGGAGACGGAATTATCAATAGCCAGGCGGTGAAAAAGGGGGACTGTTTTTTGCTGCCCGAGGGATTGGAAACAACGGATATATACGGGGAATTGGAACTTCGTCTGTCGAAAGTCTAAAGAATTTGCAAAAACATCTGGATTTTTTACTTTAAATGTGAGAGAATGAACAAGATGATTATGATACTTTTTTGTCAATTGACGGATTCGTATCATAAGTGAAGAATTGAAAGGAGATTTCACATGATTTATTCGAAGGAAGTTGAAGAAATGTGTCCCGTAGCACAGGGTGTTCATCACGGCTGTGCGCCGATCCCCGAAGAAGCAAAATGGGTTCAGGCAAAGAAAGTTGAAGACATTTCCGGCTTTACACACGGTGTAGGCTGGTGTGCACCGCAGCAGGGTGCTTGTAAGCTGTCTTTGAACGTGAAGGAAGGCATCATTCAGGAAGCTTTGGTGGAGACCATCGGCTGCTCCGGTATGACGCATTCCGCAGCAATGGCTGCTGAGATTCTTCCCGGCCTGACCGTTATGGAGGCATTGAATACCGATCTGGTATGTGATGCCATCAATACCGCAATGAGAGAGCTGTTTTTACAGATTGTTTACGGCCGTTCCCAGAGTGCATTCTCGGAAGAAGGTCTGCCTGTTGGTGCCGGTCTTGAAGATCTTGGCAAGGGTCTTAGAAGCCAGGTTGGTACCATGTACGGTACTCTTGCAAAGGGACCCCGTTATCTTGAGATGGCAGAGGGCTATGTAACCGGTATCGCGCTGGATGCCGACAATCAGATCATTGGATATAAGTTTGTAAGCCTTGGCAAGATGACAGACTTCATCAAGAAGGGTGACGATCCCAACACGGCATACGAGAAGGCTTGCGGCCAGTATGGTCGTGTTGCCGATGCTGTTAAGATTATCGACCCCAGAACCGACAAAGAAGTGAAATAAGGAAGAGGAGGCAAATACAATGGCATTATTTGAATCATATGAAAGACGTATTGATCAGATCAATAAAGTATTAAACAGCTATGGCATCTCTTCCATCGAAGAGGCAGAAAAGATTACCAAGGATGCAGGCCTTGACGTTTATGAGCAGGTGAAGAAGATCCAGCCGATCTGCTTTGAGAACGCTTGCTGGGCTTACACCGTTGGTGCTGCCATCGCAATCAAGAAAAACTGCCGTAAGGCTTCCGAAGCTGCTGCAGCGATCGGAGAGGGCCTTCAGGCTTTCTGTATCCCCGGATCCGTTGCAGACACCCGTAAGGTAGGTCTCGGACACGGTAATCTCGGCAAGATGCTTCTGGAGGAGGAAACCGATTGTTTCTGCTTCCTGGCAGGTCATGAGTCCTTTGCTGCTGCAGAAGGTGCTATCGGTATTGCTGAGAAGGCAAACAAGGTTCGCAAAAAGCCCCTTCGTGTTATCCTGAACGGACTTGGAAAAGATGCTGCTCAGATCATCTCACGTATCAACGGCTTTACCTATGTTGAGACGGAGTACGATCCCTATACCAATACTGTAAAGGAAGTATTCCGCAAGGCATACTCCGACGGCCTTCGCGCGAAGGTGAACTGCTACGGTGCGAATTCCGTACCCGAAGGTGTTGCAATCATGTGGAAGGAAGCCGTAGATGTTTCCATTACCGGTAACTCCACCAATCCCACCAGATTCCAGCATCCCGTTGCAGGTACCTACAAAAAGGAGAGAATCGAAGCAGGAAAGAAGTATTTCTCCGTAGCTTCCGGCGGCGGTACAGGACGTACCCTGCATCCCGATAATATGGCTGCAGGTCCCGCTTCCTATGGCTTCACCGATACTTTGGGACGTATGCATTCCGATGCACAGTTCGCAGGATCTTCCTCCGTTCCGGCTCACGTTGAGATGATGGGTCTGATCGGTATGGGTAACAACCCCATGGTAGGCG
>CAMAGI010000020.1 GCA_945833775.1 uncultured Lachnospiraceae bacterium
TGAAGAATCAGACGATCCTCCATGAGCCGAACCACTTCCCTGCGCAGTTCGTTGATCGCTTTCAAGGGGTAAAATGCGTTGGCATCCAAATCGATTCGAACATCCTGTGCCTTAAAACAGGTATCTCCAAGTTTTCGAAGCTGTTTCTCAACATTATCAATCGTAATTGGTGATTTCTGTGCACTTTCAACCGGTTCACCGGTCGCTGTGACTTCCAGACCATTGCACAAAAGCCGAACACATGCCGGTTTCCCGATGTGGAAAACTGCCTCAATTTCGATCGGATAATGAAATTTTCTGTTCAGATACGCATCTCGGATACGGTTGAGCAAAGCCTCCTCACTACCCATGTAAGCAGGATTGGTGAGTGCGACCATATCGGCACCGTTTCGTTTGTAATAATAACCATTCTGCCGTTCACTTCGAATGTACAAACCGGACAGTTCTTTTAAGTCCCTGTCGTCTACACAGTAGGATGCGGCAGGGTGATTGTAATATTCATCGATATATTTGCGGTATAGAGCGGTAACACCGGCTGTATACTCAGCTTTTTTCATCCTGCCTTCGATCTTAAAGGAATCAATACCTGCTTCAATCAGTTCGGGAAGATGTTCAATCGTGCACAGATCCTTAAGGCTTAAAGGATAACACTCTTTTGTTTCTTTCGATTGGCTCTTTACCCGGTAAGGCAGGCGACAGGGCTGGGCGCATCTGCCGCGATTGCCGCTTCGACCTCCCAGGATGCTGCTAAAGAGGCATTGCCCGGAATAACAATAGCACATCGCACCATGAACAAAGGTTTCCAGAGTAAGTCCGGTCGCATTCTTAATTTCAATGATCTCCGAAAGGCTCAGTTCTCGGGAAGGTACGATCCTAACACATCCCATTTTTTTGAGAAGCTCTGCACCGTATTTCCCGGTGATCGTCATCTGCGTGCTCGCATGAAGCTCCAGAGAAGGAAATGCATTTTTAAGAAGGTGCAAAACACCGAAATCCTGGATGATCACTCCATCCAGCCCTGCCGCGTATAAGGGAGCAATAAAATCCAATAAATCCTGCTCCAGTTCTGCCTGTTTCAACAAAGTATTGACCGTCAAATACACTTTGCGGCCGAACAGATGGGCATAACGGATACATTCTACAATTTCTTCCCCTGTAAAATTATCGGCATAAGCTCTTGCACCGAATTTGCTGCCGCCCAGATAGACAGCATCCGCTCCGGCGGCTATCGCACCGTAAAATCCCTCCGGATTGCCGGCCGGAGCAAGCAGCTCCACTCTTCTGCCCTCACTCATGAAAAAAGGTTCTCCTGCATCTTAATAACGAAACAGCCACCCTTGCGGGCAGCTGTATCATGCCTACTTATCCTTCAATTCGGTCTCGAGACGAACAATCTTTTTGGATTGCTCTGTATTCTCAAGCTGTAATTCTTTGGCTTGTTTCTGAAGATTTTCAAGTTTGATCTGAACGGAAATCAGCTCATGCTTCAGATCGTAAAGCTCTTTTTCCTTTGCTTCCAACTCCTCTTCCAGCAAGCTGATCTGTGATTTCGCTTTGAAGAAATCATCCGCAATATTCAATTGCAGCAAAATATTCTGTATATCCGCAGGCTGTCTGCGAAAACTGTCTGCACTGCTGTATTCGGTTAGCTTTTTATTGATGTAATTGCCAATCTTCTGTAAGTATTCCGCGCTCTCATAACCGCTGAGCGTCAAGACCTTTCCGCCGATTACAACCTCTGCATCCGTTCTGGAAGACATACGCGCACCTCTTAGCAAAACAATTATCCTACATTCAGAACCGTCCTTATTATAGCGCATATCCCGACAGCAGGCAAGCATTTTATGAAACAGGTTGTTTTTTCGTGATAAAAATACTATAATATACAGCGTATGTAATTTGAAATATAGCAACCGGTCTTATCCGGTTTATTTAAGGGGTTTTCTATGGAAATTATCATTATTGGCTGTGGCAAGGTTGGAAATACTTTGGCGGAGGAACTTACTGCCGAACATCACAATGTGACGGTCATCGACCAGTCAGCTTCCAGACTGCAGGATCGCTGTGAAGATCTTGATGTCAAACAGGTTGTCGGAAACGGTTCCAGTATTGCGACGCTCACCAGCGCAGGCGTAGCTCATGCGGATGTTTTAATTGCGGTGACCAATTCCGATGAATTGAATCTGCTCTGTTGTCTGGTTGCCAAAAATCTTGGAAATTGCCACACCGTTGCCCGTGTGCGCAATCCCATCTACAACAAAGAGGTTGACCTGATTCAAAAGAGTCTCGGAATCTCGATGATCATCAATCCGGAATTGACAGCAGCAAATGCAATCGCACGGCTTTTGCGTTTCCCGTCCGCAATCAAGATCGATACTTTTGCGAAAGGGAAAATTGAGCTGTTGAAATTCCGTATTCAGCCGGAGTTTCGCCTGGATGGTTGTTCCATTGTAGAACTTACTTCCCGCATCAAGTGTGAGTGGCTGATCTGTGGTGTGGAACGCGGTGAAGCCGCTTATATTCCAAATGGTGATTTCCGGCTCCATGACGGGGATCTGGTATCTATTATGGCAACCCCCACAAACGCAGCTGCTTTCTTTAAGACAATCGGATTGACCACTAATCAGGTGAAAAACTGCATGATCGTCGGTGGTGCGACGACCGCCGTCTATCTCGCAAGACAGCTTCTCGATATGCGAATCCGGGTAACCATCATCGAGCAGTCCAGAGAGCGCTGTGATGAGCTTGCCGAGCTTTTTCCGGAGGCCAACATCATCCATGGAGACGGAACTACAAAGCAGCTTCTTATGGAGGAAGGCTTGCAGAATGCGGAGTCCTTCGTCTCCCTGACCAACCTGGACGAGGAAAATATTTTGATGAGTCTGTTTGCCGCAAAAAACTCTTCCGCTAAGGTTGTGACCAAAATTAATCGCATGAGCTTTATGGATGTTGTGGATGATTTCGATCTGGGCAGTATCATTCATCCCAAATACATTACTTCCGATACCATTTTGCAATATACACGTGCAACTCAGAATTCCATCGGAAGTAACGTGGAAACACTCTATCATATTCTGGACAATAAGGCGGAAGCCCTGGAATTTTCCATCAAGGAGAATTCTCCCGTTATCGGGATTGCTCTAAAGGACCTGAAATTAAAGAATAATCTTCTGATTTGCTCCATCAATCGCGAAGGTAAAGTTATTATTCCCCGCGGATCGGACAGCTTACAAGTGGGTGACAGTGTTGTCATAGTATCAACACAACGCCTTTTACGTGATATCTCTGATATTCTGGCTTAAGATTATGAGGTTGATTTGATTTATGAATATAACAATTATTGGATATATTATCGGATGGATTCTGAATCTGGAAGCGGCATTTATGCTTCTTCCGATTGTGACCGGAGCAATCTACGGGGAGAAAGAATTGTTCTGCTTTCTGTTAACCGCTGTCGTGAGCGGAGCACTGGGTTTATTTCTTACCCACAAAAAGCCTGAGGATCTTCATTTTCATATCAAAGAGGGGTGTGTTACCGTATCACTCTCCTGGATCGTTTTAAGTATTGTGGGAGCCGTTCCTTTTGTACTCAGTGGTGCAATCACGCACCCCATCGACGCAATTTTTGAGACCGTGTCCGGTTTTACGACGACAGGTGCAAGCATTCTTTCGGAGGTAGAGAGTCTACCGAGATGTATCCTTATGTGGCGCAGCTTTACACACTGGATTGGAGGTATGGGTGTCCTTGTATTGCTACTCTCCGTTGTCAAAATGACCGGTGGCTCCAGAATGAATCTGATGAAGGCAGAAAGTCCCGGTCCTTCCGTGGATAAGCTTGTACCTACCGTACGTTCTACCGCAAGAATTCTGTATACGATTTATCTGTTTCTGACCGTGACGGAGTTTATCATTCTACTCTTCTGTCGTATGCCGTTGTTTGATGCAATTACAACGACCTTCGGTACAGCCGGAACCGGCGGATTCGGAATTAAAAATGACAGTATTGCCGGCTACAGCTCCACAATTCAGGTAGTAATCACTATTTTCATGCTTTTGTTCGGTGTGAATTTCAACATATATTTTCTCATGCTTCTTCGCAAGTGGAAGCAGGCTTTTCATTCCGAGGAAGTGCGTTGGTATCTGGTGATTGTCGTCAGTGCCATTGTTTTGATCAGCTGGGATATCCGCGGACTCTATGATTCCGTCGGGAAACTGTTTCTGGATGCTTCGTTTCAGGTTGCGTCTGTCATTACAACGACAGGGTTTGCAACTACAGATTTCAATCAGTGGCCGGAGGTATCACGTTCCATTCTGGTAATCCTGATGTTTATTGGCGCCTGTGCCGGAAGTACCGGAGGTGGCATCAAGGTATCCCGCATCATAATCCTGCTCAAGGGGATGCGAAAGGAACTCAGGCAGTACCTTCATCCCAGACAGGTTCGTAAGATTCAGTTTGAAGGTAAATTGGTGGAACATGATATCGTACGCAATGTCAACGGCTTTCTGGCGCTCTATATCATTGTGTTTGTATGCTCAGTCTTTCTGCTGTCTTTTAACGGGAAAGATCTGATCACGAATTTTACAGCTGTAGCAGCGACCATCAACAACATCGGACCGGGGCTGGAATTGGTAGGGCCATCCGCAAACTTCAGCGTTTTTAATAATCTCTCAAAAATTGTGCTGATTTTTGATATGCTGGCGGGTCGTCTTGAAATCTTTCCGGTTGTGCTTCTCTTTATGAAGGATACCTGGAGAAAGTTTTAAAGAATCCCCAAATACCGTTCATGGTATTTGGGGATTTTTACATGTGGGCCTAGCGTAGAATATTCAAATGTCTGTATGCAAGATCCGATACAACTCTGCCGCGGGGAGTTCGGTTGATAAATCCGTTTTTGATCAGGTATGGCTCATAGACATCCTCAATGGTGCCGGCATCCTCTCCGATTGCTGCGGCTAGCGTATCAAGACCGACAGGTCCTCCGTCGAACTTATGAATCATTGTAAGGAGCAGATTGCGGTCAATATGGTCCAGACCGAGCTTATCCACGTCCATAAGATCCAACGCGGTGCAGGCAATTTCTTCCGTGATAATACCATCATACTTCACCTGTGCAAAATCGCGGACACGCTTTAGAATACGATTGGCCAGACGGGGGGTTCCGCGGCTTCGGCGGGCCATCTCTTGTGCCCCGCCAAGCTCCAGTTCAACTCCCAGAATGCGTGCGGAATGCATAATGATCTGTTGCAATTCGGGAACCGAATAGAATTCCAAATGATGAATCATCCCAAATCGATCCCTGAGAGGGGCCGTCAAAAGGCCGGCTCTTGTAGTTGCTCCTACCAATGTGAACTTCGGAAGGTCCAGACGAACGCTCCGCGCGGAAGAGCCCTTACCGATCATAATATCGATACAATAATCTTCCATCGCCGGATAGAGAACTTCCTCCACCTGTCGATTCAGACGATGGATCTCATCGACAAAAAGAAGATCACCTTCCTCCAGATTGTTTAAAATAGCTGCCATTTCCCCCGGCTTTTCAATCGCAGGACCGCTGGTCACCTTCAGGTGTACACCCATTTCATTGGCTATGATCCCGGCGAGTGTGGTTTTTCCGAGGCCGGGAGGTCCGTAGAATAAAACATGATCCAACGCATCACCGCGTTGCTTAGCAGCTTCGATATAGATCTTCAGATTCTCCTTTACCTTAGATTGACCGATATAGTCATCTAAAGTCTGCGGCCGAAGGGATCCTTCTATTTTGACATCTTCTTCTGTTATCTTTGTCTCAATTGTTCTTCTAGCCATATACAATCTACCGGAAAGCTCCTCTAAAATAATTTCTTAAGGGCAGCCTTTAAGACCGCACCGGAATCCAGTTCTTCGATGTTTTCTATGGAATTGACAGCCTTAAGACTCTCGGTCTGTCCGTATCCCAGTGCAATCAGCGCCGCCACTGCTTCCTGCTTTTGCGGGGTGTCGGCCGTTACACTGTCGGACGAAGTGGAATCCATTTCCCGCCGGATCATGGAATCATCCATATCCAATTTGTCCTTTAATTCCAACACAAGACGCTGTGCGGATTTCGCCCCGATTCCGGGAGCCTTTGAAATCGCCTTAACATCTCCCGACAGAATGGCAAATCGAAGAGAATCCGCATCCATGACAGACAAAAGTGCCTGACCGCCCTTCGGACCGATTCCGTTTACGGAAATACATTTTTTGAAAAGTGACAACGCATTTTGGGAAAGAAAGCCGTATAGTTGAAAGGCATCTTCCCGAACACTTGTATAGGTGTAGAGTTTAGCCTGTTCTCCGACTCCGGGCATACGGGCTGCGGTATCGGCGGATATCTTCACATTGATTCCGAAACCATTCACATCAATTACCGCATTATCCTCTGTAATAGATTCCACAATACCACTCACATATGCGATCACTGCATTCTCCTCCGGATGTCTGAAATTTCGACAAAACCTTGTGTCCATTGACACATACAAATAATACCACACCCGAACATATGTTTCAAGACTTTTATAAGATTTAAATGTCGCCCTTGTCTTTTCGCAGTTTTGTATACACAACGGCAAAACAAATCATATGAACACTGAAGGTCAACAGCCAGCTGATCGGATAAGACAGATAGAGGCACTCCAGAGTGTGAATTTGTTTAAAAACTGTCAGAATCCAGACAACACGGAACAGGCACGCTCCGGTGAGCGATACAATCATAGGCATTATCGAGTATCCCATACCGCGCAGAACGCCAACTGCAACATCCATCATTCCGCACAGACAATAGGTGGTACAGATAAAACTCAGTCGCAGGATACCGTAGGCAATGACTTCCTGATTACCGGGGGCGTATAATTGCAGGAGTACTCCCCCTCCAAGGTAAGCGGTATTGCCCAGAACCAGTCCCACCAATGTGACAAGTCCCTCACAAATCAACAGGATTTTACCGATCCGTTTGTACTTGCGGGCCCCGTAGTTCTGACCGGTAAAACTGATAGCCGCCTGATGAAAGGAATTCATGGAGGTATAAACAAATCCCTCAATATTGCTGGCCGCCGTATTTCCCGCCATGGCAACGGAGCCAAAAGAATTTACGGAGGACTGTATGAGCACGTTTGAAGCGGAAAATAGCGCCCCCTGTACTCCTGCCGGCAATCCGATTTGAATCATTTTCAGAAGTTTATCCTTGTAAATTCGAAGCTTGGAAAGTTCAAGCCGATAATCACTCCGGCTGCGAATCAGGCAACGGATTACCAGGGCTGCGGAAATAAACTGGGATATCACGGTGGCTAGTGCGACGCCTCCCACTCCCATATGAAGGGAGATTACAAAGATCAAATTCAACAACACATTGATCACACCTGCGATCAACAGAAAATAGAGTGGACGTTTGGTATCCCCGACTGCGCGCAGAACCGCACTTCCGAAGTTGTAGGCCATCATTGCAGGCATTCCCAGGAAATAGATGCGCATATACAGAATCGACTGCTGTATCACATCCTCCGGAGTTGCCATCAATTCCAATGCGGGTCCGGCTATCAGGATGCCGATAAACACCAATAATATGCCGCTTAAGCAGGCTGTTGCAATCGCCGTATGAACCGTCTCCTCTAAATCCTTTCTCTGACCTGCCCCATAAAAACGTGCAACACATACATTGGTTCCGACGGACAAACCGATGAAAACATTCACCAGGAGATTGATCAGGGAACTGGTAGATCCAACCGCTGCAAGCGCTTCATTTCCCGCATAACGTCCAACGACAATGACATCTGCCGCATTGAAAAGAAGCTGTAAGATGCCGGATAACATTAAGGGAATGTAAAAGATCAGAATCTTACTCAGAAGAGGACCGTTACACATGTCAATTTCATATTTTTTTTCATTTTGTTCTGTCATACTCATTTCACCGTTTCCATGAATTTTCCATGGTAATTTCTATGGAATAACGTATGAAACGGCCTACAGAATGTTCTGTAGACCGTATTTTGATTACTGCTGTTTTGCGTTTATGTAGTTTACAAGCCCTTCCGCTGCAATAATCTTCTGCATAAACTCAGGGAAAGCCTGCCCCTGAAATTGTACCTGTTTTGTCAGATTCGTGATGATGCCGGTATTAAAATCAACCTCAACCTCATCTCCCGCCTCAATCCCCTTGCTGGCTTCGGGACATTCGATAATGGGAAGTCCGATGTTGATCGCATTGCGATAGAAAATTCTTGCAAAGGTCTCGGCTATGACGCAGCTCACACCGGCGGCTTTGATGGCAATCGGTGCATGCTCTCTGGAGGAACCACAGCCGAAGTTTTTATCCGCTACAATGATATCCCCCTTTTTTACTTTTTTGATGAAATCGGCATCAATATCCTCCATACAATGGGCTGCCAGTTCTGCAGGATCGGATGAATTCAGATATCTTGCGGGTATGATGACATCCGTATCCACGTTGTCTCCGTACTTAAAAACAATTCCTTTGGCGTTATCCATAATTATTTCTCCTCATGATGATTTGCTTTTTCTTACAGTTCACAGGGACAGGAAATCTTTCCGGTGATGGCACTTGCTGCGGCAACTGCAGGACTGGCGAGATAGATTTCACTTGTCACATGTCCCATACGGCCAACAAAATTGCGGTTTGTGGTGGATACGCATCTCTCATTCTCCGCCAGGACTCCCATATAGCCACCCAGACAGGGACCACAGGTAGGTGTGCTCACAATCGCTCCCGCCTCAATGAAATCTTTTAAAAGCCCCTCTTCCATTGCCTGCAGATAGATTGCCTGTGTAGCGGGAATAATAATACAACGCATTCCTTTTGCAACATGTCTTCCGCGCAGAACATCCGCTGCACAACGAAGATCATCCAGTCTGCCGTTGGTACAGGAACCGATTACAACCTGATCAATCAGGATATCCCCCATCTTTTGAATCTCATCGATGGTATGGGTATTCTCCGGCAAATGCGGGAAGGAAACGGTCGGCCGAAGTTTGTTTAAATCAATGGTATATTCCGCGTCATAAACGGCGTCAGGATCCGCCTGATATACTGTATACTCTCTGTTCGTATGCTCTTTCAGATAGGCTATGGTAAGCTCGTCCACGGGGAAAATTCCGTTCTTACCGCCGGCCTCGATCGCCATATTTGCAATGGTGAAGCGATCATCCATGGTAAGATTTTTGATTCCCTCTCCCACAAACTCCATGGATTTGTAGAGTGCTCCGTCCACTCCGATCATACCGATAATATGAAGAATGACATCCTTTCCGCTGACCCATTTGGAAGGCTTTCCGATCAGGTTAAAGCGAATTGCGGAAGGCACTTTGAACCAGGCTTTTCCGGTAGCCATACCTGCCGCCATATCGGTACTTCCAACGCCGGTTGAAAAAGCACCGACCGCACCATAGGTACAGGTATGGGAATCTGCACCGATAATGACATCACCGGGAACGGTCAGGCCTTTCTCAGGAAGGAGTGCATGCTCGATTCCCATCTCTCCCACTTCGAAGTAGTTGGTGATCTTGTTGCGTCTTGCAAACTCCCGAACACACCGGCAGTGCTCCGCAGATTTGATATCCTTATTCGGTACAAAATGATCCGGTACCAAAGCAATCTTATCCCTGTCAAATACACCGTCGACCTTCATCTTATCCATCTCTTTGATGGCTACGGGACTGGTGATATCATTGCCCAATACGAGGTCGAGATTGGCCTCGATTAACTGTCCGGCTTCCACATGGTCAAGTCCGGCAGCGGCAGCAAGGATCTTTTGTGTCATAGTCATTCCCATTGTACAAAAACCTCCGTCTATCCTACATAAATTCTTTCGAAAGAATCATAGCATAAATCAGAGGTTTTTGAAATAGATAAATTTAACTTAATGATTGATTTTTCGCATCATACGGCCATAAAGTAGATGCCTTAAAAAGATCCCCGTCAACCTCAAGCGTAAGCTTTCCTCCCTGCAAAGAGGTAAAACTCTCCGCAATCGCGAGTCCCAATCCGGATCCTTCCGTATTTCGGGAAGCATCTCCCCGCACAAAACGCTCCTTCAGCTCGCCCGGTTTTATTGAAAGCTCCTGAGCGGATATGTTTTTTATGGTCAGTAAGAAGCCTTTTTCGGTGACATCCCCCTCAATGTAGACGCGGGTTCCATGCATCGCATATTTAGCCACATTGTTTAGAAGATTCTCATAGATCCGGTAAGTTTTCTGACTGTCAAGCTCCAGGAGAACCTTTTCCTCCGGCATCCGCATCCGAAGCTCCAATTCCGCGTCATTGAATCTGTCTTCCAGTTCAAACACAACCTGCTTGATGAGGCTTCCCAGATCCACCGGCTGCAGATTCACCGTCATGCTCCTGGAATCCGCTTTGCTGACCTCAAAGAGATCCTCGATCAGCGCCTTTAAACGAAGGGACTTCCTTTCCAATGTATTCAGATACTCTGCCCGTTGTTCCTCTGTGGCATTTCCGTTTTTGAGAAGATCTACATAGGTAATGATTGCAGTGAGAGGCGTCTTTAAGTCGTGGGATACATTTGTGATCAATTCCACGCGCATACGCTGGCTCTTGACTTCCTCTTCCACTGCCTTCGAAAAGCCGTTTTGAATTTTAACAAGTTCCGGCTTAAACGGTTCAAATACCCCGAGATCCTCTGTGACGGCCACATTCAGATTGCCCTCGGCAATGCGGTTGGTGACACTTAGCAGAAGCCTATATTTCTTTTGCAAATCACTGACGTATCTGCGAAGCAGAACATACAACACGATGGAATATACCACCGCAATGGGCATTCCCGCCACCCAAATGGAACAAATCAGAAAGAGAATGATTCCGTTGATGATAACCACCCGGAGAATCATTTTATTTGCGTTTTGGGTCAAATCAAAGTGCAGAATTGCCTGATAGCATGCAAGGGCTTTTGATTTCAGGAAAGGAAAGAATCGATAAATCAACGATCTTCTCTTGATAAAACACAGAATTCCATCGTCACGAATATCCCGGATGCTGACGCCTATGAACCAGAATCCGAAGAGGAAAATTCCCAGTACTACAAAGTTGAACAGCCCTGTCAGGGTGTAAGAAAGAAATCCGGGCCAACCGTTATCCATCAAAATAGTGGTCATTCTTCGACCGGCTACAACAGTCACTGTCTCGACTGATAGAGAAAGACCTGCCGCAAACCAGATAAAGCCAAATATTCCCAGCACTTCCAAGGGAAGCCGACAGATTTTGTCACCTATCGCATGGACATTGTTTGCCTTATAGAAGGGAAGAAACACTCCTGTGAGAAAGATCAGCAATGCCAGAACGGATAAAAACGCACCGCACCCTGTATTGATATAGTCATAATAATTAGGATAAGTATTAACTTCTCGATAATCAGAGCCGTCATAAATCAAAATCTGATTACCGGAATTCGTTCTGTACAGATTTTCCCAGGCTTCGTTGTCAATCTGATAGATCACGGTACAGTTTCTCGGTGCGGAAAGCGTAAACAGATTATCGTAATAATTTTCGTTACAGATTGTGCTAATCTCGGTAAGACCGTTGTTTCTTGCAGCTTCCATCGCTGATTTGCGAATATCCGAAGCATCTTCTCCACAAAAAACATTTCCCAGAGTTACACTTCCCTTTTCATCAAACACATAAGTCAGATAAAAAAGCGCATTGGATGCATTCGGTTTCTGATCCTGTGGAAGATTGGTTATTACCGTACCGGTTGTATGATCCTGAATCCAATAATCATAGCACTTATTGATGGAGTCGAAATGCTCTTCCATATTGCGAAATCGGTCCTGATACTTATTATACGCTTCCATAACCAGCTCATAGGCATAGGTATCAACAACATCCGGAAGATTCTCAGGTGGTTCTCCTACTTTTCGTGTTTCCTGATTCATGTAATCCCGGATCCACTGATAATTGTCCGAAACCGACAGATACAGATCCATATAGCTTATCTGTGATGCAGACTGTTTCTGATAGAGTTCCCGATACAGCAGGAAGCTGTTTTCATAAAGCCACTTGATATTCTCTTCATTTTCAATGGGATTGATATGTCTCTCCCTCGCTCCTCTATAAAAATAACCATAGAAGGAAGTGTACAGGATGCTGAAAATCAGTGCTGTACAAACACCGGTTATGATCCAGCGCCTTCCTATTTTGACAAGGCTCATAAAATATCCTTTCCAAGCTTATTGCTTATCAATCTTATATCCCACACCCCATACCACTTTCAAATATTTGGGATTTCTGGGGTCAATTTCTATTTTCTCACGTATATTTCGTACATGTACCATGATGGTATCCGTGTTGATTGCTTTTTCGTTCCAAATTCGCTCGTAGATTTCATCCGCTGAGAATACTCTTCCGGGATTCTTGATCAAGAGCTGAACAATTTTAAACTCCATGGGAGTAAGTTTCACCGGTTCCGCGTCTACCGTCACTTCCACTGTCTCCTCATTGAGTTCCAGTCCGCCGATGGTAAAAATATGCTCATTTTGCTCGGGACGGTTCAATGCCGACAAATATTTTCCATAACGGCGCAAATGAGAATTGACACGGGCCAGAAGCTCCAAAGGCGTAAACGGCTTTGTCACATAATCGTCGGCTCCCATGTTGAGCCCCATGATCTTATCGACTTCCTCGGATTTGGCAGAAAGCATTATCACCGGGAATTCATAGCCTCTTGCCCGCAGCTGCATCAGCATGGTCACACCATCCATAACCGGCATCATAATATCGACAATTGCCAGATGGATCGTTTCCCGCTCCACAATTTCCAGACCTTCCTTACCATCCTTTGCCTGAAAAACCGTGTAGCCCTGATTGGTCAGGTAGATTTCCACACCCTGTCTGATTGCACTGTCATCCTCAACAATTAAAATATGATATTGATTTTCCATAATTCCCCTCATTTTTC
Source organism: uncultured Lachnospiraceae bacterium (assembly GCA_945833775.1). Taxonomy (GTDB): domain Bacteria; phylum Bacillota; class Clostridia; order Lachnospirales; family Lachnospiraceae; genus Acetatifactor. The sequence goes on from CAMAGI010000020.1 coordinate 12,937, forward strand.
AGAACAGATTCTTTGATAACACTATTATAAACAGCAACCGCCTTTCGTGCAACCGCCTCCTCACGATATTCCCGGGCAGTGCTTAATGCGTTATCCTTCCATGGATTCCCTCCTTTTTTCGAATCCCTCCACTCTTCCATGTACGCAATCAACCTCGCTGTAAATTCTTCTTCCCGCTCCCTCGTAAGCCATCCGTTAAAACCGTCAACAACCAGATCCCGAACTCCGTCTGCGTCTACGGCGAGTACGGGAGTCCCGCCTGCAAAAGCCTCCAGAATTACAATTCCCTGGGTCTCTGTCTTCGAGGCAAAAAGGAACAGATCCGCCGCTGCGTAGTAGAATTTAACTTCTTCATTTTTCAATTTACCCGTAAATACAATCCAATCAGAAAGCCCTTTTTCGGCCACCACCCTTCGATAGTACTCCGCTTGTGGACCATCCCCCACAAAAACAGCCCGAAAAGGCAGATGCGTCTGCTCTTTTAATGCTGCAAGACTGTGGATTAAAAAGAGCACATTCTTCTCCTTTGCCATACGACAAACCGTGAGAAAGAGGGGACAGTGATCAGCTCGAAGCCTCTTTCGCAGTTTGTAAATCTCCGCGGGAGACGTCTGAAACTGAGCGTTTTCCAAGCCTGTCGGAAGAACCGATATTTGATTTTCCGCGATCTTGTGGTAACGGATCAAGTACTCCCGAATGCTTCCGGTCGGCGCAATCAAATGATCACAGGAACGTAAGAAACGGCGAATCCAAATGGTTGCAGGGCGCTCCAAAAGTGAGGTTTTACAATAATGCGTTATGTATTTTTCATACTGTGTATGATAAGTAAAGACAATCGGAACATGATACTTTCGGGACAGATAAAGGGCGGTACTTCCGATCATAATCGGGTGATGCACATGAATGATGTCAAAATCACCCTTTTGGAACTCCTCTTCAATGTGTCGGTCATACGGATTGGGAAGGACAATTCCTCCGCAAAAATTCGAAGCAAGTGTCCGATATCGAACAACATAACACTCCGTCTCGTCTTGAACAGTTTTCGGGTTCATACAATTCGAAGCCCTGTTCCCGTGATAATCGGGAGCAAAAACAGTTACCTCATGTCCCAGTTCCGTCAGGCCGTTTTTCAGTCTCTCTATGGAAATGGGAACACCCCCGATAAAAGGTTTGTAATTATTGGTCATCAATGCAATTCGCATAGGCACCTCCCGTTTACATACGATTCCACAGACTCAATACTTGTTCCCCCAGTACGTATCCTGCGCCCACAAAGAAAAAGTTCCAAATGACAATTCCCAGGGTGGAACTGATAACATATTTTCTGAGATTCATTCGGATGAGACCTGCCGGAATCGATACAATCGTTCGAAACATGGGGATTAACTTTGCCAGAAATACGCCGATGCTGCCCCTCTGTCGGATCCATTCCAGATTCTTTTCAATGGTACCTTTCTGCTTTGGAAAATAATGAATATAGGTTTTCAGGAAAACATTTCCGCCCGTACGCCCCAGAACATACAATACTAGGCTCCCCAAAAGGCCTGCCGATACGGTGAGAAGCATAACCTCCGTAAAACCAATATTGCCTTTCGCAGCCATCACTCCTGCCAACGGCATGATAACGCCCGCCGGGAACCCCGGAAGATTCAGATATTCTAAAAATACGATGACAAAGATGGCGATTGCTCCATACTGCGTGAAATAAGCGGTCAGACTGTTGATATCCATAAAAAATCCCCTTATCCTGTACTCTCGAAGTTTATTCGTTCGATGTAAGTACAGTATAAGGGGGATTTCTTAATTGTCCCGTTATAGAAATCACAAGAAATTCTAAAGAAGTGCTTAGAATTTAGTTGTTGATCAGCTTGTCAGCCTCATTGTTCCAGCTGTAAAGCTTACGGATTTCCTCGCCGACCTTCTCCGAAGGATGCTCGGAAGCGAGCTTTCTCATCGCCTTGAAGTGAACCTGCTTGCCTGCACCGGACATATCCAGCAGGAAGTCTTTTGCAAAAGTACCGTCCTGAATATCGGAAAGGATCTTCTTCATAGCCTTCTTTGTCTCTTCGGTCACAATCTTCGGTCCGGTAATATAATCACCGTACTCAGCAGTGTTGGAAATGGAATACCGCATTCCTGCAAAGCCGCTCTGGTAGATCAGATCGACGATCAGCTTCATCTCGTGGATACACTCAAAGTATGCGTTTCTCTCATCATAACCTGCCTCAACAAGCGTCTCAAAACCGGCCTGCATCAGAGCACATACACCGCCGCAGAGGACTGCCTGCTCACCGAACAGATCGGTTTCTGTCTCGGTCCGGAAGGTAGTCTCAAGAACACCTGCTCTGGCACCACCGATACCGAGAGCATATGCAAGGGCCAGATCCTGTGCCTTGCCGGTAGCATCCTGCTCTACAGCAATCAGACAGGGAACACCCTTTCCGGCCTGATACTCACTGCGCACGGTATGACCGGGGCCCTTCGGTGCAATCATGGTAACATCTACATCTGCAGGAGGAACGATGCAGCCGAAATGAATGTTGAAGCCGTGTGCAAACATCAGCATGTTGCCTGCTTCCAGATTGGGTTCAATGTCATTCTTATAGAGGTCAGCCTGTTTCTCATCATTGATCAGAATCATGATAATATCAGCCTTTTTAGCAGCTTCCGCAGCAGTATAAACCTCAAAGCCCTGTGCAACAGCCTTATTCCAGGATTTGGATCCCTCATAAAGACCAATGATTACGTGACAACCGGAATCCTTCAGGTTCAGAGCATGTGCATGTCCCTGGCTTCCGTAACCGATAATTGCAATGGTCTTGCCGTCCAGTGCTGCAAGATTACAATCTTCCTGATAAAATATTTTCGCCATTTTCATTTCCTCCATTATAGGTATTGTGATTTATAGTGATAGGGAAAACCCTGTCAACGCTTTTCTCATAAATGAATCGCATCTATTCGATGAATGTTACATTTTCGATTCCTCGACCTAATCCCGCAATTCCGGTTCTGGCAAGTTCCAGAATCTCATATCCGTCCAGAAGACTGATGAACGCCTCAATCTTGCTCTGGTTACCGGTGAGTTCGACCGTAAGACACTCCGGTGCAACATCAATGATCTTACCACGGAAAGTATCCGTCAATGCAATAATGCTCTGGCGCTGTTCGTTCGATACACGGACCTTTACCAGAATCAATTCGCGATAAACGCTTTCGTCGGGCTTCAACTCTTTGATATCCCGGATATCCACAAGCTTGGAAAGCTGTTTCTCAATCTGTTCAAGGATCTCATCATCGCCGCTCGTCACAATGGTGATTCGTGTAAATCTGGGATCTGCGGTAACCCCCGCCGTGATGCTTTCAATATTATAACCGCGTCTGGAAAACAGACCGGATATACGACTCAGTACACCGGAGGTATTATCAACAAGTAACTGAAATACTTTCTTCTGCATTTTGAACCTCACATTTTCGTTTACGCTATTAATCACTATAGCAAGTTAAAGTGCTAATGTCAACATTTTCCTAAACGCCCGGGATACATCACTGAAAAGGGGAATTAATCGTCGTTTTCTGCACATTTTGAAAGCGCCAGTGTTCCGGTGCGTGCGATTTCAACAATGCTGATGGAAGCAAAAAGCTGAATCATCTGGCGAATCATTTCCGGTGCGGCACAAATCTGAATCATCATGAAATGTTTTGAAACATCTACAATTTCTGCATGCATCAACTCACACTGTTCCATGATCTCACGTCGGTTGTTTTTATTGTATTTAACTTTCATAAGCATCAGCTCACGTGTATAGCATTGCTGCTCTTCAAAAGTTTTCACTTTGATGACGTCCAGCTTCTTATTTAATTGCTTTTCAATCTGCTCGATAGTCCTATCATCCGCACTGGACACAATGGTCATACAGGAGGTTGTGGGATCATCGGTCTCACCAACTGCCAGACTGTCAATATTAAAACATCTTCTGGAAAAGAGTCCGGCAACCTTGCAAAGCACACCGGAACGGTTTTCGACAAGTACGGAATAGATACGTTTCTTCATATTGGTTCCTCTCTATTTCACTAGATCCATCGGATCGATCAGGCATTCTACAAGCATGGATTGATTGTTATCCTGCAAAAGCACGTCCAATACTTCCTCACATTGATCCATATTCTCCAGACGGCGAAAAGGCATATCATAAGCTGCGGCAAGCTTTTCCAAATCGGGACTTCCGGTCAAATCTACCACGGAGTAGTTGTCTTTGTAGGTATAATGCTGATACTCCCGCACCATGCCGAGATAATTGTTCTTTAAAACAATGATCTTTACCGGAATATTATGCTGTCGCATGGTGGCCAGTTCCATCATCGACATCTGGAATGAACCGTCACCACAGACGGCTATTACCTGACGATCAGGGGCAGCCGTTTTCGCTCCCATGGCTGCCGGTATGGAATACCCCATAGTTCCCATTCCTCCGGAGGTTAGAAAGCGCCCCTGCTTAACGATGTGATAACCACAGGACCAAATCTGATTCTGTCCCACATCCGCAACATAGATTGCGTTATCTTCCATTCTCTCGGACAAACGTTCAATAAAACGGGCAGGATCCACATAGGCAGGATTGGGATTTCGCTTCGGCATAAGCTCCCTGCGATAATCGTTGAGTGTCCCAATCCAGGCTTCACAATCACATGTGAACTCTTCTTTTGCAAAATCCTGAAAAATATGCTTTGCATCCCCTACAAGCGGTATGGTAGGGCCCGCATTCTTACCGATCTCAGCGGGATCAACATCAATATGTACAAGAATCTTATTCTGTGTGATCAGATCCGGCTGGCTGACTGCACGATCAGCAACACGTGCTCCCACCATGATCAGAACATCCGATTCATTCATGGCTCTGTTGGCACAGGGTTTACCGTTATTTCCCACCATGCCGTAATACAGCGGATGCTTTGTTGGCATCACACCGATTCCCATCATGGTAGAAACAACCGGAATTCTGTATTTTTCGGAAAACGCGCGAAGCTCCTGTTGGGCACCTGCGAGCAGTACTCCACCTCCAACACAGATGATGGGACGTTTTGCCTTTTCCAGCTCCCGAATGACCTTTTTGATTTGAACGGCATGTCCTTTGACCGTCGGTTTATAGGTGCGCAAATTCACTTCTTCTGGATAATGAAACTGTTTGATCTGAGCATTTTGAATATCAATCGGAATATCAATCAAAACAGGACCTTTCCTGCCGGTGTTGGCAATATGAAAAGCCTCCTTAAACACTCTTGGAATATCATTCACATTCTTGATCAGATAGCTGTACTTCACAAAGGATTCAACGGCACCGGTAATGTCAGCCTCCTGGAACACATCACTTCCGAGCAGTTCACTATTCACCTGCCCCGTAATACAGATCAAAGGGATGCTGTCCGCAAAGGCAGTGGCAATACCTGTAATCACATTGGTTGCGCCGGGGCCGCTTGTAACCGCGCAAACTCCGGGCTTTCCAGTTATTCTTGCGACGCCGCTGGCTGCATGGGCAGCATTTTGCTCCGTTCGAATTAAAACCGTCTTGATATCAGAATCTAAAATACTATTAAAAAAAGGACAGATTGCGACACCCGGATACCCAAAGACAGTTTCCACACCTTCGGCTTCCAGGCATTTAATAATGGCATCTGCTCCGGTCATTGTGCTCTCCTCCGATCTGTTTTATCATGGACTTCTTCGTTCATTTTATCATATCAGACTTCATCTTACTCGTAAAGGGGACGATTTAACTTCTTTCTGTTAATTTTTATGGAATTCGGTTGCTTTCAAACAAAGAATATGGTAAATTTTATATGTTGGATTTCGATTCAACGGACTCAATTTGTGTATTGGAGGAACAGGATTTTGAAAATGAAATACAAAGTGTTGGCATTGGGCGTCTGTATGGCAATGATGCTGACCGCTTGTGGGGAAGATCCCGATCTGACACAGTTTCGGACAGATGTGGACAGCTTCTGTACTGAGATTTCGCAGATGGATACAGCGATCAACGGTATTGATCCCGAATCCGAGACTGCAGTAAATGATCTCCTCACCTATCTGGACAAGCTGGATGAGTTATTTGCAAATTTTGCAGAACTTGACTTTCCGGAAGAATTCGATTATCTGGAAGGCCTTGCCGATGAGGCAAGCGAGTACATGAGTGTTGCGGTTGAAAGCTTTCATGAGGCATATGGCAACGGTTCCTATAACGAATATCTGGAAGAATATGCCAGAGAGAATTATTCCCGAGCCAACAAACGAATCTTGATCATTATCTCCTTCTTACATGGAGAAGAACCACAGGATGAGGATCTCATCATCCAGACCAGTGAATCCGAATAGAATTACGAAAAGCGCTTTTGATCGTTAATCAATAACTTCAAAAGCGCTTTCTTTATAGTGTAATATCAAAAAACAATCGCAGAATATTCTTTAAGATCCAATTCAGAAAAATAATTCCCACTGCCCCATACAGATACCAGTTGTGAAAATGCCATCCCTTCACACGCCCGAAATGGAGTTTTTCAAGTGTCTGCGTCAGCATAAAGCCTCCAAAGAGGAATGCAGAATAGGGAACAAGGGGATGAAGCCACAGCGATTTTAAAATATGACCGTGTAACAGTGCCCATACCGCTCTCGTGCCGCCGCAGCCCGGACAATAGATTCCCAAATACTGATAAAATACGCAGGGGGGAATATTGGCATTCGGCCAGATCCACCAAAAGAAAATCCACACGAAAAGGCCGCCCAAAACCATGGCGGCCAGTCCGATTCGATACAATTGTTGATCCAATCTCTCCTGTTGTGTCATCCGTCTTACATTCCGAAAGCGGACATGTCAAAACCGGCTTCTGCCAATGCAGCAAGCATAGCTGCAGCCAGGACATAGGAAAGAATCGAAAAGATAATTCCGACGATGGAGCAGATAAGTCCTGCGGTTCCCATCTTGCTCTTTCCGGATTTCTTGGAAAGAACGGAAAGGACAATGCCTACAATGCCGAGAATAATCCCGACAATCGGCACACAACAGCCCGCAACGATGGAAATAATGCCCAGTACCAGGCTTGCAATCGCCATACCGTTGGTCTGTGCAGGTGCTGCACTGTTTACAACTGAAGTGTTCTGATCTGTGTTAAAATTGTTAGAATCCATTATTGATCTCCTTTTTCTATATTTACAGAACTTCTTCTGTAATGATTATATGATGTTTAGCTGTAGTAACGAAGCTCATCTGCAATGGCCAAACCGAGGAGTAGACTGAATGCGGTTACGATCAACCCGATGATAATACCGATAATGGAACATACCAGACCGGCTGTTGCCATACCACTCTTACCGCTTTTTCGGGATAAAACAGCACACACAATTCCTCCGATTCCAAACAGGCATCCGACCCATGCGGTGCAGCATCCCAAAACGATGGAAAAAATTCCCAGAACAAGACTTACAATAGCAAGTACATTCGTACTCTGCTGCTGCGCTCCCTGTACCGAATAACTGTACTCAGCGTAGCTTTGTACCTGAGGCTGTACAAAGGAAGCGGTATTATCCTGGTAATACCCGGAATTCGATTCTGTTCTTGTCTCCTGATCGGTAACGGGCTCCAAAGATTCTCCGTTTCTTTCATTTACATCCATTGCTTTGTCCAAATCCTTTCATCAGTCCTTCAAGGGGACGCCGTTTGCATCGACATTTACTTTGCCGGCAAGAATCATAATTCCCTCAACAAGGCCCCAGATTTCAACACCGATGACTAAAAAGGCACCGACTACGATACAGGAAAGAATGATACCTACGATTGATAAAACCAGCTGTGTTACTGCTTTTGCAGTATAGCCCAGATAGAAGTTATGCACACCAAATGCGCCCAGGAAAATACCGAATAAACCGGCAGCCATTCTGGACTTTGAAGCCGCGGAAACCCCTGCATTGTTAGCAACTCCGCAATTGAGACAAACGGATGCCTCCGGGGGAACGGCCTTTCCACAGTTATGACAATAGCTGTTTCCCTGACCCTTTGCAACACCGCATCTTACACACATAACTGCTTCTTCGGTGCCGTAAGGCTCTCCGCAATTTCTGCAATAGTACATTGTTTAATCCTCCTTAGTGGAATTCAGAATATGTGAATCATAACCATTGTACAACAAAACGCTTTCTTTTACCAGTAAAATCTAAAAAAATTATAAAATTTTACAGTACGCCCCTAGTTTATGACTTCCAATTCCTTAAGCGCTGTCTTTAAAAGCTGTGTGTGCTGCGGTTCCAGTGCCGTTAACGGCTCCCGCAGTACGTTCTCACACATTCCAAGATAAGAAAGCGCCGCCTTTACCGGAATGGGATTTACTTCACAAAAAAGTGCACGTATCAGCGGAAGAAGTTGAAACTGAAGGTCAGCTGCCTTCTTTGTCTGTCCGTTTTGAAATGCCCGGACCATATTGTGCGTCATGGTCGGAAGAATATTGGAAACAACAGAGATAACCCCCTTGGCTCCGAGTGAAAGCATGGGTACAATCATATCATCATTGCCCGAATAGATATCCATTCTGCCCTGGCTTATAGCTGCCAGATCCGCAATTTGCGAGATATTTCCGGATGCTTCTTTGATGGCGATGATATTGTCACACTCATCTGCAAGGGCCATCACCGTCTGCGGCAGCAGATTGACGCCGGTACGTGAAGGCACATTATACAGCATCATGGGAATATCCACACGAGCGGCAATCTTTCGATAATGATTGATCAACCCACTCTGGGTACATTTATTATAATAAGGTGTAATAACAAGAATGGCATCTGCTCCGGCACGCTGTGCCCTCTCGGATAGAGAAACGGCAGTTTCGGTAACGTTGGATCCGGTTCCGGCAATCACAGGAATGCGTCCTGCGCTTAAATCCACGGCAATCCGGACGCATTCCATCCTCTCCTGATCGGTAAGTGTTGCAGCCTCTCCCGTACATCCGCATACGATCAAAGCATCCGCTTTCTTTTCGATCTGAAAACGAATCAGCCGTTCAAAGGCCGGAAAATCGATTTTTCCGTCTTTTGCAAAGGGTGTGACAAGAGCGGTTCCCGCTCCGGTAAAAACAGTCATTTGCTTCACCTCCAAAGGAATCTCCAGGTATAGTTCCCTTCCTGTAAAACATCACGAACCAACTCCCGTTCATCCATGTGATATTTCACACCTTTAATCTCCTGGTAGTCCTCATGCCCTTTTCCTGCCAGTACGATAACATCTCCCTCTCTGGCATGATCAAAGCAATAACGTATGGCCTCCTTGCGATCCGGGACAACAACATACTCGCCGGGTCCTTTTTTAACACCGATCACGATGTCCTGTATGATATCCATGGGCTCTTCAAAACGGGGATTATCGCTGGTAATAACCGTAATATCAGCCATTTTGGAGGATACCTCGCCCATTTCATAACGTCGTGCCTTGTCACGGTTTCCTCCGCATCCGAACAGACAAACCAAGCGTTTTGGCTGATAGGCTCTCAAAGAGGACAAAAGACTTTCCAGACTCATAGCATTATGGGCATAATCAATCATCACAGTAAAGCTGTCGGAAACCGGAAGAATCTCGATTCGACCCTTAACCCGAATCTCTTTCAGAGCGTCTTTTATTGCTTCGGTGTTTACCCCAAAATGCCTGCAGATTGCAATCGCCGTCAGCGAGTTGTATACGGAAAAGCTCCCGGGAACATCCACCTCCACCTCAAAATCCATCTGACCGGTAACGTGATATGCGACCCCCAGAACTCCGGGTTTTGTGACAAGCCGGACATCCTCCGCCCTTAGATCTGCACTCTCCCCGTAACCGTAGGTCGTCAGGGCACAGGTGTGTCCCTCCAGAATACCTGCAAGATATTCGCTGTCGGCGTTTACAATTCCCTCCCTGCACTGCCGAAACAAAAGGCTTTTGCAATGCATGTAATCCTGAAAATCTTTATGCTCCTTCGGTCCGATATGATCCGGTTCAAGATTTGTAAAAATACCGTAATCAAAGAGAAAACCGGAAACTCTGTGGAGCATAAGTCCCTGAGAGGAAACCTCCATGACAACGCTGTCACAGCCGGCATCCACCATGCGCCGGAAATATTCCTGTACCAGGAAGGATTCCGGCGTTGTATTGGAGGCAGGAATCCGTTCGTCACCGATAATGATCTCTATCGTTCCGATCAGACCGGTCCGAAAACCGGACTTTTCAAGGATTGATTTCACCATATAGGTTGTTGTTGTTTTCCCCTTGGTTCCGGTCACACCGATCGTCTTAAGCTTCTCTGCGGGATAACCAAACCAGGCTGCGGAAAGACAGGCAAGTGCCAGACGCGCGTCGGATACCTTCAGAACCGTCACATCCGGGGCGACTTCCACGTCCTTCTCGACGACGATCGCACAAGCGCCTGCCGCAAGTACCTGGGGTATAAAATCATGGGCGTCGCTGACTGTGCCGGATATGCAGACAAACAGGCTGTTTTTCCCCGCTTTTCTGGAATCATACACAAGGGATTCAATCTCTTTATCAAGAGACCCCTGTACCAAAGTATATTCTGTTCTTTCCAATAATTGAGTCAGTTTCATGATTTACTCCCTCCTTGTAGGAATTCTGTTCATCCATTCATGGGACTCAAATTCCCCCTCGAAAACAGTTGTGGCAGGACCGGTCATATAGAGTCTGTTCTGTTCGACATCATATTCGATGAAAAGATCCCCACCCAGCAGATGAACAAGTACCTGATTTCCTGTCTTATGATTGAGAATACAAGCCATTACCGAAGCACATGTGCCGGTTCCGCACGCAAGTGTCTCTCCGCTTCCCCGTTCCCAAACACGCATATTGACTTCGTGATCGCTTATCAGCTCAACAAATTCTGTGTTCACTCTTTTAGGGAAACGTTCATGGCATTCGAATTTCGGTCCAATCTCGTCTAGCGGGAATTCCCTGGTACTGTCAACAAAGACAACTGCATGAGGATTGCCCACCGAAACACAGGTCATCCGATATTCTTTACCATCGACCACAATAGGTTCGTTCACAACTGTTTCGTTATCCGAAATCACAGGAATCTTTGCAGCTTCCAGAATCGGCTCACCCATATCAACCCGTACCGTTTCAATCAATCCATCCTCTCCAGGATTGAGCTTTAAATATTTGATTCCCGCAGCTGTTTCCACAGATAGATCCGTCTGATCGGTCAGCTTATGATCAAATACATATTTTGCCACACATCGAATTCCGTTTCCGCACATTTCCGCTTCGCTTCCGTCCGCATTAAACATTCTCATACGGAAGTCTGCCCTTCTTGAAGAACAGATCAGTATCAAGCCATCGGATCCGATCCCAAAGTGACGATCACTGACCTGAATGGAAAGTGCTGCCGGATCAAATGACAGAGCATCGGCGTCTTCTTTTGTACAATCCATGTAGACATAATCATTACCGCAGCCATGCATCTTTGTAAATTTCATGAAATGTTCCTCCTCCGCTTTTGAATCTTTCAGACATTTTTTCTTCATTAAACTAATTCTAACATATCTTTTTTCAATAAAATTGTCTGAAAATGCTTTCTATCTTTCAAATAGTGCTGTATACTATTGAAATATGGGAAAACAATCAAAACGCTATCAACAAAATGAACAAAACAGTAAGACCGGCTATCTCAAAGAAGATTTTCGGGTATTTCACCTGACGGATTGCGGACGGCGGGATTTTGATTTTCATTATCATGATTTTCATAAGATTTTGCTGTTCATGAGGGGAAATGTAAGCTATGTAATTGAAGGAAGACATTTCGAATTGCAGCCGGGAGATGTGCTTTTTGTACGTGCGGGTGAACTACATCATCCTGTGGTAAACGATGACACTCCTTATGAGAGAATCATTCTTTATCTTTCTCCGGTTTATTGCAAACAGATGAGCACACCGGATTGTATACTGGATCATTTTGTGCACGATGAATCCTTTTTCGGGCTAATTCGCTCGGATTGTGCTGTTTGCGATACGTTGCGAAAATGTTTAACTGCAATTGCAGGTAAGACAGCCCAGCCTTCCGAATTTGGCGGTTTACTCTTTGGCAAAACTCTTCTCACACAAATCCTGATTTTGATGAATCGGGCGCTTTTGGACGGGCAAATCGAGGAACCTCTCTATCACTGTGACGGTAATCGAACAGTTGCTGAGATTATGGAATTTATCAATCGGAATCTGACATCCGACCTGGACATTGACAGCATCTCTTCTGCTCTTCATGTAAGCAGATCTTATCTGATGCACAGTTTTAAAAAAGAAACCGGCTGCACAATTGGCCAATATATCACAGATAAGCGCCTGTTTCTGGCAAAAAGTTATATAGCAGCCGGTCAGTCCGTGACAGAAAGCTGTTATAAAAGCGGTTTTCGCAATTATTCCGTTTTCTATCATGCTTATACTAAAAAATACCATTCTATGCCAAAGGAAGCGTATCGTCCCGGCGCAGAGTAACCAGTTCATCCGGCAGAAAATACAGAATCATTTTTTCCATCTTGATGGCATCGATCGGTTTGGTCAGATATTCTGCAAAGCCTTCCTTAAGGTAATATTCACGGATTCCGGATACGGCATTTGCAGTCAGGGCGATCATTGGTGTATTGTGGTTTGGTCCCTTTTCATTTGCCAACAATTGCTTCAATGTCTCGACGCCGTCCATCTCCGGCATCATATGATCTATGAATATGATATCATACTTCTGTACGGAAGCCTTTTCGATGCATTCTTTTCCGGACAAGGCCGTATCAATCTGAATCTGCGTCTGTTTGAGCAGGCCTGAGACAACCTTAAGATTCATCTTCATATCATCCACAATCAGAATTCTTGCATCCGGTGCGATAAAACTCTCTTGATAACGCTCCCTGTGTTCCTTTGATTTACGGAAACACTCCTGATAATCGCCAAGAGGCTCCCAGTTTTGAACCTTCTGGAGAATCTCGAAGGAGAATTCCGACCCCTCTCCGAATACACTCTCCACGTGAAGTTCGGAATCCATCAATGCCAACAGCTGCTTGGTAATACTCATTCCAAGACCGGTACCTTCGATATTGCGGTTGCTCACTTCATCAATCCGCGCAAATGGCGTAAACAGTCTGGAGAGCTCTTCCTGCCGCATTCCCTTTCCGGTGTCCTTTACCGAAAAGAATAGCGCGATGGTTTCATCATCCTTTTTGGAAGAATCCACACGCATGGTAATTGACCCTCTGTCCGTATATTTCACCGCATTTGTAAGAATGTTGGTCACAATCTGCTTGATACGGATTTCATCTCCCTTTAAAACAGTAGGAACGGATGGACTGACTTCCACAGCAAAGGATAATCCCTTCTCATAAACTCTTCCCGAGATCAAATTGACCAAATCATTAATGACCGAACTGATTTCGTAATCAACCGGCACCAGTTCCATCCTTCCGGATTCAATCTTTGAGAAATCCAGCACATCATTGATCAGTGCCAACAAGATCTTTCCGGAGCTGCGAATATCCAATGCGTAATCTGTAATGGCAGGATCCTTACTCTCACGAATGATCATTTCATCCATGCCCAGAACCGCATTGATCGGTGTGCGGATCTCATGGGACATATTGGATAAAAATACGGATTTGCTTTGGTTGGCAGCCTCTGCCTGCCTCCTCGCTTCCTTGGCATCCTCCATGGCCTGAAACTTTGCATCGGAAATCTGATTTAAGACATCAATTAACATCGTTGCAACACGATTACAGGTAAATAGTATAATTACAATGATGACGATGGATGGTTCAAAATAATCCACTTTGCTGACGCCATGTCCGGAAATAACACTTTCAATTGTAATGAAAATTACAAAAATTTCACTCAAGATCGTAATAAAATTCAGGAGTTTCTTATCTTGAAATACAACGGTCATAAAAATCGGGACTCCGAAAATCAAGAGTGACACCACGAAAATGCTGTGTACATATGCCACATTTGCAAACATCAACGTGAGCATTGTAACATTTACTACCTTCCTATGATCCGATTTCGTTGTACGTCTTAGGTAACTCGATCCAAGGACCATAATGATGGTGTTTGTAATGACCGGCCTCAATACATACAATCGCACATAAGTCCACACGGTGTCTTCGCGAAGTCCGGTTATGTCCAAAACGAAAAACATACTGATTTCAAGTGCAATAATGGCTAAATACAGCCCAATCGATATTTTCCGGAATATTCTGCTTGTGTCTATATGTTCACGCTCGTTCATTTATTCTCTCCTGATTAATCGGAAGGAACCTCATACGGATAGAAATTGTTCCTTTACAATTATGACGTTAAAAAGAGGGAATACTCCGAACTCGGAATCTTCCCTCTTTGGATCCTGTTTTCGATGAACTTTAGAATTTACCTGCGGTTGCAGCTTCTTCGATAAGAACTGCCACTGCAACGGTGGCGCCTACCATGGGGTTGTTACCCATACCGATCAGACCCATCATCTCAACGTGAGC
>CAMAGI010000021.1 GCA_945833775.1 uncultured Lachnospiraceae bacterium
AAAGGAATTCCGATGTAGATGCTGTACCCGCCGGTATATGCGTTGCCTCGAACACCCGCAGCGTCCTCATGCCGGATGCGGGACAGTATCTGACGCTCCCGCCTGGCGATGTCTATGGATAGAGCGGTTTTCTCCGGGCTTACAAAGTACTGCTCCTGAAGGAATTGCGCAATCTGCTCATCCTCCGCTCCCGCCTCCAGTTTGGCGTAGGCAAGCTTGGTGGGGCGAATTCCCGTAAGACTCCCCCAGGGAAGTGTCCTGCCCGTAATCGCGCAGAGCGTCCTGTAAAAGAATCGCTTAAAGCCCTGCTTAAAGCCGGTTTCACACGTTTCCCCCTGCCAGCAGTACTCTGTCCCGTCCACGCATACTTTTGCTGCACCTTTGCCGATCTCCACGCGCATGCGGATCGCCTTTTCCAGATTCTTTCGCTTATCCGCTCCCGTCTCGGGCGTAAGAACCGACACCGTCTCCTCCGGATAAAAGGATTTCACCAGCGAATGAATATCGTATTCATAACTTCCTTCATTTAAATCAATCACATACATGGCGCTATTCTCCGAGGAACGGGTTGTACTGTCGCTCGTGACCCACCGTGGTAACCTCCCCGTGTCCCGGATACAGCTTCGTCTCATCGGGCAGCACCAGAAGCTTCTCCCGGATGGAGCGCACCAGTGTGCTCATGCTTCCGGTAGGAAAATCGGTCCTTCCCACGGATTCCTGAAAAATGGTGTCACCGCACACCACAAAGCCCGCCTCCTTAAAATAGTAGCAGGCACCCCCGGCGGTATGCCCGGGTGTGTGAATCATCTGACAGGTGATGCCGCAGATTGTAATCTCCGCACCGTCTCGCAGATACACGTCCGCGTCCACACAGCAGGCCCTTCCTGCCATCTCGGAGACATTGAGTTCGGCACTGCCCAAAAGCTCCCGCTCTTCCTCACAGGCATAGACAAGCACAGGATCATAATGATGATTCTGTGCCACCTCATTGGCTGCGGCGCGAAGCGCCTCCAGTCCCCAGATGTGATCGAAGTGCCCATGGGTCAAAAGAATACCGGTCACGCGGAATCCGTTCTTGTTGAGGTTCGCATAGATCTGACGTCCGTAATCCGCCGGATCAATCACGATACACGTACTCTCGCCCTCCCGATAGACAAAATAGGTGTTGGTGCCACAGGTTCCCAGAACCATGCGCCCGATCTTAATATCAGCCATCCTCTTCTCCTTTTTCAGCCCGTCGTTCTCTCAATATCAATGACGCTCTCAATGCCCTGAATCTTCTCAATCACACGATTCAGCTCTTCCCGTCCCGTGATCTCAAAGGTCGTCTGCAATGTGGCAAGACCCTGTTTACTGGTTCTCGTATTCATTGTCAGAATATTGATGTTCTTCTCCGTGAGAGCTCTGGAAATATCCGCCAGAAGCCCGTTGCGGTTGTTGGCATAGATCTTGATCTCCGCCACGTATTTCTCATCGGTTGACTGCTCCGGCGCCTGCCATTCCGCATCGATCAGGCGCGCCCGCTCCAGCTCCGGCAGATTGATCACGTTGACGCAGTCGGTCCGGTGGATGGAAACACCTCTTCCACGGGTGACAAAGCCCACAATCTCGTCCCCGGGCACCGGGGAACAGCACTTGGAGAAACGAACCGAAAGATCCGCGATCCCCTTTACCACAATGCCGCTTCTGGACTTGTGGGTTGCCATCTTCGCCCCGAAATTCGCACTGTTTTCCGCGATCTCCGCAAGGACCTCTTCATTGGTCAGCTCTTTCTTGTGATCACGATCATACAGCTCCTGCATTCTGCCGATGATCTGACCCTCCTTGAGGGCACCGTGTCCGATGGCGGCAAGGACGGCATCCCAATCGCGGAATCCGTACTTCTGCATGATTGCATCCATATACTCCTGTTTGAGCAGACCGGAGAGATTGATGGATTTCGTCTTACAATAGGCGGCAAGCAGCTCCTTGCCCTTTACAATATTGTCATCCTTTAACTCTGCCTTGAACCACTGATTGATCTTGTTCTTGGCCTGTGTACTCTTGACCACATTCAGCCAATCACGGCTGGGGCCCTTTGCATTCTGGGAGGTGATAATCTCGATGCGGTCGCCGTTCTTGATCACATAGTCAATGGTTACCAGCTTTCCGTTTACGCGCGCACCCACCATCTTATTGCCCACAGCGGAGTGAATGCTGTACGCAAAGTCAATGGGCGTGGAGCCCGCGGGAAGGTTTTTCACTTCTCCGGTGGGGGTAAAGCAGTACACGCTGTCCGAGAACAAATCCAGGTCATTCTTCAACAGATTCATAAACTCCCGGTTATCGGACATATCCCGCTGCCACTCCAGAATCTGACGCAGCCAGACGAGCTTTTCTTCCTCCTGTGCCTCCACCTTCTTGCCGTCGGAGGCCTCCTTGTATTTCCAGTGGGCAGCAATACCGTACTCCGCCGCCTTGTGCATCTCAAAGGTGCGGATCTGAATCTCAAAGGGCTGCCCGGTGCTTCCGATCAATGTGGTGTGGAGCGACTGGTACATGTTCGCCTTGGGCATTGCAATATAATCTTTAAAGCGCCCCGGGATCGGCTTATACATCTCGTGAATGACGCCCAGCGCCGCATAGCAGTCCTTCACCGTATCCACAATAATCCGCACTGCGAAAAGATCATAGATCTGATCCAGTGTCTTGTTCTGGTTCTTCATCTTCTTGTAGATGCTGAAGAAATGCTTCACCCGACCGTCCACCTTGGCCTTGATGCCGGCCTTCGAGATGTGATCGCTCACCTCATCTACAATGCTTTGAATATATTTCTCGCGCACACTTCTGCGCATAGCAATCTGGTCCACCAGATCGTAATACACGTCCGGCTCCAGATATTTTAAGGACAGGTCGTCCAGTTCAATCTTGATCTTGCTGATGCCCAGGCGCTGTGCGATGGGACAGTAGATCTCCAGAGTCTCCTTCGCAATGCGCTGCTGGCTCTCGGGCTTCTGGTATTTCAAGGTGCGCATATTGTGCAGACGGTCTGCCAGCTTGATCATGATGACCCGGATATCCTTGGCCATGGCAAGGAACATCTTGCGCAGATTCTCCGCCTGCATCTCGAGCTTGGCGTCGGGCTGATCCCCTCCCGCCGAAAGCGGAATCTTTTCCAGCTTTGTGACGCCGTCCACCAGGAGTGCAACATCCTGTCCGAACTCCCGCTCCAGGTCCTCCTCCGTCATGACAGTGTCCTCCACCACATCGTGTAAGAGTCCTGCCACGATCGTCTCCTTATCCAGTTCCAGATCTGCCAGAATGATTGCCACGTTGAGCGGATGAATGATATAGGGCTCTCCCGATTTGCGCAGCTGATCCTTATGTGCCTCCCGTGCCACCTCATAGGCCTTGGCAATCATGGAAATATCATCGCTGGGATGATATTTTTGCACAGACTGAACCAGCCCCTGATACAATTCCTCGGGGGAGATGAATTCCTGAGCTTTACTTAGTCTGTCGTCCTCAAAGACAACCTCATTCTTTTCTTCTGTCATAAACCGCTCCACGCTGTAACTGTTTTCTTTCGGACAAATCTTATTTTCCGGGATAGCAGATTGCCGCATCCAGACGATAGTTGCGGATGCGCTCACGGCCCTTCAGGCCGGCAAGCTCCATCAGAACAACAACGCCTACCACTTCTCCGCCCAGGGATTCCACCAGCTTGATCATCGCTTCGGTGGTTCCGCCGGTGGCGATCAGATCGTCAACAATCAGGATCTTCTGACCGGGCTTGATGCTGTCCTTATGCATCTCAATGGTAGCCTTTCCGTACTCCAGCTCATAGCTGATCTCAACGGTCTCACAGGGCAGTTTTCCTTTTTTACGGATCAGTACAAAAGGTTTTCTGTTATTATATGCAATGGGCGTTCCAAATATAAAGCCGCGGGATTCGGGTCCTACGACCACATCATATTCGAGATCCTTGATCAGATCCTGCATCGTGTCAATGGCAAGGTGAAGGCCCTCTGCATCCTGCAGAACGCTTGTGACATCGCGGAAAATAATGCCCTCCTCGGGGAAATCGGGGATACTTCTTACGTACTCTTCCAGTTTCTTCATTTTCTCTCTACCTTTCCTGCTTCGTTAAGGAAGCACAACCAGTTAAATTATAGCCGTATTGACAGGGAAAGTCAAACCCGGCAGCCCGCCGCGTCCAGCTGCTTTTTCACGAAATATTTAATGATATCGCTTCTTGTGATAATGCCGACAAAGACATTGCGGTCATCCACAACAGGCACGAAATTCTGCATCTGGGCCTGCCCCAGAAGCTGTTCCATATTGGTGTCGATGCAGACCGGTTTGACCTTGCCGTACTGGATGATATCCCGCAGTGTCATGTGCTCCAGGCTTCTCCTCGTCACACTGTCAAGTTCTTCGTTGTGATCCAGAATTCTCCAGAGGAAATCTCCCTCGCTGATCACCCCCACATAAC
The DNA here is from genome assembly GCA_945833775.1 of uncultured Lachnospiraceae bacterium. Taxonomy (GTDB): domain Bacteria; phylum Bacillota; class Clostridia; order Lachnospirales; family Lachnospiraceae; genus Acetatifactor. The sequence goes on from CAMAGI010000021.1 coordinate 4,475, forward strand.
GGTCTTCCGCGTCGAGCACAGGGATGGCTGAGAACCCGCTTCGCCGCAATTTCTCCAATCCCTGACGTATGGTCATATTGTCATGCAGATAAGCCACTTCCACCTTAGGCATAATAAAGGATGCTATATTCATTCGTTCTCCTCCGATTTGTCGTCCCGGTTTTCTTCTGTCTCTACTCCCCCCGCAAGGGCTTCCTCAGCCGCTTTTCTGTACGCACAGACCCTGCGGGCAAAATACACTGTGATGAAGGCATCCGTAACTCCGCTGAAGATCAGTCCGATCCCGATCAGCTTAAAGAAGAGTGTCACCGCCTCGAAGGGATGGAAAATCAACACAAACCCCAACACCAGATTCACCGCCGCCAGCACGAGCATCACAATCGGGTTGCCGTAATTCAGGCGCACCATATCAATGACGTCCTGAAGCTTGGAGGCTCCGCTCACCAGAATCAAAACACCCAGCAGAACCGGCACCATTCCGACCACCTTCTGCACATTATAGAGCACCACAATTCCGGCACCGATGCCAAACAGCCCATAGAGAAAATCGTTGTGATAGTAGTTCTGATAGGCGTCCCTGAGCAGATAACTGATCATGGAAACCGCCCCCGCAACGATCAGCACAATTCCGATAAAATACCCGAGCACCGTCATCATGGTCTCCGGAATCACAAGTGCAACAATCCCTAAAATCGTATACATGATGCCCTTTAGCATCGTCTCCCACCTGATTGTCTTAAGCATAGTATCTCCTTTACTGGGAAAGGCTCTCCCGCACAGGGAAAGCCTTCTTCCATACAATCGTCATGAATCGTGTTATTTTCTGCCGCAGCATTTCTTATATTTCTTACCGCTTCCGCAAGGGCAGGGATCATTGGGATATACCTTCTGCTCCTTCACGATCGTGGTGGAAGATTTCTGCTCCTTGTAGAGAGTCTTCCTGGTGTCGGCATCAAAAATAGCCTCCCACTCTTCCAGGCCGTAAAGCCAGTCTGCCTCGGCTGCTACCATGTTCTTGTACAAAAGCGCCTTGTCAAAGCCGAGATTGACCTCCGTATCCTCCTCCATCTCCTCAATGGGGTTGGCCTCGATCAGACTGTCGTTGATCCCATCCAGGAAGCCGGTCATTGTCATAACAGATACGCCGTATTTCTCTGCCAGATCCTTAACGGTTCCCCTCACCACTTCATCGGGATTCTTAAGAAGCTGTGCATAGATATCCTTTTCCTTCTGGAAGTATGCAGCCCAAAACTGCTGCAGGGTGTTTCTGTCGGTCTGCTCGTTGTATGCGGCAGCTCTCCACTGTTCCAGTAATGCCATAAGTATGTACCATCCTTTTTCTACTTGCTTGTCCTAAAAAACAACACCTACAGTATATAACAAATATTTCGAATTGTAAATCCCCTCAAGCGATGGTATGATGAATACAATACTGCAAAGGAGGGTTCACACAACATGTCCGAACACGGGAAAGAAAAACACACGAAAATAACCGCAAAGCAGGTTGTTGCCTGGATCGGCATCATCCTTTTAATCCTGCTTTACGCAGTCACATTCATCATGGCCTTTGTGGATACGTCCGCCTCCGGCAAGCTCTTTATCCTCTGCCTGTTCTCAACGGTGGCCGTTCCCTGCCTCATCTGGGTCTACACCTGGATGTACGGAAAGCTCACCGGCAGACATACCATTGCGGATCCGACACCGGCACCATCCGGTCAGCCATCCGGGGACAACCCGGCCGATTCTGAGTAATTGCTGCACAAAAGGCGACCGTCAGATTCTGCGGTCGCCCTTTTCTTCAGGCATCAACTCCGAGCTTTTTGAGTTCTTCGATTGCCTGTTCTCTGCTTTGGAACCGGATGCCGCTCCATCCCAGCCGGATCGCTGTGTCAATATTGGCCTGGGTGTCATCCAGAAACACACACTCCTCGGCTTTTAGTCCAAATCGCTTTAAAAACAGTCGATAGATCTCCTCGCCCGGTTTGATCACCTTATCCTTCCAGGACAGAATACCGCCGTCCATATAAGGGATAAACGCCAGGCAGTCCGCACAATCCGTCTCCGCCTTCCTGGAGAAATTCGACAGATACCATACCCCGTATCCCTTTGCCTTCAATTCCTGCACCCAGGGAATCGCATAATCCCTTATGGTCACCATCTTCTCCACATTGTCAAAGGCTCTGTGAAGCTCCTCCTCAATCTCGGGATCCCGCCGGATAAATGCCGCAAGGAGCTGTTCATCCGTCCATTCCCCTCTGTCAAATTCGAACCAGAGCGGGCTCTCCACGGAGGCTCTTGCAATCCGATCAATCATCGGATCATCGAAGCCCTTATCCCGAAGAAACTCCCTCCAGCGAAAATCGGTAAGCACATTGCCGATGTCAAACACAATATTCCGAATCATTTTCTATCTCCATGATCTCCATTAATTTTTTGGCTGCAGCCGATTGCGGAACCTTGACGCTGCTCACCACACAAAAGCTTCTGCGCGGTATCATCTGATTGAAGCGCAGTTCAAAGAGTACTCCCTTGTCCAACAGTGGTTGTGCAAACTCCCGAACGACGCATCCCACCCCCAGATTGCGCTCAGCAAACTGGACAATCATGTCGCTGGTGGCAAGCTCGAATTCCGGCTTGATCACCACGCCGTTTTGCAGCAAAAAGGCGTCCATGCAGCTTCTGGTGCTGGTGTTTTTCTCCAGGCACACAAGCGGGAGCTTCTCCAGCTCCTGCAGGTCAAGGGTTCTGTTTTTGTAGGAAATAAATCTTCTTCCCGCCACAAAAATATCTTCCACCTGCCGCACCGTCACCGAGTGAATCCGGCTGTCCACTGCAAAGGGCGTACTGACAACTCCGAAATCAATGGCGCCCTCCGTCAGGAGATTCAAGGTCTCGGGGGTGGGAGCATTGGTCACCTTCACCTTAATCTCGGGGTACTGCTCATGGAAGCGCTCCAGATACGGGAGCAGATAATACTGCAGCGTCATGTCACTGGCGCCGATGCGGATCTCACCCAGCGTCAGATTCCGAAGCTGCCGGATCTTGTCCACCCCCAGCAGCATCTGCTCATATCCCTTCCCGACATAGGAAAAGAGAATCTCGCCCTCGTCCGTCAGCTTAACACCACCGCTCCCGCGGATGAAAAGCTTCGTCTCAAGAATCTCCTCCAACTGCCGGATGGACTGGCTCACCGCCGGCTGCGAAATCGCCAGCTGAGAGGCCGCCCCGGTAATGCTCCCGGCCTTTACGACACAGTAGAACACCTTATAATATTCCAGATTGCCGATGTTTTCGTTCATTTCTTTACCACGAAGCCCCTCCACTGCTGTGAAGGGGCTTCCTCTTTCCTTCGGATCTGTCGGATCCGTCAACCGCAATTCCTTATTTCTTCAAAGGGCTCTCCCGGTAGATAATATCACTTCTTCCGGGGCCGTTGGACACCATGGTGATGGGATATCCGATTTGCTCCTCAATAAATTCCACATACTTGCGGCAGTTTTCGGGAAGGTCTTCGTACTTTTTGATGCCGCGGATTTCACATTTCCAGCCGGGGAGTGTCTTCAAAACAGGCTTTGCTTTCTCAAGCTTCGCCGTCACAGGGAAATCGGTGGTCACCTCGCCGTCGATTTCATAGCCCACGCAGACCGGGATCTCATCCAGATAACCCAGCACGTCAAGCACCGTAAATGCGACGTCCGTAGTACCCTGCAGGCGGCACCCGTACTTGGAGGCAACACAGTCAAACCAGCCCATTCTTCTGGGGCGTCCGGTAGTTGCACCGTATTCGCCGCCATCTCCGCCACGGCGTCTGAGTTCATCTGCCTCATCGCCGAAGATCTCGCTGACAAAAGCACCCGCACCCACTGCTGAAGAATAGGCTTTGCATACGGTCACAATCTGCCGAATCTCATAGGGCGGAATACCCGCACCGATGGCACCGTATGCAGCAAGGGTGGAGGAAGAGGTTACCATGGGATAGATTCCGTGATCGGGATCCTTCAGTGTTCCCAGCTGTCCCTCCAAAAGAATCGTCTTGCCCTCCTTCAAGGCCTTATCCAGATAAGCCGACACATCACACACAAAGGGAGCAATCATATCGCGATACTCGTGGAGTGTATTCAAAAGCTCTTTCGGGTCGATTGCAGGCTTGTGGTACAGATGCTCCAGAGTAACGTTCTTCACCTCACACACGCGCTCCACCTTTTCGGCAAGCAGCTCCTCATCAAAGAGCTCACTCACCTGAAAACCGATCTTGGCGTATTTATCGGAATAGAAAGGCGCGATACCGGATTTGGTGGAGCCGAAGGACTTACCGCCCAGACGCTCCTCCTCATACTGGTCAAACAGAATGTGATAGGGCATCACGATCTGCGCTCTGTCGGAAATCAAAATCTTGGGCATGGGCACGTTTCGGTCCGTGATGGATTTGATCTCTCCCATTAAAACCGGAATGTTCAGTGCGACACCATTGCCGATAATGCTCGTTGTATGATCGTAGAAAACACCGGAGGGCAAGGTGTGCAGGGCAAACTTACCATAGTTGTTCACGATGGTGTGTCCCGCATTTGCACCGCCCTGAAAGCGGACGATGATATCGGCGGTCTCCGCCATCATATCCGTGATTTTACCCTTTCCTTCATCTCCCCAGTTGGCTCCTACTACTGCCTTAACCATTTTATCCTCCATTCTGCCGCCGAAGCGAAACTACATCTTTTCACCGGGAGCACTCGAAAACTCCCTCTTACGTTCCCAGTATAGCGCATGCAGTTCCATAAGTAAAGTCAATATAATTTATATTATCTATAAGTTTGGCTTATGCCTCTGTACATTAATGCGCCGAATCCTCTTACGGAAACAGAAAAACAGCACCGTTAGCAGGCTCCCCAGCTCTGCCGCTCTCCAATAAAGGGGACTTACATATTTCACTTCTACTCTGCCCGAATAATCGCCGGGCAAAAGCACACGGATCACCTTGTTGTCCCCGGCAAGAATCTCCAGTTCCTCTCCGCTGTCGACCGCATAGGCGTGATATCCCTTGTAGGAAAGCAGAGGAAGCTCCACATAGCTCTCCGCCCCGGAAGTGTTCTCACACTGCATGGTCACATGAAGATACTCCTTCTCATAGTCGGATACGGTAACCCCCGCTCCGACTGCAACGGTTCCGAAGGTGAGTTTTTCATAGTCGTTTCCGTAGGGAATGTATTCCGCTCCCGAAATATAGCCGAAGCCCATTCCCTCTTCATTGTAGAGAAAGAAGCAGTCCTCTTCCTGCTCCAGAATCGTACCGATGGTGTATCCGCCCGATGTGAGCACACCGATCACGCACACACAGACGCATCCCAGAAACAGTTTTCTGTTTTTATCCAGCGCAAGTCTGAGGCAGTACCCGCATACAAAGATCAGACATACCGTTCCCCAGCCCAGTACACGGAAGGTATACTGCAGACTGCTGATCAGGGATGCAAGGATGGGATGGAGCCCCTGGATGGCATCCCATGGAAACAGCCGAAGGCTCATAAAGAGCATTCCGCCGCCCAGAACCGCCATGAGTTTTACAAAGGAGTCGAGAGGTCTTAATCCGGCAGCCCCTCCGATGCGCCGTCTGAGGAATCGCACCAGCCAAAGGAACAGAAACAGCGCCAACGTCCCCAGCAATACCCAGCCAATTCCGGCGGGTCTGCAGGGATCCCCCTCCGCAACCAAAGGTCCCTCGCCCCAGAAGTGAATGAGCAGATGCGAAGGATATAGGCCGGTCTCCTGGATGGTACGGGAGGAGGCATGCTTGATGTTGACATCCTGTGTGATATAGTAATCCAAAAACGGCACCAGATACCAGAGACTGACCCCTGCCGCAGCCGCCGCTCCCTTGCACAGTGTCCCCAAAACCGTCCCGGTAAACAGCTTCCTGCAATATACAATGCACACCACAATCGTGACAAAAGCCGTCAGCTCGCAGGACAACACATGGGTCTGTATCAATCCGGCATACCCGATTGCCAGCGGCAGCCAGGCACTTCTTTGCTCCTCTTTCGTGGAGCAGTCACTGAACAGGCGATACAGACCGTACAGAACCACCGGCGTAAAAATCATCGCAGAGGCTTCCCCCACCGCGCCGGCACTCATCATGCGAAAGATCCGGTACAGGGACAGAACATGGAGTGCACTGCAGACCAGTCCGATCTCATCACTCTCAAAAATCCGCTTAAAACAATAATATGCGGTACAGGCGGTGGCAATATTAAGTGCGATCCCAAAGGCATTGTAAGCAATGGTCACCGGAAAGCCCAACAGGCGCAGCACCGCCGGGAAATACAAAAGAAGATTGCAGTAAAAGACAGCATCCGCATAGCCATGTCCCAACAGCCATTCCGGCTGAATGCGCACGGGAAACTGTCCGGACAAAAGCCCCGAGCGGACCCCTTCAATGCGCTGCAGATGGTAGGTCAGATCCACACCGCTGATGACATACCCCCGCAGATACGGCAACGATGCAATCAGAACAATCAGCCCCAGCAAAGCCCCGTTTCGCAGGTTTTTCCCGGTTACAACCCCTTCCCTGCAAGCGTAAAATACCGCCAGCAGAATATATCCTGCTGCCCCTCCGAGACAAAGCAGGGCAAGCAGCATGGTACGCAGACCAACGGTCTCCCGAAGCGTTACCCCGCTCACCGTGACCGTACCGCTTCCCCCGTAGGAGAGGGTCACCTCACAGGTATCCGTGAATTTGTAGATCCACACATGGAAGCCGGTGGTATTAAGTCCCTTATAAAGGTGCTCCCCGTTGGTCTTAACCCCCCGCAGGGTATAATCGTCCTTTACGGTACAGAGGGCGGAATAGTCCCGGTCCGTCTCATAGGTAAGTTCCACAGAATAGACCCCCGGGTGCAGGTCAAATCCCCGATACAGGACCGTATCCTGCGTCGCACTGCCGGGGGCAAAGGTATATTCCCCTTCCACACGGCATATCTGCTTTGGCAAAAAGAGCGTAAAAAGACAGGCGGCAATCAGAATCAGGATTACCGCCGTATAGATTCGCACGATCTTCTTATGAAAGAACCGTAATTTTTTTACACATTCCAGAAATGTCATTCTCTTCCATCCCAGCAATAAGTGCAGAGTTTATCCCTGTCGATTCCGACCGCATTCAGCATATCATCCAGTCTGTTGAATCGAAGAGATGTGAAATTCAGCTGTTTTCCGATGCGCTCCACCATCTCGCTGTACTCGGTGGTATCGGGATTTACATACGCCTTCAGATCAATCTGCCTTCCCTCTCTCTCCATGTCCTTCAGCACCCGTCTGGTGATCAGATCCATCTCGGAGGAGGATCTGGAGAAGTTCAGATACTTACAGCCGTACAGAAGAGGCGGACAGGCGGGACGAATATGTACCTCCTTCGCACCGCTCTGGTACAAGAATTCCGTGGTCTCGCGCAGCTGCGTTCCCCGGACAATGGAGTCATCGATCAGAAGAAGGCTCTTGTCCTGAATCAGATCATGGACGGGAATCAGCTTCATCTTCGCAATCAGATTGCGCTGGGTCTGAATCGTCGGCATAAAGGATCTGGGCCAGGTAGGGGTGTACTTGATAAACGGTCTGGAAAAAGGAATTCCGGAGCGGTTGGCATAGCCGATGGCATGTGCGGTTCCGGAATCCGGTACTCCCGCAACAATATCCGGCTTGACATTGTCGCGCTCCGCCATGGAAGCACCGCAGTTATAGCGCATCTGCTCGACACTGATCCCCTCGTAGGAGGCGGAAGGATAACCGTAGTATACCCAGAGGAAGGTACAGATCTTCATGTCCTTTCCGGGACTTGCCAGCGTCTTTACGCCCTCCGGCGTCACCACCACAATCTCCCCGGGGCCCAACTCGCGCTCGTCCGTATAGCCAAGATTCAGGTAGGCAAAGCTCTCGAATGCCACACAGTAAGCACCCTCCTTTTTGCCGATGGCAACGGGGGTTCTGCCCAGTCGGTCCCTGGCCGCATAAATCCCCAGCGGGGTCATAATCAGGATTGTCATGGATCCGTCGATCAGCTCCTGCGCGTACCGTATTCCCTCCACAATATTGTCCTTCTGGTTGACGATTGACGCAACCAGCTCCGTGGCATTGATATCACCGCCGCTCATCTCCAGGAAATGGGAGTGACCGGTGGCAAAAATCTGTTTCAGAATCTCCTCCGTGTTGTTGATCTTGCCGACTGTCGTGATTGCATAGGTACCGTGGTGGGAACGCACGATCAGTGGCTGGGGCTCATAGTCGGAAATACATCCGATCCCGAGCGTCCCCTCCATGGAATTGACATCCTTATCAAATTTCGTGCGGAAAGGGGCATTCTCAATGTTGTGAATGGCACGGTCGTATCCCTTCTTTTTGCTGTATACCGCCATACCTGCCCGGCGGGTACCGAGATGGGAATGGTAGTCCGTCCCGAAAAACAGGTCAAAAACGCAATCCTCTTTTGCAGCTACTCCAAAAAATCCACCCATTGTTGTCTCCTTTTACACGTTGATCTCTGCTTTCACTCCGAGCACCTCGGAATTGGCATCCAGGATCGGTCGGATCACATTCTGTAAGAATGCATCTACCTGCTCCACGGAACGACCCACATAACGGGACGGCTCCATGCAGGCCTGCAGTTCTTCCAGTGTCATGTTGAATGCCGGGTCTGCCGCGATCAGTTCCAGCAGATTGTTGTCCTTGCCTTCCACCTTGACATTGCGTCCGGCCTCCATGGAAAGCTCCCGGATACGCTCATGCAGCTCCTGGCGGTTGCCGCCGGCCTTGACCGCATCCATCATAATATTTTCCGTCGCCATGAAGGGCAGCTCGCTCATGAGCCGCTTCTCGATCACCTTGGGATAGACCACGAGACCGTCCACCACGTTCAGACACAGATCCAGAATGCCGTCGATTGCAAGGAAGCCCTCGGGAATGGACAGTCGCTTGTTGGCCGAATCGTCCAGAGTGCGCTCAAACCACTGGGTGGCAGAGGTGATAGCGGGATTCAGGGCATCGATCATCACGTATCTGGAAAGGGAAGCGATTCGCTCGCTTCGCATGGGATTTCTCTTGTAAGCCATCGCCGAAGATCCGATCTGGCTCTTCTCGAAGGGCTCCTCCACCTCCTTCAGATGCTGCAGCAGGCGGATATCGTTGCTCATCTTATGGGCGGAGGCTGCAATGCCGGCAAGGACATTGGCCACGCGGGTATCCACCTTACGGGAATAGGTCTGTCCAGAAACGGGATAACACTCCTTGAAGCCCATCTTGGCGGCAATCATGGGATCGATCTTGTCAATGGTCTCCTGATCCCCGTCGAAGAGCTCCAGGAAAGATGCCTGGGTTCCGGTCGTTCCCTTGGAGCCCAGCAGCTTCATGGTAGAAAGCACATGGTCCAAATCCTCCAGATCCAGGGAAAACTCCTGCAGCCACAGGGTTGCACGCTTTCCCACGGTGGTGGGCTGGGCCGGCTGAAAATGGGTGAAGGCAAGGGTGGGCTGGGCCTTGTACTTCTCGGCAAAATCCGCCAGCTCCTTCATCACATTCAAAAGCTTGACCCGCACCAGCTTCAATGCCTCGGTCATAACAATAATATCGGTATTATCGCCCACATAGCAGGAGGTTGCTCCCAGATGGATGATGCCTGCTGCCTTGGGGCACTGCTGTCCGTAAGCATACACATGACTCATCACATCGTGACGGACTTCCTTCTCCCGCGCCTTCGCCACATCATAATTGATATCCTCCGCATGGGCTTTCAGTTCATCAATCTGCTCCTGCGTGATGACGGGCTGTCCGTTTCTGGAAAGTCCCAGCTCCTTCTCGGTCTCTGCCAGTGCAATCCACAGTTTGCGCCAGGTACGGAACTTCATATCCGGTGAAAAAATGTACTGCATCTCCTTGCTGGCATAGCGCTCGGAAAGAGGGCTCTGATAACGATCTGTACTCATAGTATTCTCCTTTTTGCTCACGGAAGATGTACTCCGCTTTCTATTACTATCGCTTTCTGTTTCTATCGCGTTCTGTCGCGCTGTCACATCAGCGCTCATAACTGCCCCTGATATCCTCCTCGGGCGGATCCATGGGATAGTTGCCGGTAAAGCATCCCTTGCAGATCCCCAGCCCGTTTACGATCTCATGAAGCCGTTCGATCTTCAGATAATCCAGGCTGTCGGTACCGATCATCTCGCTGATCTGTTCAACGGACCGGTTATATGCGATCAACTGCTCCCTCGCCGGCACATCCGTTCCAAAATAACAGGGCCACAGAAAAGGCGGTGAGCTCACGCGCATATGTACTTCTTTGGCTCCGGCCTCCCGAAGCATACGGACAATCCGATCGGAAGTGGTTCCGCGCACAATCGAGTCATCGATCATGATCACACGCTTTCCCTCCACCGCCTCACGGATCGGATTTAACTTCACCTGAACACTGCTCTCGCGATTCTTCTGCTTGGGCTTGATGAAGGTTCTTCCCACGTAAGCATTCTTCATGAACGCGATTCCGTAAGGAATGCCGGACTGCATGGAATAACCCATGGCTGCACAGTTACCGGACTCGGGAACACCCACCACAATATCGGCATCCACCGGGGAATCCATGGCCAGATACTTACCTGCCATGATTCTGGAATGGTACACGCCGGTTCCGTCGATGACACTGTCCGGCCGGGCAAAATAGATGTACTCAAACACGCATCTGGCGTGTTCTTCCTTCGGAATCATGTGACTTAAATCCGACTCGATTCCCTTCTCCGGTGAAATGGTCACAATCTCGCCGGGCAGGACATCCCGCACAAAGGAAGCACCGATGGTATCCAGCGCACAGCTTTCACTGGCAAGGATATAGGTATTATCCCGCTTGCCGATACACAGCGGTCGGAATCCATAGGGGTCTCTTGCACCGATCAGCTTTCGCGGTGACATAATCACCAGGGAGTAGGCACCCCGGATCTTTCCCATGGCGCGCCCCACCGCCTCCTCAACAGACCCGGTATTGAGCCGCTCTCTTGCAATGTGATAAGCGATCACCTCGGAATCGATGGTGGTCTGAAAAATGGCTCCCGTGTAGGCCAGTTCTCTTCGCAGCTGCGGCGCATTGATCAGATTTCCGTTGTGGGCCAGACCCAGCGTTCCCTTCACATAATTGAGCACCAGGGGCTGTGCATTCTCCCGGGTGGAACTGCCCGCTGTGGAATAACGGACATGCCCGACACCGATATCCCCCTTCAGCTTCTCCAGGCTCTCCGGAGTGAAGGCCTCGTTCACCAGCCCCATGTCCTTTGATGAGAGGACAACTCCCTTGGGGCCTTTTGTATCACTCACCGCGATACCGCAACTCTCCTGCCCTCTGTGCTGCAGAGCAAGCAGGCCATAGTAAATGGTAGACGCAACGTCCCCTCCGTCAAAATCATAGGCGCCGAATACGCCGCACTCCTCCCGGAGTTTATCTACCTCTCCTGTCTGAACATATACATTTTCCATATTTTATTCCCCATTCCGCAGACGCTTTTGCATCGCCTGCATTTTTTGATGCGGATTCCCGGTATCCCGTGTCTCGCATCAGCCGGCTTTTGGGCGACGCAAACACACGTCAGCCCCATTGCTGAATCAGGAATCTGGAAATGATTTCAAAGGCTTATTCGCCCAATTTTTTGCCGGTCAACAGTTCGTAGCCCTGCAGATACTTGTCAATGGTCTTGTCGACAATCTCCTGAGGAAGCGTCCAGTTGTGATCCTTGTTGGCTTTCAGCCAGTCACGTGCGAACTGCTTGTCAAAGGAGGGCTGGCTGTGACCGGGCTCATACCCGTCCGCAGGCCAGAATCGGGAACTGTCGGGCGTCAGCATCTCATCGCCGATGACGATGTTGCCGTCCTCGTCCAGTCCGAACTCAAATTTGGTATCCGCAATGATGATACCCCTGGTCAGTGCGTAATCCGCACATTTCTTATAGAGTGCAATGGTATAGTCACGCAGCTTGCGCGCGTACTCCTCACCCTTTCCGGGGAAGCGCTTCTCCAGATACTCCACACTCTGCTCATAGGAGATATTCTCATCATGATCACCGATCTCCGCCTTGGTGGAAGGTGTGTAAATCGGTTCCGGCAGCTTATCGGACTCCCGCAGTCCCTCGGGAAGGCGGATACCGCACACCGTGCCGTTCTCCTGATAGCTTGCCCAGCCGCTTCCGGTGATGTAGCCGCGCACGATGCACTCGATGGGAAGCATGTCCAGCTTCCTGCACATCATGCTGTTGCCGTCAAACCGGGGCTGTCTGAAGAATTCAGGCATATCGTTCACATCCACGGAGATCATATGGTTGGGAAGGATGTCCTTCGTCATGTCGAACCAGAACCTGGACATCTGGGTCAAAACGCTTCCCTTCTTGGTAACGACATTGTTTAAGATCACATCAAAGCAGCTGATGCGGTCGGTCGCAACCATGATCAGGCTGTCGCCGTTGTCGTAAATCTCACGTACCTTGCCTTCCTTAATCGGCTTTAATTCCATTGCGCTCATCTTTCGACTCTCCTTCTGGTAATCTTTTTCGCAAAACTACTCCAACTTATAGATAACCACATTTGTTCCAAAAACTCAACAACAAATTTTGTCCGACGCCCGTCTTTACAGCCGGGTCTTCTCAAATTTGTCCACCATCTCCAGGATTTCACCCGCGTACTGCGGATATTGCTCCGCCACGTCCTTCACTTCGCTTCTGGCGCTCTCCCCGATCTGTGTATTGTAATCCAATTGTTTTCGCAGTGCCTGTCTTCTGAGGATCAGCTCATGGCGCATCTCCACCATCTCACGCCGGTCGATCAGGGCACCGGAGCGCTCCAGAAAGCGTCTCGGATTGCGCACGCGGTAATTGGCCAATAGTTTTGTGAGCTCCTGACCGTAATAATCCGCTTTGGCCTCCGCCTCCGCATACTCCTTGCGCTCTTCCTTTTCCTGTTGGTAAATCTTCCACCGCTTTGCAAGCTTCTCCGCGCTCTCCGCATCGTACTTCATGTACAGATAGTCCAGGAGATTTCGGTTATTCACATAGCGGATCTTCACCTTGTTCTGCAGCTGAATCAGCTTGTTGACCGCCATGTCAATGCGCTCAATCTCCTTGCCCGCATCCAGATTTTTGACAAACACCACCGTGATTGCGATTCCCGCAGCCACGACGGACAGAAAATATCCAAACCGGGTTTCCATTCCGAAGCCAAACTGCAGAATGGCAAGCAAAAGCACGCACACCACCAGAGCAGCCAGAAAAATGACGGCAAGGCCCCGCATGTTGGCCTGTATCACAAGCAGTTCGTTTCTGCGAAAAGCATAGGCATGGCGCTCGCCGTCCAGGCGTCGCAGGTCCTGCTTGACCAAAGCGGCGTACTCCTCCGCCTCCCGAAGCTTCTCGATCCCCTCCGCGATCTCTTCTTCCTGACGGCGCATCCGATGGAATTCACTGTCACGCATACGGTCCTTTTTGCTGTTGTAACGCCGTCTCTCCCGTTCCACCGTCTGAAGACGCATCGCAAGGCTTTCGATTTTTTCTTTCTCCGCATCGGGAAGGGCTTCAATCTCCTCCGTATCCATCAGATAGGAGGTAACCAGATTGTACTCCCCGGTGAGCAGGTCAATCTCCCGCTGTGCCTCCGCGATCTGCTCCAGGCATCCGGCTATGTAACGACTGCGCTGCTCCTCGTCGGTGAAATCAACACCATCCCTGGCGAATACGACCTGATCCCATTCCTCCTCAAATTCCTCTTCGGTCTTTCTGCGGGAAAACAGATTTCTCCAAAATCCCATTCTCATCCTCCCAGACAATCCACACTGTGTCTGTAACTATCCTTAAGCGCCTGTGTCATTCTGTCATTCTCGTCGTAGTAGCGCTGCAGATCTCCTTCGTCCCTGTAGCGCAGACGCTCCTTAAGGCGCATGTAATCTCCCTGATACTGCCATTCCTCCAGCAGTCCGTCCACCTCTTTTTCCAGAGCCAGCGAGGCTTCAAAGTAATCCGGATGCCCGGCTACATAAGCCACGTAATCCTCCTGCTTCAGCTGCAGCCGCTTCACCGCAAGCAATGCCTTCAGGTCCAGGGGCGATCCGCTCTCGGCGTACGCTCCCTCAAAAACCGCTGCTGCCTGTTCGTAGAGCATAAGGCCCACGTAAGCCACCCCCATGTTGTGGAGGATGGCGGATCTGACCGCAGGCGGCTCCGCCCCGCCGGCATCCGCTGCTTTGAGCTGGCCAAGCAGCTCCTCATACCCCTCCAGTGCGAGGGTGTATTTGCGCTTGCGGACCAGATAGTCCACCTGACTCTTTCGCTTCTCCAGATTGCTCAGACCGGCACCCTTTTTCAAAAGCTGGTTCAGTTCCTCGATCTGCTCTTCGTCATAGAGGCCCACATACTCCTGAATCAGTGTCACAAAGCTGCTCAGGGAACCCTGCTTTCGCACCATCTTATCCAGCTCCGATGCCAGCTCCCGAAGTCCGCACTCTCTTTCAATCCACTGTACCAGCTTGCCGTCCATGACGGAGGTATCCAATAAAAAGGCATTTTCCTTCAGACAGAAACACAGCTCCTCGATGCAGTAGACCGGAGCATCCAGCCCCTTGACATAATATGGAATTTCCGAATAATTGCCGACACAGATACTGACGCGCACGGTCCCACCTCCAATCCGATCGGCTTCTCCCGCCCGGGAAAAGCCCTTAAGAAGCCCTACAGTTCAATCTCCGTTCTCTGAACATGATCGTTCCCGGCCCGGAAAGCACCGAGTCCGAGATTTTGAATTTCAACCACCAGCCGCTTTTCCGCTGCCATGGAAAACCTGGCGTTGATTCTGCTTAACCCCTCCGGGAAATCCTCCAGCACGATCTGCACGGTCCTGCTGCCTCCGCCCACCAGCGAGGTGATGAGAAGCTCCAGTTCCTTCCCGTCCTGAAGATACAGCGAGACCTCCTGTCTGGCCTCATACCAGTTCACACCGGCATCCAGGAGTGCCAGATAGGTCTCCCGGCCCTGTTTTTGCACGTGCATACCCACATTGGATTTCAGTTTTTCGTCGCCCAGAAACACGTATTTCTGACCGATCTCACCGGGGGCAAGTTTTTCCTGCATAGCATAGCAGGCGCCCTTGCTGAACAGATTGCTTCCCTGAAACACTCTGCGTCCCGCACATAGAAACCGCAGGGACTCGTGCAGCCACTCCTCCCGGAAGGATTCCCCGATCAGGTACACCGAAGAGACGATGCTGCCACGGCACAGTCTCTCCGCAAGCTCCTTGAACTCCTGATCCATGCATTTTAGCTTTTCCGAGCGCAGGGCTTCCGCCTCCGGAAGATTCTCAAAGTTTTCAAAGGGAATCTCTTCTTTCCCGATAAAGGCCACCACAGGAGTTGTTTTCCGGTTAAGTTCCATCGTGTAGGCACGGATGCAGTCCCCCCGGTAATCACACAGGATGCTGCGGTAATTCCACAGCCCCTCCGGTTGACGCAGCATATAGTTGTAAAAACTCTCCACATGACTCTGAAAGCTGATATGCTCCGCCTTCAGCCGAAGACCTGCTATGGCGTCCTCCAGCACCCGGATCACTTTCTCGTCGATCTGCTCACAGGTGATCATAAGTGCGTAAATCTTGTCCGGTGGTGCCACCTGGGCAAGCACGCTCAGACTGCGTTTCATAAAAAGTGCCAGCAGCGCAACCGGGTCAAACTCCTGTCCCTCAATGACCACCTTTTCACCGTCACAGGCTAAAGAGAGCAGATTGCGCACCGGGACGCCCTGATTCTCCTGCGCATATTTGAGAGCCTCCTGCCCGTAATACCACTGGTTTACACCGGTTCGCTTGCACAAAAGCGCCGGTATATTATAGGTCTGGGCACCCGTCTGCCCGGAGAGGGTCTCCGCTTCCTCATCTTTTCCCAGGGAATAACTGATCTGTGCAAAATCATCCCCCAGATCATATCCCACAATCAGCCTTCCGTTTGATAGAAAACCCAAAGTCTCTCCCCCCTTTGCACCTTCCTATTGCAGGGTAAATAAATGCGCCGCCAGATATTCCTTTCTGACGTATTCCTCCAACAGGCTGTCCAACGTCTCGTAATCCTGCAGTGTCTTGCTGATCAGAATATCGTTGATCATCTCATATCTGCAATCGGCAGTCTCCGACCCCATATCACTCTTCTGAAGGGTTCCGCTCTCCGTGAGTTGTTCCCCCTCTTCGCTCTCCTCCATAATGTAATACTGCAGGCTCTCGCCGAAGAAGAGAACAAATTCCTTGACACAGACACCGCCGCAGATTTCCTGCATATACTCGGACTTGTATTCGTCCGCCTCACCATTCTCACGCATGACCACATAGTGGATCCGGGCCCGCACCCCGGGACGACACCGGTACTCAATGATCGTCTTGTCCGTGAATTCATTGCCGAAGTCCAGACGCTTTTCAAATGCGCGCATGAAGTTCATATGAATCCGCTTTGTAAGAAGTTCCCCCAGAAATTCCCTGCAAAGGACCAGCTGATCCTCTCCCAGCTGTGCCGGATTCTCCGCATAGTATTTCAGATAAGCCAGCCTGCAGACCCACTGCACATTCTCTCCCCGCAGGTACATATTGCGCACCTCCTGGAAGACCTCGCCCTCCGTAAGTTTTTCGTTTACGAAGAAATCATAAGCGCACTGGGCTAAAAACGCCTCCTCCACCTCCGGCTTTGCGCCCTGGGAGATATAGCGCCTGAAAATATCCATCTTTTCTCCCACAAAGGTACCCGAATACAGCATCTGGACCAGAATTTTCTCACACAGTTCATAGCAATCCACGTCAAAGGATTCCGCCGCCTTCCAGACGTCCCGCAGTTCCTTGGTCAATCCGTTGAAGTAGCGCACCAGATAGCGAATGATATCGCTGCTGTATTTACCCTTTTTGAAGGCATACATACTGCTGTAAAGGAGCACCGGATCCTCCGTCTGCTCTCGTCTTGTGATCAATTCCCCCACCAGGCGCACCAGTGATTTGGCATCCGCCAGATAAGGGCCGTACTCCGCCAGACAATCGTATGCCTCATCATACATTCCGCGCAGCACCATGTAGCGCAGAACCTCTCCCCGCTCGGAATTGTTCCATTGTTCCAGTTCGATGCTCTGTAATACAGAATCGGTTCCGCGCATATCGTCCGCTTCGTAGTAGTACTGCAGAAGCTTGCGCTGCAGCTCCTTGCGCACCGACGGCTCCACGTTTTCGCTGGCTGCAAGGCCCATGGCGATTGCCGCCCTGTTGTCATCCAGATCGCACCGGCCATTCTCCAACAGATAGAGGTTTAGTTCCGTACACCCGCTTACCTGCGCTTCCAGCATCCGGATAAACTTGCTGGGGAGGAGCAATTTTTCCAGGGTGTACTCCACATTCTTGACAAAGCGGTTGCCAAAGCCGTCCTCAAAGACAATGGTATATTCATTTCCGTACAGAGCCACCCAGGTTTCCCGCCCCTGAAGCAGACTCTCCCGGGGTGCAATGCATCCCGGATGATAGACATACACCTTGTGCAGTCTGCTATCCTCCACCTGCAGGCGATTGGCAAAAATAAGTCTCGACAGAGGGGCATAGGTCTGTTCATTGACCATACCATGGGTCAGAAGTCTGCGATACAGATACGCCAGATGGCGGTTAATATGTTCCTTCTGAATCTGATCCAGAACAAAATGTTCAATCCGGGCACGGTAGTTCTCATAGATCTCCGGATAGTCCTCCTGATGTTCATACACATAGGCATACAGATATGCGCTGTGCTCATAGTCCAGATTGGTTCGATAGGAAAAGTACAAAAGCAAGGTTTTGGGCAGTGCAACGGAAGACTCCAGATCCAGAGACATCATATAGTACTCGTACAGATTGGTAATGCGTAGCTGCGCTTCCACACCGGCACGATACCACTCAAAATATTCCTTCCCCACTTTACCGCCTCTGACAAAGAGAGAACACAGCTCCTGCAGCACCCGCTCGTCCTTTTTGCGGGCATAGATCCGCTCCAGTATTCTGCGAAGAGTCGGTGAATACTCCCGGTTCCTGGCGAGAAGATACAGAAGCTGCTCCACCGTCTCCGCACTTAAGAATTCCTGTCTGGCTCCAAAATTCAGAACCTGAAGTTCAAAATCTCCGATCTCCCGCAAAAGCGCCGGATTGTTGTTGATCAGAAAGAGTGCCTCACAGTAGAGTACGGGGCTGGTGCAGCCGTATGTAAACTGCTTCTTTAAAAACATCCACTTGGAGGATGCCGATTTGTTGTACTCCTCCGACAGAAACAGCAGAAGCCACGCCACCTGCCAGCACCTGCGGTTATGGCGGTAAATCTCGGAAACCTCCGCTGTCACCGAGTCCACATAACTCTCCTCCGGGTTGACCAGTGTGGTCAAATACAAATAGTAGGCATAACATACCGCGTCCTGCGCGTTCTCCTGCCCGCGCTGCTCCAGCACCTCGCCCACGTGCTCCAGCATCCAGCCCGCCTCGTTGTAACGCTCCTCCGTAATCAAAAGCTGTGCCTGAAAAAGCCTGGCTGTCATGTCATTTTCATCCAGATCCAGAAGCCAGCTGATCAGCTTGGCGGTCTCCTTCTGCCAGGTTGTGCTGTTGATCTTCTTTAAGCGAAATGCCAGATAGTATTCCACCAGCTGCACAATCCTGCGCTTGCGCGCCAATGCAACCCTGGTACCGTGCGGATTCTCGCCGACCTTTACCACCACAGGAACTTCCAGCGAGACAAAGGAATTGAACAGATAGACCTTCCCGTAATTCTTACCCGGCCTGCACATGCGGCAATCGATGTATATGGGCAGTCTGCAGTGATTTCTAAGGAAATCATCGTCGTTTAAAAATTCCTTCTCCGCGAACAAAAAATCCCCCTCGCACTCCACGTTGAGTGCAGTATACCCCCACCCGTTTCGTACAATGGGCAGTTCTATCTCCACCGCTTCATCGGAGAGCAACTGGGAGACAGACAATTCCGCGGACAGTTTATCCTCCTGAACAAGGAATTCCACCTTCTGTTTTTTGTTCACCAGAATCAGGAACTCTTCCATGTTCTGTTCCTGTCCCGGATACACGGAGAGTCCCCTGTAGCTTTCTCTATATTGGGCATCGCTGCCGACTAAAATGCTTGGAAATTCCGGCGAATAGAACATGGCCACCGCTTCCTGCCAGTTGCTCTTTGCCAGATTTGCGAAATGAAACAGATTCTTGATCGGTCCGATGGAAGATTCCAGGACAGAGTGTTTCACCGATATCACAAACGGAAGGTAGTATTCGCCGTGATTGCTGATCACATTGAAAAAACCTTTGATTACATCCCCTTCCTCCGTATGCCTTCCGTCAAACCGGAAAGGAATCTCCATGCTGCTGCCGGAAAATTCCGGTTGCAGACAGGTCATACGAAGATCCGTGGTGTAGATGTATCCGTCTGTCGGTTTGGAGGGATCGGAGGTGATTTCGAAAGCCCCTTCGTAATCCTCTCCCCGCTGCAGGGAAATCTCTATTTTGGTGCACGAAAAATCAAGGGAACCGTTCTCATAATCGAAATTACCCTCTAAAATTCGGCTAATGATTTCCTGCATTGATACTCACCCGTTTCCGCCCTTTTCTCGGTAGGGGCAGACTGCCACCCCTACCGAAACAGTATACCAAATTTCAAGGCGTAGGGCAATTCTTTTATGACATCATACACGGATTTTCTTTGTCCGTTTCTGTCGATAAACGCAGGTGTCTATTCCAGATTCAGCTTCTTTGTCATAATGTAGTGGGCAACAAAATACATTGCCACTGCGAACGCCACCTGCATTGCCAGCTGCAGAAGCATCTCCGTGTTCAGCGTCATAAAGGAAGCCTTTTCGTCCCCGCTTTCGATCAGCTGAAGCGTTACCGTGGCGGTATAGATGGTCTGCACAATCCAGTTCACCAGAAGCTGTACCAACATCACGACAAAGTAAGTCACAATCCCCATAACGCCCTTGTGCTTACCGGAGAGCTGACCGATGGTCAGGGAGCCGTAGAGTACCATGACAGAGGCAAAGGGGCTGACCAGAACGGAGATGATCACCACCACAAGGTAGGCTGTCACATTCATGTCAAACATCTGCGTGAACATCTCCTGCATTTCCTTCCAGAACAATTCCATGCTCAGGTCCGGATCAATACCGTGCAGCATCCCGGTGATCATAGCCACCATCAGTGCGATTACGGAAACCACCACTGATAGCTCAATGATGAAATACCAGATTCCGCCCACCAGGAGCTTACTTCCCAGCAGTTCATGGCCCTTCACCGGAAGGGTGTGAGTGAGATATCCTTCTGCCGAATACATACTCTTGTGGAAATGAACACCGAGATAGATCAGAATGCCGTAGGAGGCACCGATTAACATTATAGCATAGAGAACCATGGTTCCGATAAAGGAAAAAACGCCGAAGATCTGTCCACCGGTCAGATTGCTGTCGGACTCTGCTATCAGTGCTTTCATGACCGGCGTGCTCAGAGCAATGCATCCGATCAGGGTGACGATGGCCACAATTCCCAGCATCACGCAGCCGACCTTATACGTATCTTTCCATTCATGTTTGATCAATTTCCCTAACATGCGAATACCTCCCTGAAATATGCATCTACGGATTTTCCCTGCTTCTCCCGGATGTTGTCAACCGAGGTATAGAGCACCAGCTGGCCGTAGCGCATGAATATGACTTCATCCAGAACCTGCTCGATATCGCCGATCAAATGCGTCGAGATGAGCACTGTAGCCTCCGGATTGTAGTTGCCCACGATCGTCTTCAAGATGTAATCCCGTGCTGCAGGATCCACCCCCGCGATGGGTTCATCCAGAACATAGAGATCCGCATTTCTGCTCATCACCAGGATCAGTTGAACCTTCTCCTTGGTTCCCTTGGAAAGCGTCTTCATCTTCGCCGCGGGATCAATTCCGAGATTAGCCAGCATAGTCATCGCCTTTTCCCTGGAGAAATCCGCATAGAAATCCCCAAAATAATCCAGGATATCGGTAATCCGCTGGCCTCCCGACAGATAGGTTCTGTCCGGCAGATATGCCACATGGGCCTTTGTCTCGGGTCCCACCTCCTGACCGCCAATCCGGATGGTTCCGGCGGTCGGTGTCAAAAGGCCGTTGAGCATTTTGATCAACGTCGTCTTTCCGCTTCCGTTGGGACCGAGCAAACCGATAATTCTTCCTCTCGGCAGGGTCAACGAAATATTGTTGACTGCGATATTCCGGGCATCGTAGGACTTTGTGAGTCCCTTGATTTCAATCAATTCATTCATGATTCTCCTCCTTAAACACGTCTTCCAGCATGTTGATGATTTCCTGTCCGCTGTAACCGATTCTACGCATTCCTGTGATGAAATCCTCTATCCGGTTCTTGGCAAGCTGCTCCTTCACACGCCGGATTGCCGCCTCGTCCTGTGTGACGCTGCGTCCGCTGGTGCGTTGTGTCACGATCAAGCCGTCCCGCTCCAGTTCGGCAAAAGCCCTCTGCATCGTGTTCGGATTGACTGCTGCCTCTGCCGCCATATCCCGCACACTCGGAATTCTGGCACCGGGCTTATACTGTCCGGACACTATCCGCATCTGCAGGATCTCAACCAGTTGTGCGTATATGGGTCTGTCGGAATCCAAATTCCACGCCATATGATCCCTTCCTTTCCTATGATTGTGATTGGTGTTGATTGGTGCTGGTGTTGATTGGTGCCGCCACTGATTGGTGCTGTCACCGATTGGTGCTGTCACCGACAAAAGATATCTTGCGACTGTACTTTTGTACTAGTGTACTGTTGACTTAATACAAGTATGTATTAGATTCCGGATTTTGTCAATACCATTTTTATACTTTTTTATTTTTCTTTTTATGTTTCTCCCTTTCGCTTTTCTACCTTTTTTATTTTCTACCTTTTTCCCGCTCTATTTTTCTCTTTATTTTTCTCCCTTTAGTATTGTCACTTTAGTATTATCCCTTTAGTTTTCGTACTTTAGTTTTCGCGCTTTAGTTTCCGCGCTTTTCCAAAAAGTGTTTCTGCTGCCTATACGCTTAAAGGAACAGAGATATTCATTCCGAAAGAATCATTGAGAAAAGGCTACCAGCGTCCCCTTTTCGTCCTCTTTTCTCGTCCGCTGCGCTCCGCGGGGTATCTGCTTCCTGGGGGTGCCTCTCATACCCCGCCTGCTTCTCCCCGCGGGGTATCGCATGCCTGGGGGTGCCTCTCATACCCCGCCTG